>DASRSO010000025.1:0-30270 GCA_035656375.1 Cyclobacteriaceae bacterium | reverse complement strand
ACATAGTCGGCGTGACCAGGGCAGTCTACGTGAGCATAGTGACGTTTTTCAGTCTGATACTCTACGTGTGATGTGTTGATAGTGATACCACGCTCTTTTTCTTCAGGAGCGTTGTCGATAGACGAGAAGTCACGCACTGCTGCGAGACCTTTTTTCGCTAATACTTGAGTGATTGCTGCAGTTAACGTGGTCTTTCCGTGGTCGACGTGACCGATTGTACCGACGTTAACGTGAGGTTTCGAACGATCAAATGTTTCTTTTGCCATGTTTGAAAATCCCAGTTAAAAGTTTAAAGTGTATAAGTTTATAGTTAAAGTTCCAGTTCACACCCTAAACATTTTAAGCCTTTCGGATAGGTATTGTAAGACATCTGATACGTTAAAAGTGTTCGCTACGCACCCGTATAAGATTCTCACTATTTCAATATTTCAAAAGAACGTCTTCTTAGAGCCGTTGATGAGGATTGAACTCACGACCTCCTCCTTACCAAGGAGGTGCTCTACCACTGAGCTACAACGGCCTGCCGCTGCGCGGGGCTATGACGCTCGCGCGTGGTTTTTTGTCGCTGAGCGGGAGACGAGGTTCGAACCCGCGACCTGCAGCTTGGAAGGCTGCCGCTCTACCAACTGAGCTACTCCCGCGTTATTAATTAAACCGCCAAAGGCGGACAAAGTGGGGAGAACAGGATTCGAACCTGTGAAGACATAAGTCAACAGATTTACAGTCTGTCCTCGTTGGCCGCTTGAGTATCTCCCCGACGACTTTAATCAATTTAAAGAACGACCTAACTTCCTGACGGACAGACGCATTGCTACACCGGCCCAAAAATTAGGGAGTGCAAAATTAGACGGTTTTTCCATTCTGACAAACGCAAAAGCCCGGATAACCCCTATATTTTAACATCCACCTCTCAACACTGGATTAATTTCTCGTACTTGAATGTCACCAACCCCCCTGCAAAACCCGTCACCGTGAAAAGATTGATTCTTTTGGCGCTCATTGCACCCCTGCTAATGCAATGCGCGTCGTCGTATCGCCCCATCGATCCGCCAAACGTCGAATACCTGGTACATGAAGACAACGACGATATCGAATTCTCATACCGCTACGACGTACTGGAATATCGCGGCAACCGGAAATACCCGAAAAGAGAAAAAAAACACGGCTTCAATATTCTTTCGGCCAGGATCACCAACAAAACAAACCGTACCCTCAACTTCGTTCGCGACCTTGAGCTTTATACCCAACGAGGTACTGTGTTCCCGGCCGAAAATGAGTATACCGCAAAGACGATCCGTCAACCTGTTGCGATCTATCTGCTCTATGGACTTCTCACCTACTCCACTACGGAGTGCACAAACGGCAATTGCAAAACAACAGCCTTCATTCCCTATGGACTGGGCATCGCGGCGGGTAACATGATCGTCGCGGGCTCGGCCAATGCGAAGATGAAAACTGAGTTCAACCAGTACAGTCCGCATTCAAAGGACATCGCGCCAGGGGAATCGGTCTATGTTATCCTTGCGGTGCGCGACATCGGGTTTGCCCCGTTGAAACTAAAGGTGAGAGAAAAGCAACCCGGCAGCGGAAATTGATCTTTTAGCCCGCTCCGTGGCTTGCGGACTAGCTACATGATCACAATTTCTTTGATGATCTCTGTACCGAATTCCTTACGGAACACTTCAATGATCTGACTCTTGTGAAGGTTGAGATCGTTCTTCATCGCCGGGGAATCGAGCTCAACGAAGAGTACTTTATTACGGATAGAAAGTTTCTTCGTACGCTTGGCGACGGGCTTGCCGACCATCTTTTCCCATGAAGATATCAGAGTGGCTTCATCGAACTTTGACTTGAGCTGGTAAGAGCGCAGCAATTGCTGGATGGCATCGCCGATGTGGTGGGTATTATCGTTTTTTTTATTGGCCATCAGAATTTACGCAAGCTACTATTTTCTACCAGGAAGCTTTCGCAACGAATTCCCGCGCTGCCAAGCAGCTCGCGGCTTCGATCGGGTCGCGCGTCTGTAATAAAAAGCTGACCAAAAGAACCGTTGCTTACCAGCCCGATCAATCGCCCGATGCGATCGTCGTCGAGCTTATCGAAAATATCGTCGAGCAAAAGTATCGGCTTGAATTTTTTGGAAGACGTGAGCACGTCGAACTCTGCGAGCTTCAGTCCAATAAGAAAAGATTTTTGCTGTCCCTGCGATCCGTGTCGTTTTAACTCGAATCCATCAAGAAGAAAAACAAAGTCGTCACGATGGGCACCCATGGTTGTGCGCTGCAGTGCGATGTCGCGGCCGAGCGACTTCGAAAGGGCGTCGGATAACGTGTCGCCATCGGTTCCCGAGCGATAGGCGATGGTTACCGGTTCGGAGCTGTTTCCCGAGAGAAAACTGTAGTGCTTTTGAAAGTACGGTATGAACTTCGACAGGAATTCCTGTCGTGTTTTCGAGATGAAATCTCCGCAAGGGATCAACTGGCGTTCACAACTTTCGAGCAGGTCGTGATCGACACCTTTTTCTGCGAATCGTTTCAGCAACGAGTTCCTCATCTTGAGGTGCGACGCATAGGTGATCAGCCGGTCGAGGTACTCACGATTTACCTGCGAGATAAGGCTGTCGAAAAACCGGCGGCGCACTTCGCCACCGTCCCAGATCAACTCGATATCGTTCGGAGCTATGAGTACCGCCGGGTATTTCCCGATGTGTTCCGAGAGCCGGCTATACTCGTTGCCGTTTTCTTTTACAGTTTTTTTCTGACCCATCTGGAACGAGCATAAGACCTCGCAGGCGTCGAAAGAGCCCTTGATGGAGAATCCTCCCTGGCCGGTGCGAATGTTCTGGGTATCGGTGGCGATCAGGGAGCTTTTCGTGAACGACAGGTAGTAGATGGCGTCGAGGAGGTTGGTTTTGCCGCTGCCGTTCTTACCTAAAAGGCAATGAACGGTGCCCTCGAACGCGACTGAGAGTTGTTCGTAGTTCCTGAAATTGAACAGATTAAGCTTCCTGAGTTCCAATTGCTCAAAGTAACGGATAACTGCGTTTGGAAATTCCTCCACAATCCGCCTATTTTCGCAGTCTAATTAACATTTGTATGGCGACAGCAACCCAGGCGAAAGGAAAAGCGGAGAAGAAGACCTCGTTCCCGAAAGAGACTTACATGTTTTGGTACGAGAGCATGCAGTTGATGCGAAAATTTGAAGAAAAATGCGGTCAGCTGTACGGAATGCAGAAGATCCGTGGTTTCTGTCACCTTTATATCGGCCAGGAGGCCTGTGCGGCAGGTGCAGTTTCTGCCCTCACGAAAGACGACAAGTGGATCACAGCCTATCGCGACCACGCTCATCCCCTGGCGCTTGGTACCAGTCCAAATGCGGTGATGGCCGAGTTGTATGGAAAAGAGACCGGCAGCTCGAAAGGGAACGGTGGTTCGATGCACATTTTTGATAAAGAGAAAAATTTCTTTGGTGGCCACGGGATCGTTGGTGCACAGATTCCGCTCGGGGCTGGTATCGCTTTCGCGGATAAGTATGCCAAGAACAAGAACGTGACCATGTGCTACTTCGGCGACGGAGCGGTTCGCCAGGGTGCGTTCCACGAGGCGTTGAACCTTGCGATGTTGTGGAAGCTGCCTGTGATCTTCGTTGTGGAGAACAACGGCTACGCGATGGGTACGTCTGTGAAAAGAACCTCGAACGTTACTGATCTCTATACTCTTGGCGACGCATACGATATGCCGTCGGAGCCTGTGGATGGAATGGATCCTGAGGCGGTGCATGAAGCTACTGCAAGGGCAGCTGAGCGCGCCCGCGCTGGCGAAGGCCCCACGTTCCTTGAATTCAGAACATACCGTTACAAGGGTCACTCGATGTCGGATCCCCAGAAATACCGGACAAAAGATGAGGTTGAAGAGTACAAGCAGCGCGATCCGATCGAGGTGGTGAAGAAAAAGATCCTCGACAAGAAATTCGCTACGGAAGCCGAGCTAGAGGCAATTGATCAAAAAATTGTGGCCCAGGTGGAAGAGAGCGTGAAGTTTGCCGAGGAGTCGAAGTACCCGGATGCGGCAGACGCCCTGAAATACATTTATGTGCAGGAGGATTACCCGTTCATAACGGACTGATCTCCCTGACTTGGAATCAAAAAAATAATTAGTTTTGCAGCCCCGAAGCATAATTCATTGCTTCGGGGTTTTTAATTCGCCCCCAAACATGGCAAAAAAGGAAGAAAAACAGACTGTAGTTGAGAACCCGGACGCGCTAAAGGACAAGCTGGTTGGTGCAGAAGCCTGGATTGAAGAAAACCCCAAGGTTATCGGGGGTATCGTCGTTGTTATAATCCTTTTGGCTGGTGGCTTCTTCGGCTATCGCTGGTGGATCGACAAGCAGGATCTTGTGGCACAGCAGGAGATGTTCCAGGCCGTTCGTTATTTCGAAGCGGACAGTCTCGACCTGGCGATGAATGGCACAGCAAACGTGGCGGGATTTGACAACATCATTAAAGAATACGGAAATACGCCCGCAGCAAACCTGGCTAACTACTACGCAGGTGTGATCAGCCTGAAGCAGGGAAAATTCCCGCTCGCTGTTTTCTACCTGAAAGATTTCAAAGCTAAAGACTTGTTGGTACAGGCGCGCGCATACAGCCTGCTCGGCGATGCATATATGGAACAGAACGATTACGCGAACGCAGCAGATGCATACCACAAAGCATCGACATACAATCCGAACAAGTACTTCACTCCTACCTATCTCATGAAGGAGGCACTCGCGTACGAAAAGCTGAACCAGAACGACAAAGCGATCGCTGCATACGATCGTATCATAAAAGAGTTTTGGGACGCTACCGAAGTTCCCACTGCCAAGAAGCTGAAAGCAAGACTGGAAGCTGCCTGATAATGGCTGGTATACTTAAATCGACCGCAGGTCTTAAAAAGAATAAAGCGCTTTCGAAGAAGCGCTTTGTTATTGTTGTGGCAGAGTGGAACGAAGCCATCACCGAAGCACTTTACGAAGGAGCGCACAAAGGGCTTCTGGATCTTGGTGTTGAGAAGAAAAACATCGAACGGGTGAATGTTCCGGGTACGTTCGAGCTTACCCTTGGTGCGCTAAGGGCGGCCCAGCAAAAAAGTATCGACGCGGTGATATGCCTGGGCTGTGTGATACAGGGAGAGACGCCGCATTTCGATTACATCTGCCAGGCGGCCGCGTATGGAATTACTGAGGTGAACCTGAAGACCGGAAAGCCGGTGATCTTCGGAGTGCTTACTACACTCGACAAGAAACAAGCATTTGAACGTGCGGGCGGCAAGTACGGCAACAAGGGAGAAGAGGCGGCAGTAACAGCAGTCAAGATGCTGATCTGAACAGCAGAACAGACGAGTACATGAATGTCGAACCGCAGAGGTATCAGATCACTCAGATCTTGAAGAATATTTGGCGGCGGTAGAGCCAGTAACACATCCCCCACTCCAGTCCGAAAATTATAAGCGAGGTTAACACTCCCATGAGTCCGTGTGGCACGTGAATGATCTCCATTAGTCCGTTTGTGATCGCAGAGATATAACCGGTAAACCACCGCGATGCAACGATCTCTATGAAAAGATAGATGAACAGCGAGTTCATTCCCACCACCAGGAAGAACTTGAGGTTGTTACGATGGTCTTTGATGTCGATCCACCAGTAAGACAAAAACAGCGCGAAGATCACCCACCCACCAGAGGCAAGAACGAAAGAGCTTGTTGCAATTCGTTTGACGATGGGCGTAACAGAAGTGGCATCCAACAAGTACCCGGTAACCAAACCGGCGACTGCAGCAATCACCAGTGTATTCATTTTCTCGGGACGTGTTCGATTGCTTAAGAGAAGCTTGCCGACGAGTGCACCCCAGATGGTATGAGCAGCAGTGGGAATACAGTTGATGGCAACCCATCCCCCACTGTTGATCTTGTTCATCAACACAAGGTCCATGTAGTTACCGAAGTTGTGCTGGTCGGTGAATGGTTGATCGAAGCCGGGAATATTGGTGAAACGATAAAGGACTTCTGTAAGAACGAGAAGACCAATGCTAAAGGCGATCTGTGCAGTGGGTGACCAACGATAAATTAAAAATGCGACCAGTGTTGTAAAAGACAACTGGGTGAGAACGTCCCAGAGTTCGAACGACAGCCCGGTGGATCGAACGGCGTAATCGAGCACGCCCCAGAAGAACAGCCAGCCTGAACGTTTCAGAGTTTTTACGAACGACTGTCCCCATGTTTTGCCTTCGATCTGCTGACGGTGCAGCGAATATGCCAGTGCGGTGCCGGCCATGAACATGAAGCCGGGTTGAATGAGGTCCCAGAAGCGAAGACCATTCCATGGATGATGAAAGAATTGGATGAAGAATCCGCCGGCGGGTGTGCCTTCGGTGATCTCATATAGTCGTTCGTAGAGTTGGGTGCTTTCCAGCACCAGGAGTATCATGATGAGCCCGCGAAGAAAATCGAGCGAGAGAAGACGTGAGTGTTCTGCGGGGTTTGTGAGCACGAAGACAATTTAGGAAAAGTGTGCAACTAAAGTGCCTTTAAGTTAGGCCTTCCTAAAAGGAGATAAAGGATGGACAGTTTAAAAACAGCCTGATCAGACATACAAACCTTATAGAACTGTTCAATCGGCTTAAAAAAAAAATAGCCCCGATAATCGAGGCTATTTTTTAAACTGTTTAAGAATCTCTTACATATTCTTCACAATCTCCTTACCAAACTCAGAACACTTGAGCAGTGTTGCTCCTTCCATAAGTCGGTGGAAATCATAAGTCACTTTCCTGGAGGCGATCGTTGCTTCGAGACCTTTGTAGATGAGGTTAGCAGCTTCGAGCCATCCCATGTATTCGAGCATCATTACACCTGAAAGTATTACCGAGCCGGGGTTCACTTTGTCCTGGCCAGCGTACTTCGGTGCTGTACCGTGTGTTGCTTCGAAGATCGCATAGCCTGTAACATAGTTGATGTTACCACCTGGTGCGATACCGATACCACCCACGATCGCTGCGAGTGCATCAGAAACGTAGTCACCGTTAAGGTTAAGCGTTGCAACTACCGAATATTCATCGGGACGAAGGAGGATCTGCTGAAGGAATGCATCGGCGATGGAATCCTTGATAACGATCTTGTGTCCGTTCTTTTCAATTACCTGCCATGGTCCACCGTCGAGATCTTTTGCACCAAACTCATTTTTTGCAAGAGCATATCCCCAATCGCGGAAACCACCTTCGGTGAACTTCATGATGTTACCCTTGTGAACAAGTGTAACGTTAGGTTTCTTATGATCGATAGCATACTGGATTGCTGCACGCACCAGGCGCTCAGAGCCTTCTTTTGAAACAGGCTTGATACCGATACCAGATGTTTCGGGGAACCTGATCTTCTTGTATGCTTTGGGGAAAGCATCTTTGAAGCCTGCGAGGAACTTCTTGTTTTCTTCGGAGCCTTCCTGGAATTCGATACCAGCGTAGATATCTTCGGTATTCTCACGGAAGATCACCATGTCGGTCTTGTGAGGTTCTTTAACGGGAGAAGGAACTCCTTTGAACCAACGCACGGGACGAAGACAGGTATAGAGGTCGAGGTCCTGGCGAAGGGCTACGTTGAGTGAGCGGATACCACCACCAACCGGTGTGCTCAGGGGTCCTTTGATACCCACGAGATATTCTTTGAAAGCAGCGAGCGTTTCGTCCGGCATCCATGAGCCGGTTGTGTTAAATGCTTTTTCGCCTGCGAGCACTTCTTTCCAAACTATCTTCTTTTTGCCGCCGTAGGCCTTTTGGATGGCTGCATCGAAAACGATTTGCGATGCCGGCCAGATATCGATACCGGTACCGTCGCCCACGATAAAAGGGATGGTGGGGCTATCGGGAACGTTAAGTTTTCCGTTGCTAATGCTGATCTTTTGTTCGCTCATTACTTTAGAGTTTGGAGGTTTGATGATAAAGCGGGGCGAAAATTAGAAAATTAACGTCAGAATGAAAGAAATTTGGTACAAGGAATGCTTCGTAAGGCTATCGTTATGAAATTTATCGCACCCCTCATTATCTGGCTGGCGGCAATTCCCGCTTTTGCCCAGGAAATCTGCCTTTCTGATGAAGAAAAGAAGCTTTACGACCTCATGATGCAGTATCGTAAAAGCAAGAAACTGAAGCCCATTCCCCTGTCGTCGAAGCTTACAAAAACCGCCCAGGCCCACGTCCGGGACCTGTCGGCCAACTACACGTACGAGGAGGGAAACAAATGCAACCCCCACAGCTGGTCGGACAAGGGCAACTGGACGAGCTGCTGCTACACGAGCGACCACAAGGCGGCCCAGTGCATGTGGGATAAGCCCAGGGAAATTGCAGGTTACACGGGTCCCGGCTACGAGATAGCGTATTGGACCTCTGCGGAAGCGAATGCCGTGGAAGGTCTGGAGGGTTGGAAAAAGAGCCCGGGACATAATCCTCTGATTGTTAACACAGGGATCTGGGAAAAGATAGAATGGAAGGCGGTGGGAATAGGATTTTACGGAAACTTTGGGGTGGTGTGGTTTGGAGAACAAACCGACGACGAGATCCCTAAAGTCTGTAAGTAGTTAATACTTCTCTTCCTCGTTGGGGAAAGATCTTTTCTTGATGTCGTCGACGTACTTGTTGACGGCGCCGGTGATGATTGAATTCAGGTCGGCGTATCTCCTTAAAAATCTCGGTTTGAACTCTTGCGTAATGCCGAGCATATCCTGCATGACGAGCACTTGTCCATCTACTTCGGGGCCGGCGCCGATACCAATAACTGGTATCTGGAGTTTTGATGTGACTTTGGCGGCGAGGGCTGCCGGAATTTTTTCAAGGACAATAGCGAAGCACCCACACTCCTGTAACAACATTGCGTCTTCGATGAGCTTGTTGGCTTCGGCTTCTTCGCGTGCGCGCACGGTGTATGTCCCAAACTTATAGATCGACTGTGGTGTGAGGCCGAGGTGGCCCATGACGGGGACACCGGCGCTTAAGATCCTTAGCAAAGATTCTTTGACCTCGCTGCCACCCTCGATCTTAACTGCGTGGGCGCCTGACTCTTTCATTATGCGGATTGCAGAGCGAAGGCCTTCGCCTGAACTTCCCTGGTAATAACCGAACGGGATATCGACCACCACCAATGCGCGCTTAACGGCTTTCACAACCGATGTGGCGTGATAGATCATTTGATCGAGCGTGATGGGAAGAGTTGTTTCGTTACCAGCCATTACGTTCGAAGCAGAGTCGCCGACGAGGATGACATCGATACCGGCACCATCGATGATGCGGGCCATGCTGTAATCATAAGCGGTGAGCATGGCGATCTTTTCTCCCCTGTTCTTCATTTCCTGAAGCTGGTGAGTGGTGATCTTGCGGACGTCTTGTTTTTTGGAAGCGGACACTTTAATGCAGATAAACAGCTGAGTTCTTACCCAATATTACCTCGATGTGTTCCGTTAACGTTGTCGACAATCCATAGCCTGTGTAGGTTGGCTGGATCGGAAACGTTGCATGACTGCGATTAACAAGCACTGCAACCTCGATCTTTTTTACTTCGACACCAAGAAACGGCTTCATCGCGTAGGCGAGTGTTTTTCCTGTGTTGAGAACATCATCGACAACCACGATCGATTTCTTTTTGAAAGACGTTGGCTCCACGTCGAGGTGGATGTCGCTTTGAAGCGGCGCGGTTTTATCGATACGAACTTTTACGACGGTGGCTTTAACGGCAGATATCTCTTCGAGCTGTTTCGCTAAAAGTGTTGCGAGTGTATAACCTTGCCCGTCGATACCGGCAAACACAACTTCTTTTTCGAGGAAGTTGTGCTCGTAAACCTCGTAAGCCATCCGTTTGATCTTTTGGCTCACCTGGTTTCCTGTAAGTATCAGGTTCTTCTCCATTATGCGGGCAAAGGAACTACTTTGCTGTCCTTAAAGGTAGAAAGTATCACCATTGTTTGCATATTGTCGACAACTTCGATGTTTGAAACTTTCTCGAGCATCAGGTTTTGATACGCGGGGATGTCGGTGCAAACGATCTTCAGGATAAAGTCGGCCTGGCCTGTAACATGATGGCACTCGACTACTTCGTCGATCTTGCGGATCACCTTCATGAACTTCTCGATGTTTTCCTTGTTGTGGCCTTTCAGCGTAACCATCACGAATGTATTTACACCCATGCCCACACTGGCGGTGTCGATTACTGCATGATAGCTACGGATCACGCCGCCGGTTTCGAGTTTCTTTACCCGCTCCAACGTAGGTGCTGGTGAAAGCCCGATCTCCTGGGCAAGTTGCGCGTTGGTTATGTTAGAATTGGTCTGAAGTATCTCGAGGATCTTCTTGTCGATAGAATCTAATTTTACCTTTGTCATCAAAAACAGAATAAAATTTGGTGGCAAAAATAAGGAAAAATTATCTCGCGATGAGAAAATGGCGAGATGTTGTTACATCCCCGGCCGTTACCACGGCCACATACATTCCTGGTGAAAGGTTCTCGACGTCGAGGGTAAGTCGCGACAAGCCTGCGGCCACATCGAAAGTTTTATCGTAGGCATTACCTCCTGAGGAACTGTATAATCTCACCCGTACGGTACCAGCCGTGGGCTGAACTGTCTCGAGGTTCAGATACTTATCTGTCGGGTTCGGGTATGGTGCCAGGATAACCGCGTTGTTTGTGAGCACCGTACAAGCTTTGTTGTCGACAAGATTTGTGTCGCCTTGCAACTCGGCGCAGATATAACTTTCGGACGAAGGGCTCAAAAACTGGTTCGAGAGGAGTATCATGTTTGACTGGCCGGGGTTGATGATCGCAGTAACATTCTCTTTCAACAAGACTCCACCACCGACATCATAGGAAACGCTGAAACCGCCGATGCGATAGTTCCCGTTGTTGCGAACGCGAATGTAACCGCGATAGCCGGTGCCAGCCTGCACCAATGAAAACTCTTCGAGGGCAAGCTCGTCTCGCGGAACAACTACGCTCACAACTTTACTGGCAGTGCGTGAGCAACCTTCTGCGCTTGTCGCGGTGAGGTCGACGGTGTAATCGCCCAGTGTGTTGTAAGTGTATTCAGTCGACGCATCGGTCTTCGGGGCGTTGCCATCATTGAAGTTCCACTTGTATGCCGTTGCGCCTGTGGAGGCATTCGTAAAAACAACATGGAGTGGCGCCGGTCCGACGTCGATAGACGTGTTGAATGCAGCAACCGGTGAGGGATTGATGACTACTTGTTTGGTGACTGAATAAACACAGCCGGACTGGTTTGTGATCTGAAGCTTTACAGGATATGTGCCTGTGTCGAATGTGTAGTTCACCTGCTGGCCAGATGTGGCTCCGCCGCCATTGAATGTCCAGTTGCGTTGGCTGATCGGATCGGTGGTGCTCGTGGTGATATCGTTGAATGCAACTGCCTGGCCGGAGCAGCGATTCGCAATCGTAAAATCCAGAGAAGGCAACACTGGAACAGTCACAGATCTTGTGGCAGTGCTCACACAATCGTTAGTGCCCGTAACGGTAAGTTGGACCGATGAACTTCCCGCAGCTGCAAATGTATGCGACGGGCTGGCGACATTGTACGTGGCGCTTCCAATCTTCCACTGCCACGATTTGATGTCGCCGGTGGATGTGCTCGTGAACGCTGTTGACTGGTTAACGCAGGCTGGTATCGATGTGAATGCTGCAACGGGTGAAGGAGCAATAGTAACTTCATGTTGGGTCGAAGCGGTACAGTTCCGGTCGGTTGTTACAGTTAGCTTGACATTGTAAGTGCCTGCGTTGGTATACGTATGAGTGGGATCTTCTCCGCTACCGGCACCGTTGTCACCAAACGTCCAATTCCATTGACCGAGATTGCTGTCGGTTGGAGCGGGTGTGTTGTCGTGAAATTGTGAAGGGCTTCCGGAGCAGGAGAATGGCGGCAGGTCGATCGAGAACGCAGGAACAGGCAGAGAATAAACATTTATCGACGTAGTTGTTGTACTTACACATCCATTTGTAGCCGTGGTGGAAAGTGAAACGTCATAAATCCCGGGCTGCGTGTAAACGTGCGTTGGATTTGTTTCGGTTGATGTTGGACCATCGCTGAAGTCCCACGAGTAACCAGATATATCTCCCGCCGAGGTGTTTGTGAATGCGAACGAATCTTCTTCGCATTTCCCGCTGAACGTAAATCCAACAGTCGGGCCGGCTTGTACATTGTTGACCGTTTTGGTCAACTCGTCGGAACATCCTGGAATGGATACCTTGAGCTTCACGTCATTGTCGCCCTGCGCGGTGAATGCATGATGAAGATCGCGTTCGTTGCCAACAGTTGCTCCTTCCACCGACCATTCGTAAACAAGGTGACCGTCGAAGTTATCTGTCGTAAGGTTGGCGAATTCAAATTCGTTGTTGGTACAGATCAAGCCGGTTGGTGTGGTGAAATCGGGAACCGGTTGATTGTAAACTTGCGTCGACTTGAAAAAAGAGTTTGTACATCCATTGGATGATGTAGCAACCAGTGTGACATCGTACGTTCCGGCTGCGTATTGGTGCGAAGAATTTTGTCCGGCTCCTGTTGCTGCATCGCCATAGTTCCAGTCGTATGAAACGATGTTGTCTTGGGAATTGGCGGAGAACTGCGATGCGGATGTTGTGCAGATACCGGTTATGGTGAAGTCGGCTTGTGGAGCGGTGCCGGATGATACATTGACAATATGTGTCGCTTCGGAAAAGGCACCGGAGTTATTGAATGCCCTTAATGTGATTGCTTTGGGTGATGCATCAGAAAATGAAAATATTGGTGAAGCAGTTGTTAAGATCGTATTGCACTGCGGATTTTGAAAAGCGAGGCGGTAAACTTTATTGCTCTGCCACGAAGGAGTGAAAGCCAGCCACGAGGTCTTGTCTTTTACCAGTCGAATCTTTAGTGTGTTTTCGAGGATTGGAAAATTGCCTGCCAGGGCGACGGTGGTCGATAGTATTGAAGGATCGTCGCCGAGCGTAACGCGAAGAACGTGTCCGTCGGAGCTTGCGACAAACAAAGTGTACATGTTATCGTCGTACCCGATGTCGAGACCAAGCGGGGAATAACTTGCGAACAATGGCATTGGTATGTCGTCGATAGTTGGGGTAGAAAATAACGTTGTACCAAAGCTTAATCGTTGCAACGACTTATTCGATGCGGAGATCACGTAGCCATAATAATTATTATTTGCCTTAACGAGTGAAATGTCGCCCATCTGGTAGCCATACGGATTTGGAATACCTGAAATAACGTCGGGACCAGCTGGTGTTCCGGATATCGTCGGCATTCTAATGATCGTAAAAACGGTAAAGTTTGTCGTCACGATTATCCAATTGGTGCCGTCGTACATCATATCGAAGCCGCCGTTTACAGTTCCAATTCCGGGGTAGATAGCGTCGGCGGTTATTGGCGACGAGCTGGAAGTTGTATTGGTGAGTGAATTTCCAAAGTTTATCCGCGACACCATGGGATCGGCCTGGTTGTATACGAATCCATACCAGTTACCATTGTCATTCACCACCTTTATGTCCATCGGAAAATTAGTTTTTCCACTTACGTTTCCGAGATCGGTGATTGTTGGTGTCGAAAAGATGTCGGGCCCAAAATCCAGGCGAATGATAGAATTTGTGTTCTGGCTTGTTACAAACCCGTACCAGTTCGTGCCGTCGAAAACCACGTCGACTGCCGCGGTAATGGTGCCACCGACATTCGCCACGGCAGATGCTTCGGGAGTGGTCGCCAGGTCGCCCTGGCAAAGATCCCATTCGTAACGGCTAGCGTTGGTCGATTGGTTATCGGGCTTCAGGTTCTCGTTAAGGCATGCAGATGGAGTGACAGAAAAATCTGCGGTGACCGTTTGGCCCCATGTAATTACAGATATCAGGAACAGTCCACAAGCTAAAAAAACACCCTTCATCACCCATTATATACTTGGGAGGCAAGATCGGTAAACTTCGTCAAGTTTCTTTGCGGTTTGTGTAAGATCGAAACGTTTACGCATGTCAGCTTCCGCGGACATACCCATTGTCGTTCGAAGTTGGGCGTCGGTGGCGAGGCGGACCATGGCACGCTCCATAGCTTTAACATCCTTGTTGGGGACGAGAATGCCGGTCATGTTGTGTTGAACTATTTCCGAAGGCCCGCCGCAGTCGGAGACGATGAGTGGTCTGCCACAAGACAATGCTTCGAGAGTCGACATTGAAAACGATTCGGATTCGGAAAAATTCAAGATGATATCGGCAGAACGATACTGCGAGGCCACATCGGCAGTAAACCCGTGCCATTCGATCCGATCGGAGATACCCGATGCTTCTGCGAGATCTTTCAGACTTTGAAGAAACTGTTTGTTCTTTTCGAGGCCCATGTCGCCACCGACGAAACGAAGTTTCCACCCGGGCAATTCGTTACATATGTTGGTGAATGCATGAAGGGCGTGATCCTGCCCTTTACCCGGTATGAAATTAGAGAGATATAAAAAAGTTGATCCGTTGCTCCCGGTTGAAGATTGGATCTTATCAAATGAATGACCGTCGTAAATGACAATAATCTTGTCGTGATTCGGAAGTTTTTTCCTCAGCGCTTCGGACACTACGATTATCTTCGATGCGTGCCTGAGATGGAGCCTGAGCCAGAAGTTGAACAGTACCTTTGGAAATCGCTCGGGCATGAAACGAACGTGACAGATGTACGGAACACGGCAGCCAAAAATTCTTGCCAGGGATGGAATAAGATTGTACAGGTCGTTGACGTGGATGAGATCGATGTCGTATTGTCTTACAAACCGTCTAAGATAAAGGGCATTGCTGATTAATTGCGGGACATACAAGATCAGTGATGCAATTCGTTTGCTTATCTCGATCATATTCAGCTCGAAAACTTCCGATGCTGGGTACGAGCTGCGGGTGGTGCTGCCTTGAGGAATTATGAACAAGAATGAAAATGACGTCCGCATAAGCGCGGTAACGTTCACAATGGCTTTCATTGCGCCGGTTACAACCGTGGAGTTTTCAAGAATAAGTATGCGTGGCTTATTCGTTGCCATTGTCAATCAGTGCCAGCCATTTCTTACTAATCTCTTTCTGATCAAGATCCGACATGCGGCCAATAGCAGCATCTGAATATCTTTTCCGTGCCGTGGCATCATCGAACAATTGGGCAAGGATCTGTGACCAAAGTTTTATATGCTGTTCATTGTCTGCCTGCGGCAATAGAATTCCAAAATCCGTCGGGTGTGGTTGATCGACTGGTTGCGGGCCGGAAAATCCAGGCGCGAGTATTTCGCGTGGGCCGGTGAAACAATCGCTGGCCACAGAAGGAAGTCCGCATGCCATTGCTTCTCCTAATGAAAGAGGGAATCCTTCCCATGCAGAAGTCATTGCGTAAACAGTAGCCTTCGAAAGCAGTGAGTAAGGGTTCGACTTTCGCCCGACGAAGTAAACGTCGTAAGAGTCATGCAGTACATCGTTGTTCCAGGTCGAATAAACACTAAGCCGGGCAGAAGTTGCCTGTGAGATCAATTCGTTCCTTAGCTCGCCGTCGCCCATGATCACAAGTTTAACGGGACGATTGTGCTTCAGAATGGTAAAAATCCTTATGAGTGCGGAAAGATTTTTTTGAGGTGCGAGCCGGCAATGAGTTATTAAGATTGGTCCGGTTGGAAGTTGCGACGGCTCGTTTTTTAACCTGTTGATTGCCTCAAGATCGAACCCGTTGAGGATCGTCCTTACCTGTTTCGGATCTATAGTTAGTTCGGTAATCATTTCGAGTCGTATGCCTTCGCTTACCGCGATCATTTGACTTCGCCTGTAAAGCAGAGGCATCATGACCTTTTTACGCAACCACCCTAATGCACCGCGTATCTCTCCATCAAATTTTTTTGTACCATGAAGCCAGCAAAATATCTTTTCTTTTTTTCCAGAGAGGATGTTTACATAGTCGGCACCTTCAAGGTGGCTGATAGAGTGAGTGATGAGATTTGAGGCCTTGATTGCTTTGAGCTTTCGAATCCGTTTAAAAAAATTCTGTCCTTTGGATAGCCAATTGCCGCCGCCGGGGACGTCGAGCGAAACAATGCCGAGTTGTTTGTCTTCGGGTAGTGCGCCATCCCAGTTAAAGACGACACCGATAGTTTTATAATGATTTGAATAAAAACGATACTGATCGCGAAAGACGTTTTGCGCACCCCCGGTGCCAAGGTTGGGAATGACGAGGAGGAGTGTTTTCATCCACCGATCAGTTTGTTGTACTGGCCGATTACGGTATCGATGTTGAAACGGGTGGTGATCTCGGTGCGAAGGCGTTTGGCCGTTTCTTTGAATGGCTGCGGGTTCTTTGAGAATTCTTGTAAAACCAAAAAGGCTTCATCAACGAAACGATCTTGTGGCAACACGGCGCCGTTCAGTCCGTTCTTCATGTAGTCATCAAAATCGCCAACGCCCTGGCACACGATTACCGGCAGCCCGACAAGAGCCGCTTCCTTTACGACAACGCAACTTGATTCGGTGACTGAAGGATGGACAAGTATATCGGCTTCTGCCATGTAGTCCAGTATTTGGTGGGTGTACCCGGCGAAAGTTACACGATCTTGAATATTGTACTTCCTGGCGAGCTCCCGAAGATTTGATTCTTCTTCACCAACACCCAGGACAACCAAAGAGCAATTTAGTCCGGCATCCACGCATTTCTTAAGTAATTCTACACTAAGGCGAGGCCGTTTGTTTTTATTGAGCCGCCCAGCCGACAATAATTGTATCCCCACATGCGATTTTCTTGTGGCGGGAGGAAGTGGATATAAATTAAAATTATAACCGAGGTTGATGTGAAATATTCGGGAGGCATGCACGTTTTCTTCACTGATCATGTATTCTTTGGCCTGCCGCGAAACACATATGATAGTTTTTGCAAGTCTGTAGGTAAGCTTGTATGCCAATGACCCGTCGAATCCGGCCAGCTTCGCTTCGTTGATATGATGGCGATAAATGATGAAGCGCGTTTTTAAAAAATATTGTGCAAGAACGGAGACAAAATTGGTAGGTTCGAGGTGGGAGAAACAAACATCGATTTTATTCTTACGACAAAATTGAATGACACTGAGAACTCTGTTCGCAATGTTTGGCTTATCCATTACGAAAATATCTGCCCCGAGGCGTTCCATTGACTTATGAAATTCACCACGCGGGCATTGGCTTAAGAAAAAAACTTTGTGTCCTTCCTCGATGAACTTTTCTGTCAGGCTTTCAATTTCGCGGCACCTGAAATTAACTGGCGTGTAAAAGAGAATGTTCATTCAAGATCTTTTTACTCAACTCATTTCTCGTTGAGTGACTTAAATAGCTTGTCGTAATCGGCTGCGCACGTTTTTATACTAAACCTGTTCGCGATCGAAGGACCATTTGATGCAAGGGACGAATACAGGTTCCTGTCTTCGATCAATCTTTGCATTGCGTCGACAATCTCGTTTTCACGGGGAATGCCGTCGTCGGTGTCGACCATTATCCCGCCCGCAAGCCCATCGACATTAAACACTTCTGGCAATCCGCCGACTTTTCCTGCAATAACGGGCTTTCCTTGCTGAAAATAATCCAGTACCGAAAGGCCGAACGCTTCATAGCGTTTTGAGAGAACCAGGCCGGCGTCCACAATTGACATTGCGTCCTCTATATTGTAAACCAGTCCGGCGAAAATAATATCGTCGTAAGTCTTGTACTGCTCTATAAGTGTATCAATATAAGGGCCGGCACACAGCAACACGAGGCGTGCCTTAAATCCTTTGGCCCTGAGCTTCAAAAAACTTCTTATAGCAAGATCCCATCCTTTCTGCTCAGTGTCGCGGCCGTGCATGCAAAATGTAAAGATATCTGATGCGGGCTTAAAAGGCAGCGCACGATTCTTGTGTGAGGTTGCCGGGACAAGCGCATTGTAAATCATGGCGATCTGTTTGGCAGGAAACCGTGATTCTAGAAGCCTTTTACTCCATTGTGAAACAGCTACGACCTTTGAACTCTTTTGTATCGGCAGGGGATCGAATGGTTTATTTTCAACGATAAATGATGAGTATGAACCGTGTTCGATCACTACAAATGGAATACCTAACTTGATCGTAACGAGATCAACGGTATAGGAATTTGACACTGCCAAGTCGATGTTGAGTTCCACGCACTTCCGAATGACGTATCGCCTCAGATACCACTCGCGAAAACTCCATCTGAACAAGCGTGTTGTTAGTCCATTCAATCGCCAAAAGAATTGGTCGAAACGGTGGACTGACGGAGGTATAAGAATGTTTAGTCTATACCCGTCGCTTTCAAGTGATTTTCTAAGCTCCTCATCGAAGGGTGTAATTAACGGGAATGTCCAAAACTCATATCCCAGGGGGATCAGTTCTTTCACAAGGGCGATCATGAGTTTTTCGCTCCCACTGATCCTGATCGAATTAAGAACCAGCAGGATCCTCATCTTGCGTGTCGCTTATGATATTTAAAACGACCCAATTCGAACAAGAATACCCGTCCCTTTTCAAAGAAATTGCCATACTTTTTAAACGGAAGGAGAAGGACCGTGCCCAATTTTAACATGCGGGCCAAATTAGGGGGTTGACGGGTTTTATTAAACAACATTTGGGAAGAATAACCTATCCCAACGATCAACCTGGAGCAGTACGATAACGTTAGCCGGTCCCTTCCTATAAAATGTCTGAAGAGCAATTTTTCTGAATACTCGATTTTATACCCGTTCGACTGCAGTGCGATACAAATCTCGGTATCTCCTCCTGAAATAAGTGTATTTCCAACACGATCCGAGGTGACGTTCGAAAAACCGCTTTCGAATAATGCGGTGATTGCTTCCTTTGAAACAACCATGCCCGCCCCGTACAAATATCGGACGTTGTTCAGCTCAGGCAGAACGCTGTTGGCCTGATCACCTACGGCATAGAAGGACGTGACATAACGAAACCATGAGGGTTCGTTGGTCTCGAATTTTGGAGAACCTATGCCCCCTGCTGCACCGATCGATCTATCTCTCATCACGCTGTAGGCCGTGCTCGCGTATGATTGCTCCAACCAATTATCGTCGTCACAAAAGATAAGGGTGTCAAACTTCGCTTCGGCAATTCCGCGACGTCGGGCAGACGAGAGTCCTTTTTTATGTTCAACGATTACACGAAGAGGGAAGGTCGCTTTGAGGGTACTCCATTCTTTGATGGCGACGTCGCCTGTATCGTCTGTTGAAGCGTTGTCGACGACGATGACTTCGAGGGCGATGTCTTCTATGCCGCGTTGATTTGCGAGATACTTCAGTGTCGTCGGTAATCGGCGTGCGCTATTATAGCAGCAAAGAATTATGGAAACACCTTCCATCGCGACTGCATAGTTCGAAGATAATTGCCTCCAAGATAACTCATCCGCCTAATAACATCTTCCTGAGGCCATAAAAAAATGTCTGGTAAGTAATGGAGCTGAGAGGGTTCAACCAAAATGATTTTGCGAGTAACGACATGGCACCCGATACTTTTCCCGCGTCGATCTGGTACACGGCATGTTCACGATACTTTTCCGCAATAAACTTCCTGTTTTTTAAAAGACTTTTTTCGAACTCCAGTAGTTTGTCTTGCTTGTTTTCCATCAACCAATCGCTTCCAGTTTCAATTCGCTGCTTCTTCAGCAGCTCAAATGCTTCGTGAACGGTAAGCTTTCTCTGATGATTGAGTGAACGGTGATTGCTCTCGGAACGGAAGCGGATAAAATAGAGGTACCGGTTAAGGGCGTACCCTTTGAAGTGAAAAAGTATCTCCATAATAAAGTGTTCATCCCAGGCAGTAAGTCTATCAAAATATGAATTGAAACCGGGTACCTTTTTTAACACTTCCCGCCGAAACATGATAGACGCTGCGATCTTTGGAAATGGGTCAGTGATAGTGATATAACCTTGTTTAAAAGGAGCATAGTCCTTATAGAGTGTCTCGGAATAATACAATACACCATTCGTGTAGCACAGACCGACATCCGGAAATCTTTGAAAGACGTCATACTGAAGTTGGAGTCGTTGCTCGTGGGCCCAGTCGTCGGAGTCCTGGATGGTGACGAACGTTCCAGTGGTGAATTGAAGCAGGTCGTTGTACGTAGCCAGACCTCCTTTGTTAACTTCATGACGAAACTTGCGGACACGTTTGTCCGTGAAGCCGTCGATTACGCTCCACGTATTGTCGGTTGAGGCATCGTCACAGATCAGCAGTTCAAAGTCCTGAAAAGTCTGCTCTAGAATACTGTTGATCGCCTTCGCGATGTACGGGCCGCAATTGTATGCCGGCATAATAACGGAAATAGCTGGCGAGGACGTCATCGTAGTTGTGCGATTAGTTTCTTCCATCCCGGTATTGCAAGCGATCTATTTTCTGAAGATTGATTTAACGAAGATCCTTAATGAACGTAATGGCCCGTGCGCGCCTGAAAGAATTGCTTCGCGTTCTGAGTGATGACTCTTATGACTGTTCAGGTATGCTTCGGGATGAACGTAGTGCCTGATCGGTTCATTCGTTGGCACTTTGTTCAAAAGAAAAATATTCTGCCTGTACCACCATTGCACTTTCGGGTTGTCCCAGATCACGGGACGGATCACATCGTGGAAATAAAATCCATGCTCCAGGAATTTCTCCTGCCAGTACGTAGGCCACTGTTCATTGAGATGATTCTGTCCACCCTGACCTGGAATAGCTGCAGAGAAAATTATCTGGTCGGCATACCCGGCGAGTGTTTTTACAAACATCGAAGCCTTGCTTTCGGGTAAATGCTCTGCCACTTCCAACGATACGGCAAGATCAAACTTCCGTTCGGGCTGCCATGAAACAGTAAGATCTCTCGCACTGAATTTCTCTACGGGTATTTTTAGTTGATTGCGTGAAACATAATCGCCATCCACGCCCATGTAGTCTTTTATACCGGCCTCTTCAAATGCTTTTAACCAGGTACCTGTTCCGCAACCAACATCTACCACGCTCGATGCGCCTGTGAGTTTCGTAATAACCGGCACCACTTCACGTGGTGAGTCCATGTTATGGACGTCGTCGGTATGAAAGTAAGGTTGCCTCATCTACTTTACTATTCTCGAGTTTGGAACAACAAACCCATGGTCATGCGTGTGCGGGAATGTTCTCCCGTTCGTAGGTGAATCAGGGATCTCGAAACTTACTACTTCTCGCAACCAGCAAATTGTCTCCGTGTTGTGCGGGCCGATCCATACCGACACACGGTAGGTATCAGGAATCAGTGGAGGGAGGTCGATATCGATGACTGCCCGTTGACTGCTCGTTGAAAATTTTATAAATGGCTCGAGAGTTGGAATGGCCTGCATGACTGCAACGCCCAATGAATTAACGATATCGATCGCGATGTACGAATCTTTATGACTTTTGACGGAAGTAACATCGCAGGCGACACGAAGCTTGTAATTAGGCTGCTTCCCGGAAACTTCCACGTCTATCGAATTGAAGTAGACGTCGTACCCGTTTGGCGAGGTCATCGTGAAAGAGTTCGACATGTTTTGTGCGAACTGCTGTTGATACTTACGCAACACGGTTGGTACATCGCTTTCCATAACCAACTTGCCGTTGTCGAGAAGAATGGCTTTGCTGCAAAGATTTTCGACGGCGGCCATGTTGTGACTAACGAAGAGAATTGTACGGCCGCTTTTGGTAACGTCTTCCATCTTGCCCAGGCATTTCTTTTGAAACTCTGCGTCGCCCACGGCAAGAACCTCATCGATCACGAGTATTTCCGGTTCAAGAAACGCAGATACTGCAAAGGCCAGGCGTAACTGCATTCCACTTGAGTAGTTCTTCAGCTGGGTTTCCAGAAATCTTTCGGTGCCTGCAAAGTCAACGATCTCGTCAAATTTAGCTTCGATCTCTTTCTTCTTCATACCGAGGATCGATCCGTTGAAGTAAATATTTTCGCGGCCCGTAAGTTCGGGGTGAAAGCCGGTGCCAACTTCGATCAAGCTTGCCAGTCGACCGCGCTTTATGATCTTACCTTGAGTAGGCGGTATTATTTTCGAAAGAATTTTAAGCAGTGTTGACTTACCTGCGCCGTTCCTTCCGATGATACCGATCGAGTCGCCGGGGCTAACATCGAACGACACATCATTCAGTGCCCAAAATTCGTCGGTCGGTGACTGCTTGAAAGTTAATAAGGTATTGAATGAGTCGCGAAGAGTCCGGTAGGGCTGAGATTGACGAAGGTTAAACTTCTTGGAAATTCCCTTTATTTCAAGGATCGGACTCATGAGAATTGAGAGACGATGGCTCTTTAATCGCTAATTTATTTCAATTTACGCAATGTCCTATGCGTACGACGAGAGCAGACTAAAGTTCCTGGTTTCGATCCTGTAGAAGTCGTGCACCCTTGTTCTCGCTCCGAAGCCTTCTTTCCAACTCATCAAGCCCCGGTTCAAACTCCGGCCCTCATCTTCGTTCGAAGTTCCGAGGCTGAAATAGTCTTTGTCCTGGTAGACATTTGTTACAAGGTGATCGATGAGAAAATCGAGGGCACCGTTTTTTCGACCCGTTGGTGTTGCGGAAAGGTATTGGGCCTGAACAGCGTTTGGCATCTCGTAGATCACAGCGCCGGCGAGAAGTTCATCGTCGTAGATCTCGTACAATTTTATGTTTGTTGGAAATCGCTCCATCAACAACTTCATCTCTTGTGGAGTGTGAACTGGCTTTGCTGAATATCGTTCGAAGAGATTGGGTTCGAGAACGTCGCGCCAGAACTTTGTGGGGTCGGTAGCAATATTGATCTTGTAGGGTATAGCTTTTGAATCCCTTACTGACTTCTCACGATTATTGCGATACGACATTGGCTCGCTCCGGCTGATCACACAACTCGCTTCTCTTTTTGTGAGCTCCGCATTCAACAAGAACAAAACATATTCATCTTCATACGCAGGGTAAGTTGTGAAGTAAGACGGAAATGTTTTATACTGTATCGAAGAAAATGATTGTTCTTTATAGTACTTGAGCACGTGATAGAAGATCGAAGCAACCTCCTCGAGTCGAACATCCGGTAACAGTATCATTCCGCCATAGGTAAGGCCGGCATGTGAGTGAATGGTGTTACCGTCTTCATTGGCAACAAATAATGCTTCAAGATTATCTCCGGAATAAACTAACAGTGAATGATCAATAAAGCGATCGGAATGATAGTCGACATAATCGCGGTTGAATAGAAAGGTGGCGTTCTTCGCTTCGGAGACGAAGTTGTTCCACGTTTGCTTGTCATTAGGTGAATACCGTTTGAGAGAAATGTTAGGCATCGGGATTCTTGATTGTCATGCCAGGTCTCCAAAAGTATCCTCCGTTCTTTTGAAATAAGCGATGCCCAGGAGCAGCAGGATAATTGTTGAGAGTACGCTTATTAAAAGAAAATTTGTATCGCCCCAGTCGCCGGTGAGGGGCGCTCTGAATAATTGGATTGCGCCATAGGCTGGCGAGGCAGCCAAAAGATTTTGTAATGCCGGGACTTTGATCAAAGACAACGGGTAGATAACCGGAGACACAAAGAACAACACCTGTACGACAAACGGCACAATGTATCGGAAATCGCGGTATTTAATATTGAGTGCTGCGAGCCAGCACCCGGGGCCGAGTGTACCGAGTACAGCCATGATTATTCCTGCCGGCCAGGCCCACACCATATCCCAGTGAATTGACTGGCCGAACCAGATCAATACCGGGATCAGCAGTATCGACGCAATAAGGAAATCAAAAAGCGCAACGAGAATTGAGCAGACCGGGATAACCAATCGCGGAAAATAAATCTTACGGATAATGGTAGCGTTGCTGATTATGCTATTCGATGCGTTGATCAGCCCGGTAGAGAAAATATTCCAGATCAGCAGCCCGGCGAATACAAACAGCTCGTATGAAAGACCGTGTGTATCGATGCGAAGCGATTTACCGAAGACGGTGAGTATGGCAGTGATCAGTAGGGGTTGCAATACTGCCCAGAGAATCCCGAGGAGGGTATGCTTGTATTTGATCTTTACGTCGCGCCAGGTGAAGAAGTAGAAGAGCTCGCGAAAGCGCCACAACTCGGCCCAGTCGAACAGTCGTCTCTTCGATGCATCAATAACTTCTTCCATTTCCAGCAAGGGGGAATTACGCTGAATATTTTCGATTTTGGTGTCAAATTTAGTATGAAAATACTGTTCCTCGCACCCTACCCTCTCAAATCTTCCCCATCGCAGAGGTTCCGCTTCGAACAGTATTTCAATGCGCTTCACAAAGCTGGACACAGGTATACTTTTCAAAGCTTTCTTACTCCGAATGGCTGGAGAGTAATCTATTCGAAGGGCAACCCGATATTAAAAGCGTGGGCAATCTTCGTGGGGTTTCTTAGGCGGTTCAATATCCTGGCATCGGTAATTGATTATGATATCGTATTTATTCACCGTGAGCTTGCACCGCTTGGACCCCCGTTGTTTGAATGGGTGATTGCAAAGTTGTTTCGAAAGAAAATCGTTTACGATTTTGATGATGCCATTTGGTTGACGGATGTTAAAGGTGAGGCATGGCTTCCAAAAATATTGCGGTCAAGAAGCAAGGTAAAGTCGATCATCAGGTGGTCGTACACGATAAGTTGCGGAAACGAATTTCTCTGCAATTACGCCCGACAATTCAACACGAGGGTAAAATATAATCCAACGACAATCGACACAACGTACCATCGCCCTATCGAACAATCAAAAAAAGTAAACGAGCTTATTATTGGTTGGACAGGATCGCACAGCACGCTGAAGTACCTTGATTCGATTGTACCTGTTATCAAACATTTGGGAAAGAAATACCCGGATCTTGTTTTCATGGTTATCGCGAATAAGAAACCTGATATCGAGGTTTCGAATCTTTCTTTTATCACATGGAACGAGAAGTCGGAAATTGAAGATCTTTCTAAGATCGATATCGGTATTATGCCGCTTCCTGACGATGAGTGGTCGAAGGGTAAATGTGGTTTTAAACTCCTTCAATACATGGCACTGGAAAAGCCGTCTGTTGCTTCACCGGTAGGCGTGAATACAACGATCATCACCAACGGCAAAGACGGGTTGATCTGTCAGTCGCCCAATGAATGGATTGCGGCACTCGAAAAACTGATAGTGGATCCGCAGCTTAGGACCCGTCTCGGAAAAGAAGGGCGTCGAAAGGTAGAAGACAGCTATTCGGTTCTCTCGAACACTGCCAACTTCCTGGCTTTGTTTTCCGAGTCGGCAATAATCACTAAAGCCACGAGATAAAAC
This sequence comes from Cyclobacteriaceae bacterium, assembly GCA_035656375.1. Lineage (GTDB taxonomy): Bacteria > Bacteroidota > Bacteroidia > Cytophagales > Cyclobacteriaceae > ELB16-189. The sequence continues at coordinate 4,950 of DASRSO010000025.1, read as the reverse complement.
GGAGTCAAAGGGATCTTGTAGCGACTCAGTGTTCCGAAGTTAAATGTAGACACACCTACAGCGAAAGCGAAGGTGATGCTGAACATGAGACAGAATATAATCGTCGGGTTTCGCAACGCCGCAAAAAAAGCGAGTGGCCGGCGGAACAAAAGGAACAAGGTAGTTATCAGAAGGGCAAACGACTCGATGGCAGAAAGGAGCATCAAAGGATTTCGTACCTCCCAAATGTATGGTCGAAACAATGAAACATTTACGGCTTGGGGGAACAACGCAACCATACTACCGAATGATCCGTCTAATTTTCCAAGGGCGTAACGGCTACCGGCATTCCGCCCTGTATAAAACCCAATGTCATACGCGGTGATCGATGCCGTCTCTGCAATTTTATCGAGTGCATAACGCCGGTCGTTTTGTCCAACCTTCACAGTAACGAAGAGCCCCGTTAGAACTGTGATGACAATAACTACAGGCAGTAACATGATTCGCAGCACACGTGATCTCACTTGCTGGAGGTTTCCGCCATACACCCAAAAAATTGCGGAGGGAAGGAAGCATAGCAGCACATACTTCTTCACCTGGAAAATAATCAGTAAAGAAATAACAAACATGAGGATTGCCGCTATTGAAACTCTTCGATCTACGAATATCGCTTTGATTGCATAGGTAGCGAAGCCGATGCTACCGATAACCAGTGTATCTTTCAGCAACCCCGATCCCCACACGACAACAGATGGAATGAAGAGTACACACAGCGCGAGTTTGCCTTTGAGGTGTGGATAGCTCTCGTAAAAGGTAAGGAACATGAACCACATTCCCAGGAAACTAAAAAACGCGAACACGACTGCCGTTGCGGAATATGTGGAGAATGTTAAAAGGTCGATTACCGCTGCAACCTGTACAACAAAATAGGAACTGGGATCTCCAAAGAACAGCATCCGTGAGCTGTACTTATAAATGTTGTGGGCGGAGGGTGTGAAAATTAACTTTAGTCCGCTTTCAGGACTATCCATGAATGCATCCCAAATAACGCGACTGCCGTGCGTATGATAATTGAATGTGTCGCCGCCATTGTAATAGTATTGATATAGTACCCCGACGAAAAGTGCGCCGAGAAGCTTAGTTGTCAATGCAGGAAAGAAGTAGCGATAATTGTTGACGTCACACAGCCGTGGACGGAGGAAGTACGCGGCAGTATACACCGCGATGATGATAAAAGGAGTAACAATGAGGTCGCGAAGCTCCATATTGTATGGGTGCAAAGGTCATCATTTCTTTTTCTTTTTTTCCTTTTTGAGTGGGAATTCGAAGCCGAATCGCACGTTGAACCGGCTCATGTATGGGCTTTGATGTTTGGGATCGTATATGTTATACATGAATTGCACGTTTCCGTTGAGCCCTTTTGCGATTGAAAAGTCTTTTCGCAAGCCGGCAAAGTAGGTCCACACCCATTTGCGGTTGCCCTGATCGGGTGTGTTGAAAGCGAGTGGAACGAAGGCATTCATGCGCTCGACGTCTGCCTTTAGCCAGAGACCTTTTTTTATCGACAGCTCCATGAAGCTTCGTGGGCCGAATATCCTGTCGGAAGGAAAATATTTGAATGCGTTAGAGAATACGATCCGTTCGTTCCAGCCGGCGCCGACGGAAAAAATGCTTCGTGCGCGGAATCGTAAACTGGGGTTAAGGTCGACCATCCAGTTGTTGTTTCTTTGCACTTGCATGGTAATGCCGGGAACGAATCGCTCGATAAGCGGGGGACGTTTCGACCGTTTGGGTCGCGATGGTATGCCTTTGATCTTTGTATGAATGACGTCGGCTTTCTTTTGGTATTCGGAGACCTTCGAAACGGTGGTGGCGATCTGTTGTTGTTGAGTTGCCAGTTGTTCGGCCACTAAAGTGCGGGCCCTGGCGAGTGTTTGTTTTTTGAATTCTTCTTTGTTCTTGAGAGCCTGGAGTTGTTTCTGTTGCTCTTCGACCATTTTAAGATCTTTTGTGGCGTCGGAGATCTCGGCACGTTCGGCAATTTTTTTCTCGACGTCGGCCTTCGCGGTCTTTACCTGGTTGATGTCGCCTTTGCTGATGTTATTTGCGTCTTCTGTATATCCTTTGGCTTTACCGACACCCTCGGAGAGGTCTTGCTGGTGGCCTTTCAATTTTCCGAGCTCGTCGGATGATTTGACTTTATCGATCTTTTCTTTTGCTCCGATTGATTCGATTTTGTCGGTGCCTTTTTGTTTGATCCCGGATGTTTTGTCGTTGAGCTCATTGGTGATCTCGGTTTTCTTATCGGTGATATCTCCTTTGATGTCGTTCGCTGGATTCTTGATGTCAGGCTTCAGGCTGTTGATGTCGGTTGTTTTGACGTCGGGAAGTTTTGAGTTGAGGTCGAGGTTGGGTTGATTGACGTTTGGTGTGTTGACTTTGAGATTTTGTGGGAGGTTGCCTTGCCCCTCGGCTTCTTTAGAGAGGTTGCCCATGGTGGTGTTGACTTTGTTGAGGGGTTGGTTGGCTTTTTCGGTGATGTTGGAATTGACGTTGCTGACTTTATTTTGGAGTTTGTCTTCGGTGGCTGCGATTTTACTTTGACCGGATTGGAGTTGATTGGGGTTGAGTTTATTTAGGCCGAGGGAGTCGGTGAGGTTGTTTGGGTTGAGTTTGTTGACATTGCCGAGGTTGGAGAGGCTGTCTTTGCGATCTCGGAGTTTATTTTCGAATGAGTTGACTTTATCCGTGATTTTATTTTGAGGGTTGTTTTGGCTTATGCCGAGTGTGTCTAAACGGGATTTGAGTTTACTCTTAACGTTGTTACCGAATTGAAGTGGGGAGTTGATTATGGAGTCGGCTTTGTTGGTGAGGTTGTCGACGTGGCGGAAGAGGGTATCGGATTTGGTGGGGAGTTTGAAGGAGTCGGCGCGGGGTTGAGAAAAACCGGAAGAAGTTAACGCGACGAGTATCACTGCTAAGAATATTTTCAGCTTTTTGAAAATATTCGCGCTCTGTCTTTTGTGTGTCCTAAAGGAACGATTTAATTCAGCATTAGGGTACCAGTTAGTGCTCACAAAGTTGCGTTTAATCTCATCGCATTTTTTCTCGTATGCATCAGCATAAGAGACCAATTTTTATTAACAAACGCTCTTTATCCCGCCAGCGAATCCATCCTATAAATTTTTCAGAGTTGCAATCAGAGCAATTGTCGTCGCACTTGACCTGAACCCAGTCACCTTCCACCTTTAATGGCTGAAGGCTGATATGATTGAGAATTTTGATTTGATCACCAGATGGACGTGTCCAAAGAGAATCAACTCCAACCTCAAACATAATTTTCGACCTTAGGATGTAATCTTGCCATGGCAAAAACTCAAACTTGCCATCGTTAATTGCGATTTTTTTAACCTTGTCCGGTGTTTCCCCAAGAGTAACTTTGTAATATTTCTGACCGACCTCGAGGCAGTCAAAATGTACTATACCATACTCCGGGTAAAATGCCCGGGAGTGAAGCCCAAATTGTCTACTTAAAAGCACCTCGTTTTGGTTCAAGAGTTCGGTTGACTGCCTGCCGATTCCTAGACTGTCTCTCCCAAAATCCATAGTCATGAACACAGTTTGATTTTCATTTAGCACCGTAAAAACACCAGACTCGCTGGATCTGATTCTTGCTACTACAACTCCACTCCCATGCACAACCTTCGACCAACGTAAAAGTGCGTCGTCTACTTGATCTGGCTCCTCTAACTTACCGTTGTTCATCGCCTCTGCAACGTGCGGGGCTTCTGGTGCTGGAGGCGAACTTGGGACCTGTCGTTCACAAGCCGTCACTAAAAACAAAAAAACTAAACTCAGCATACTTTTTATTTTCATCGGGATATAACACCACTGAATGGCGCTTGGATGGGATCAATAGTAGTGATGTTAGGCCGAAATCCTTGAAGGTGAATATGGTTATGGTGGTTCTCATATTCTCGAGTTCCCGGAAGCATTACGCCAAACGGTGTCATTGCCGATAGTATGTCGGTCCATCCAAATTGACTAAAAGCCTCTGTAAGATCAGCAGAACGATAAAACGAGAAATCTAAGTCATAGACTGTGCCATTTAGGCCGCTTCCGTTTTCCTTAAGCAGTCTGATATCACCATTACGGCCATTAATGTGAGATGTACTTGGGCTAGGAGACGTCCCATTTGCATAGCTGAATTGATTCACAACAACATCTGTGAAGCCGGTTTGGGCAACAGCACCCAGAAAAGCAGCAAATGCATCTGGATGCATAAATGCTCTGTCGTACTGACCCGCTTTAACTTGGTAGGCAAAACAAACACCGTTTCGGTCTATGTTGAGACTCTGAGGTATCTGGATTAAGCCTGATGCATTTCGTTCCAACCCTTGAGCTAGTGGTATCACATTGTCTCCATCGACATAATAGTAGTTATCAACCGGTCCAGTTTCAACGCGTTCGATTGTGCGATCACTGTAAATGTAGTAATCGTCATCATTAAAAACACCACCGTCAACATCTACACCGTTTCCGGGCCGATTTCCAAACCCCAAATAGGGCGATTTAAATTGCCCCTTCGGATCCATACTCAACCACCTTCCCACCACCGGATCATACTCCCTCAATTGAAAATGATTCCATCCCGTCACTGAGTCTTTTTCCGCATACTGCCCTTGGTATCCATACTTATACTTCTCCCTCGTAATCATCCGCTCATTAATCTCCAACCCAAACGGATAATAGTCACCACCAGCCACAATCTTACCATAAGTATGCTTAACCAAAAGGTCGTCGAAGTAAACCGTCACTGGTTGTAGACTTTCATTCGAAACATAGATGTAGATAAATCCTTCCTTCTCGATGTTAATTCCCTCGTGCTCTAAGAGTTCATGTGGGTTTGTGTACTCTGCGTCCTCCGAGACCTGCTTATACTTAAATTCAATCGGAACCATATTCCGATCG
>DASRSO010000024.1:0-4598 GCA_035656375.1 Cyclobacteriaceae bacterium | reverse complement strand
CAGGAACTTTCGTTTCGTTTTTAATTCCAGGCACAGAACGCGGGTGCGTTGCAACGTTCCCTTTCGAAACCATTTGCCTTGTAGTCCAAACAAACTTCCTTCAGGAATTTCCGACAGCAATGTTGCGCGACTCCACTTCGGATCCGCATTGCGCAGCAACTCCGTCATCTCGGTATCGGAAAACGTTGAAGCCTTTGGGTTTACCATATGACGTTTCAGTCCTTTCAGTAGTTTATCGGGAAAGACGTCGGGTGTCATAACAGGAGCGAGCAATTCTTTGAACTTATCCTTCCATTCTTCACCGTGCGCTTCGACGCGATGACCGTGTTGAAGGTGCACATGAAGGTGCGCTACTTCGTGAATGTATGTAATGAGGAAAAGATATGGATGCAGGTCGTCGTTAACGGTGATCTGTGGTGTTTGGCCGTGCTTGCAGGAGAAGTCTCCTACTTTTGATTGTCGTGATTTTCGAAGTTTGAATTTGAATGGCTGCGACTGCCAGAGGTTAAAACTGTATTGAACCGCTTGAGCGGGGATATGTTTATTCAGGATAACGTTTAATTTCTCGGCAGCACTGATCATCGGCCTTAAAAATAAAAAAGGCCCCGATCATTCGAGGCCTTTTTGATTGAGATTCTTACAGCTTCTTATTTAGGAATGCTGTCAGTTGAATCTTTTTTCACCGTGTCAGCGGGTGCAGCTGCAGGAGCGGTTTCTTCCGTCTTCTCTTCAGTTTTAGCACCACCACCGCAGGCGATGAATGTGAATGCGAAACCGCATACCACAGCCAATGCGATCAGTTTTTTCATAGTTTACAGGTTTTAATTTTGCTGCAAATATACTATGAACGGTCAGATTTAGGGGTACGCGTAATAAAATTTTGCTTTTTTGACGTTTTCGGGGGTTAAAACGCTATTAGATTACGCGGTGTGCCCGGGAATCCGGAGCACAACGGGTGGCTTCTGGTTCACCTAATACAATCAACTATTTCTTTCTAAAGAAAAACCTGACAGGAACTCCTGTAAAATCGAACTTCTCCCGAAGCTTATTTTCCAGAAAACGTTTGTAGGACTCCTGAATATACTGCGGCAGGTTGCAGAAGAATGCAAACGATGGACTTCGCGCCGCCACTTGCGTGACGTACTTGATCTGGATAAGCTTGCCTTTCTGTGATGGTGGCGGATAGTGAACGATCTCCGGAAGCATAGCATCGTTCAACTCCGACGTAGGCACCTTTTTGGTCTTGTTATTAAAAACCTCAACAGCTTTTTCGATCACCTGGAAGATGCGTTGCTTCTCAAGAGCCGATGCAAACACGAAAGGGATGTAGTCGATGGGCGCCAGTTTCTCGAGCATGTCCTTTTTCATCTTATCTGCCGTCTTGCTGTCTTTCTCAACGAGGTCCCATTTGTTAACCATGATCACCATCCCCTTGCTCTGCTTTTGGGCGAGGCTGATGAGACTCACATCCTGAGCTTCAAGACCCTGTTGTGCGTCGATCACGAAAATACAGACGTCGCTTTCTTCGAGAGCGCGCAGTGAACGCAGCACGGAATAAAACTCGATGTCTTCCTTGACTTTACTTTTCTTACGAATACCTGCTGTATCGGTAAGAATAAAATTCTTGCCGAACATCTTATAGTGCGAATCGATGGCGTCGCGGGTAGTGCCGGCTTCGTCGGTAACTATACTGCGTTCGTGACCAAGCAATACGTTTAGTAACGAAGACTTTCCAACATTTGGCCGGCCGAGAATGGCGATGCGTGGGATGCCTGCATCCGGGTCTTCGACACCTTGTGTTGCGAACGTTTTAACAAGCTCGTCGAGGAGTTCGCCGGAGCCGCTCCCGTTCTCGGCGGATATCGGATACACTTCGCCCATTCCTAAAGCATAAAACTCTGAAGCGAGGATTGCTTTGTCGGGAGTATCGGCTTTGTTGGCTGCGATGAATACGGGTTTCTTCGAACGACGGATGATGTTGGCGAATTCTTCGTCGTAACCGGTGAGGCCGTCCCTGCAGTCGACCATGAAAATAACGGCGGTGCATTCTTCGAGGGCGAGCTCCACCTGCCGACGGATCTGTGATTCGAATTTATCGTCGGAGCCTGTGACGTACCCACCTGTGTCGATGACGGTAAAGAAATGCCCGGTCCACTCGGCATAGCCATAGTGGCGGTCGCGTGTAACTCCGGGCATGTCGTCCATGATGGCCTGGCGTTCTTCGATGAGGCGATTGAAGAATGTTGATTTACCGACGTTGGGGCGACCCACGATTGCTACGATGTTTGCCATAGTTATTCCGCTTCGCGGGTTCTGGTTTCCAGGTTCTGATTTCCTGCTGAGATAACGTGACATACATCCAGGGAGACGTCTGTATGACTCGCGATGGTTTGGTGTAACTTGATCCGTAAACGCATAAAATCTCTCCCGGTTTATATTAACATTTAACGTCGCTGATCTCAGAACCCAGAACTTAGAACCGAGCCCAGCGAGAGTATTAATTTAAGTAACCAAATTGTTTAAGACGCTGTTTCTGTTTTCTCCAGTTTTCTGCCACTTTAACATGCGTCTCCAAAAAAACTTTCTTGTTAAAAAAACTCTCCAGGTCTTTTCGTGCTTCTGTGCCTACTTTCTTCAGCGAGCTGCCGGCCTTCCCTATTACAATTCCTTTCTGTGAATCCCTTTCCACGAAGATCATTGCAGATATCCTGATCATCTTCTCTTCATCCTTAAAGCTTTCGATACCGACTTCGCAACTGTATGGGATTTCCTGGTCGTAGTTGAGAAAGATCTTTTCGCGAATGATCTCGGCTGCGAAGAATCTTTCGTAGCGGTCTGTTAGTGTGTCTTTGGGATAATAGGCGGGATGTTCGGGGAGGAACTTCTTTACGAGGTCCAATATTTTCGAAACGTTCTCGCCCGACTTCGCCGACACGGCGATGATCTCGGCGGCTTTAAAATTTTCTTTCCAGTATGTGATCTTGTCCTCGACCTGCGATCCTTTGCCGAGGTCGGACTTATTGATGACGAGAACGATTGGAGTCTTGACGCCTTTGAATCGATCCAACACGCCGGCATCGAATTTCTCGCCGAGTTCGACGACGAGGAGGATCACGTCGGCGTCTTCGAGCGACACGGTGACGTAGTTCATCATGGCTTCGTGCAGCTCATACTTGGGTTCGAGGATCCCGGGAGTGTCGGAATACACGATCTGGAAGTCGTCGCCGTTGAGGATTCCCATGATCCGATGGCGGGTGGTTTGGGCTTTGGCGGTAATAATCGACAGGTTTTCGCCGACCAGTTTGTTCATAAGGGTCGACTTGCCCACGTTTGGTTTGCCCACGATGCTTACGAAGCCTGATTGATGCGCCATTTGGCGCGAAATTAGTGAAAAATGGGCTTAGAGGTCTTCGGGTCCGAAAGTATAGGGCGCTTTGATCGTTATGTTATTTTCACTTTTGTTCCTAAAGTATCCTGCGATCCTTTTCTCAACGTCCAGAATAGATTCGCTAAGCGACTGCAGGTCCATCTTTGTTTTGGTCAGCGAATCGAAGGACTCATTTTTTCGAACCAGGACCGCTCTTCCACCTATGGGATTGGAATCACTTGAGATCCCGGAAAAAATTCCCTGCAACACTTCCGGACTTTCCATGCTTCCAATCCGGTACACATGATAAAATGATTTTGTGCCATCGTTCGACCTCATTAAAACAAATAAGCATCCGTTAGCGATGGTTACTTCTCCCGTGTATTCAAGCCGACCGCCTTTCAAAAAATAGGACATCCTGCCCTTGTTGGGAAATATCCTTACAGGTGATCTAAGCACCTTTCCTTCCTCCAAATGCATCCGTATATAACAATAGTATTCCCCTTCGATACTTTTCAATACGGGGTCTTCTCCCAGTTTCTGGCTTTCTACAAATTCGCGAAAACTTGAATATCGAATTGCCTTCGCAATAGTATTGAGTTTCTCTTCATGTGGATGTTTGCTAGTGCCCCGGTACAACTCGTACAAATATTTACCATTTATTCCTTCCAACTCCTCCGCCATCATCTCAAAACCTTTCATTGAAAAATCCGCGCCTTTGTGCTCTGTCTTAAGCGCATCCAGGAGTTTTAAAATATCCTCGTGGTTAATACTCATTAATCCAAGTTACTGAATTCAGAAAATAAAAGATTGAAACCGGAAAATTCCGGAATGGTTTCGGAACACTTCTTCTTCCCTCATCCCACACCTTTGACTTGTCATCGACGACAACCGATCGGTAAACATCCACAGCGGTTAAGGCAAAGCGCGGCTTAAATGGGAGGTCGCGAATAGCCCGCCCCGCCCCGGATCCCACCCATGCAAAAGTCAAGGCTGTTCAGCGCGGCGCGGTCTGAGTGACCGTGCACAGCACCCCTCTGCGTCGGCTGCAGCCAATTCCAAAAAAACAAAAATTAAAAAAATGAAAACACTTAGATACGTTTTCGCGCTGATTGCTATTGCCCTGGCGGTAACAAGCTGCACGGATGAGAATGTCGGACCGCTTAAAGGTGATGGTGATCCGGTTGGGATACCCCCGCCACCTCCTCCCGATCCTGATGGTGGTGGATAA
>DASRSO010000023.1:0-24502 GCA_035656375.1 Cyclobacteriaceae bacterium | reverse complement strand
GCCATGACGGGCTCTGGATCAACGGTGATCTGGATGATACGCGATGCACCAACGCAGTTCGTGCCCACCGAACCGATAGCCTCAACTTCGTACTCGACAATAAGCGAGCCGCCAGTCGTATTCCTGTACTTGTCGGCGGCGAGATAGTTTGCCGTTTTATTGGTAGCAGGTACAGCAGCGGCCACAATTGGCGTAAGACCGCCGGGTACGTTCTTGCTGATGATGTTATATCCTGTTGCGCTTACGCTGGTCGGTGCAACGGCGAGGTTCAAGCCAATAGCTGCCTGGCTGCAGACTGTTCCATCAAGGTTCGAAGCGATAACTGGCTCCGGATTGATCGTAACCGTAATGCTTTTCTGCGGTCCAATACAGTTATTGAGACTTCCAACAGCCTGCACTACATACACAACATTAAGGGCTGCGCCAGTAGTGTTGGTGAAATTGTCGGTTGCTACAAAGTTTGCAGCCTGATTCGTGCTGGGGACAGCTGCGGAGGTATTGACAGTCAATCCACCCGGTACTGTTCTGCTTACGAAGTTGTACCCCGTTGCACCAACACTCGTGCCTGCGAGACTGAGATTGAGGGCAACGTCGTCGCCACTGCAAACCGATTTATCGAGACCACTTGCAATAACAGGCTGGGGATCGATCGTGATCACGACATCAACTTGTGCACCGAGGCATGAGTTGGTGGCTCCAACCGGTTGAACCTTGTAAGTAACTGTAAGAGCACTTGCGGTAAGGTTCTCAAACTTGTCGTTCGACAGGTAGTTCGATACCACGCCGTTTGCAGGAACCGTTGCCGCAGATATTACTGTCAGGCTTCCGGAGCTGAGTGTGCGGCTGATGATCCTGTAGCTCGATGCACCAACGCTGGTACCGGCAACGCCGAGGTTAAGTCCGATAACATCGCCACTGCAGACATTGTCATTGAGACCTGGATCTAATACGGGTTCGGGATCTACGGTCACAGTGATCGACCTGGTCTCTCCTACGCAACCAGCAGCAGAAACTTTAGGCTGTACAACGTAAACGACAGGCAACGATCCGTTCGTAAGATTTCTGAACTTATCGTTGGCCAGGAAGTTAGCCGCAACATTCGTAGCAGCGCCAGCCGAGACAACTACACTAAGGCCTGGGTCAGGAGTTACCGAAATGATATCATAAACACCAGCACCGATGCTTACACCGTTTGTATTCAATACCAATCCAGTTGCATCGTTACTGCAGACGCTACGATCGAGTGATGTAGATACAACAGGTTCGGGGTTAACAGTTACTGTGATCGTCCTCGTCGCCCCAATACAGGTTCCGAATGAGGTTTGAACAGCTTCCACCACGTACTGAACAGTGAGCGGGCCGTTTGTTGTGTTCTTAAACTGGTCGGCGGCCAGGTAGCCTGTGGCAACACCCGTCGCCGGCACAGCTGCCGCGGTGATGGTACTAAGTCCGCCGGAAATTGTACGACTCACAATATTATAACTCGAAGCCGCAACGCTTGTTCCTGCCGTTGCAAGTGTGAGACCGGTGGCGCCCTGGCTACAAACAGGACGATCGAGCGTTGAAGAAACAACCGGCTGAGGGTTAACTGTGATTGTGAACGTCCTGTCGGGGCCGTCACAACTGTTCTTGTTTGCCCGCACAGTGATCGTGCCTACAAAAGGAAGGTTGGTTGTGTTGACTGGAGCGGTGTACCCGGGAATGTTCACGGTGCCGCTCGCAGCAAGGCCTATCGCCGGGTTACTATTGGTCCACGAGAACGACTCGGATCCACCAGTGTTGGCGGTAAATGCGATACTCGATATCGACCCACCCGAGCAAACCACGACGTTTGGTATTACATCTACAACCGGTCTTGGTTTGATATTGAGATTAAATGTCTTGAGGTTGGCACCTGTACTTGTACAACTGTTGGCCGTTGCAGTAACGGTCACTACCGAGGTGATATTTGCACCTGTCAGGTTATCTGCTGCATTGAATAGCATATTACCCGAACCGGTACCAAGCGAAAGTCCGATCGCAGCAAAATTTGTAGCCGACCAGTCGATCTGGGCTCCGGAGACGTTGCTGGTGAACGGGAACGTAGAACCATCTACCGTAGCCAAACCGCAGAAGTTCTGATCTGGAATAACAGCCACGACAGGCTCCGGCTTGATCGTTACAGTATAATCAACCGGCAATCCAATACAGAACGGAGCAGCCGTTGCAGTCGGTGTAACCCTGTATACGATCGTTCCATCCGTACCTGAAATATTTTTCAGCGGCACAGCATGCGAAAGAGGACCTGATCCGATTTCATTTAAGAATGTGCCTGTAATGTTTGCGGTCACCGACTTGACAAACCAGTTGAAGTTGCTGGCTACCACCGGCGACGTTGCCAACGTAATAACTGAACTGGGTTGTTGTCCACTACAAATTGATCCTGAGAACGGGCCCGACATCACTGGCGCATCGACAGCCGATATTGGCAATGCAGGGTAAATTGTAGGACATCCTGCTGTGTTGATCTCCGTAACGTTAAGCGTCGCACTTGGTGATGGTCCGAAGTCTACAACGATCTGGTACAGATTGGTACCAGCAGTAGGGCCAACAATAGTTGCACCGGTAGCGCTCCATATAAAGTTCGAGCTCGGGTTTTGTGATACCTGGTAAACGACACCAGTCTGTTGCTTACACACTGTCGTTAAACCAGAGATGGTACCGGTCGGCGCGGCATTCGACACAGAAATAGGAAACTCGTTCGCGAGACCTACGCAACCGTCGGCACTCTTCTCATATACTCTCAATGTTTGAGTAGTCGCCGTATTGAAACGGAGCAATATGAAATAGTCTGCCGAGAACGGGCCAGGGCCACCGCCAGGAGTTGCTCCACCACCAGCAGCAGCAACTGTAAACTGAGACGGTACCTCCCACGAATAGGTGGATCCTGAATTCTGCGTTACGTTATAGAAGAACGTGTTGCCTGTTCCTGCGCACACTGTAGCCGGACCACCAATAGGATTCGCGATTGGCGTCGGGTTAACCCTGACAACCACGCTTTCCGTTCTTTGGCAACCATTCGCAAAAGTCGTGAACACATACTCAACATCGATGGGCGTTGTGAAAGTGTTTGTGAGTGGTTCGCTGATCACACCTGAACCCGGTGTCGGATAGCCTGCACTCTGCGAAGCCGATTCGGAAATACCTGGAACGACGGCGCGCGTCCATGTCCACTGTGCGCCTGAAGTTGCGCTTGTCGGTGTATAATTGAATACACTGGAACAGATGTCGTCCGGGAACAAATCGCTACTCAATGACGGGATCGGGTCAATGATCAGATGTACGTTGAACGTAGCACCTGTACAAGACCCGGCCTTAGGCGTTACCACATAGTCCGCAGTTTGGATAGCGGTTGTCGTATTAGTAAGGGTCTGTTCAAACGTCGCAAGGTCTGTTCCTGTCGACATACCCGTGAGTCCGCCGCTGGTTGTTGGCAGGCTCCAGGTAAATGTTGTTCCTGCAGGATATATCGTACCTGCCGGGGTTCCATTGGTGATCGTAAAGGTGGCAAGCGAAGCACTACACACCTCAACAGTCTGATTTGGTATCGCAGGCTTGGGATCGACTGTAACTGTGACGTCGAATGTAGGCCCTGCACATGAGCCTGCAGTTGGAGTTACTCTATAAACTACAATCTGCTGCGTGTTTGTCGGGTTCGTCAGGGTTTGGGTGACACCTGCCACACCAGTTCCCTGTGCAGTAGCATTCAAACCACCAGGATTGGAGAAGATGGTCCATGTATAGGTAGTACCGGTGGGAATGATCGTAGTTGGAGGATTGTTCACCAACGTCGTTGTAAATGCGGTACCACTACATATTGTCGGCGGAGTTTGATTTCCAATGAGCGGCCTGGGGCTCACCGTTACATCAACGAAGAAAGTGCTTCCCGTACAGGCTCCAAGAGCACCCGATGTCGGCGTTACAGTATACCTTACAGTCTGTGCTACGCTGGTAACGTTGGTAAGAGTCTGGCTGATGTTTGTCTGAGGTGTCGCCTGGTCTGCTTCACCAGTTATAGCTGAAACACCTCCAGGTGTAACGTTTGTGACCGTCCACGTATACGTTGTGTTGGTGGGAACGATGACAGTAGCCGCGGCGGCACCGGCATTATTGATACCGTTGACGGGGCTTATCGTGAAAGCATTTCCGCTACAAATCGTTGTTGTCCTGTTATCGATTGCCGGCCTGGGATCGAGGCGTACCGTAACAGTAAAGTTGGAGTTTGCAGTACATGTTGGCGATGTACCTGCATGTGCCGTAACTGTGTACGTAAGAGTTTGAGGCACATTAGTAAGGTTAGTCAGAGTCTGGCTGACTGAAGTCTGGTTGGTTGCAGCGCCTTCGCCTGTTACATCTGCTGCTACACCAGGAGAGATCGTAGGAACTCCCCAATCATATTGAGTGCCTGCAGGAATAATGATCGATGCATCGGCAGCGCCGCTACCATTTATTCCATTTACCAGTGATGCAGTAAAAGCACCTGTTCCGCTACATATATTCAATGTGCGGTTGTCGATGTTAGGCCTTGGCTTCACATTGACAGTTACCGTGAAATCGTTACCCGGACAGTTACCAGCCGCACCTGAAGTTGGTGTTACTGTATACACAACTGTCTGCATCGTGTTGGTCGGGTTGGTCAGGGTCTGCCCGATCGTCGTTACACCTGCGATCTGGGCTGTAGCACTTACACCACCAGGATTCGAAGTCACTACCCACGTGTAAGTAGTATTGGCAGGAATAATCGTAGTCGGCGGGTTGTTGGTAAGAGTAACGGAGAATGCGTTGCCACTACAAATGTCGCCAATGGTTGCTGCCGACACGTTACCAATGACAGGCTTGGGGTTAACGGTTATTGTGAAAGTTTGTGGGGTGCCTGCGCACGTAACACCATTATTAGTAAACTTCGGCGTTACAGTGACTGTACCGGAGATCACGCCCGCTGTCGTATTGGTTGTAGCAAACGAACCGATGTTACCTGTTCCGCTGGCGGCAAGTCCAATCGCTGTGTTGGTATTTGTCCACTCGAAGAAAGTTCCCGCCACGTTGTTAGGAGCAGCCGAGAAGTTTACCGCGGTGGTCATCTGACCAGTACACCATGTCTGGTCGATGGGATCTGTAACTGTAGGTGTTGGGTTAACAGTAATGGAGAGATCCGTACCAGCACCAGTAGTAAAGTCGCAATTTTGATTATCTCTAACGTAGTATCGCAACACGATCGTAACAGGTGCGCTAGTCGTATTGTTGTAATTGAATGTAGGTGTGCGAGTTGCCGCAGCACCAGCTGTCATCACATCCGTGATTGCTACTGCGATTGGCGTCGAGGAAGCGACACTCCAGGTGTGCAAGTTATAGACACCCGAACCACCCGAAGGATTACCATCCAGGATCACATTCGTTGCGTTGCAGACTGTCTCATTAAGCGTGGTGAGGTTAGCAGTAACAGGGCCGTGCTTGATCGCGGCCGACACGTTGGTAACGTTAACCGTCATCGAAGCAGTTGCAGAACATCCATCGGCCGATGTTGCTGTATATGTTAATACATAAGTACCCGCGAGAGGCACTCCGGAAGGTGTCGGGGTAAATATCGGTTGTGCGATGGCTGGATTACTGAACACGTTGCCAGCGGTTACGCCAACACCATTGCGTGTCGCCGTCCATGCCCGCGTCGTAAAGCTTCCGCTCGTGTAGGTCTCGGTTACGAGAAGGGGAATATTTCCGTCCGCACAAATATCCAGCGTTGCACCATTATCGATCGTCACTTTAGGACCCCTGACGAGCACGGTGACCTGGAACTGAGTTCCAACGCACGTACCTGTTGTGGCAGTAGGAATGACATTATATGTTACCGTCGCATCTGCGCCCGATGTGTTTACGAGGATATCGTCGATCGTCGTTGTAAAGTGTGCAGCCATCGACTCGCCCGTTACACCAGGAATATCTGCCGCAGCCACCCATTCGAACGATGAGGCAACCCCGTTACCATTCTGAGTGACGTTATCTGTTTGAAGATTATAGTTAACAGATTGCCCGCTACATATCGGCGATGCCGGTTCGGTTACACCCACCGGCTCCGGTCGGATAGTAAGCGTAACGGTAAACTCAGCGCCCACGCAGTTGTTGACGCTGCGCGGCAACACGTGATACGTTACAGTCCTGTTAATGCTTGTAAGGTTAGTCCAGCTATCGTTGGCCAGACCTGAAATTGTTTGGTCGCCAGTAACAACGTTCGCCGACGCCAGGCCAGCAGGGTTGTCGATGCTTGTGACATTGTAAGTAGTAGCGGTGATGTTTGTACCCGAATTGAAGTTGGCGGCAACTGCCGCATCACTACAGATCGTAGCTGTCTGGTTGTTAACAACAGGCTCAGGACGTACGGTTAACGTAACAGTGAATGTCGGACCGGCACATCCGTTGGCTGTATTGCGTGGCCTCACGGTGTATGTCACAGTCCCATCTGCAGTTCCTGTGTTCGTAAAAGTGTCGTTGGAAAGAGCTGTAGCAGCTAATCCCGTCGCGCCGATCGCCTCAACCGTTCCGCCTGGTGTTAAGCCTGTGTTGACGCGGTTAACAATCTCGTAAGTGTTTGCAGCCACCCCGTTAGTAGAACTGTTGAAGTTGACACCAACAGCAACACCACTACACAATGGTGTAGCAATAGGTTGGTTGGCAACCGCCGGCCCAGAATTAACAGGGATGGTTAACGTGAACGGATCACCCTCGCAGCTTTGAGCAGGACCCGTGTAAGCATGTATAGGTGTAACAGTGTAGGTCGCATTCTGCTGCGCACCACTAATGTTTGTGAAACCATCATCGTTAAGAATGTTTGCCGCACCAGTCGTCGGGAAAGTCACCGCCACGTTACTGCCGGGCGTAAGACTTGTAGCAGTCATTGCCGTTATCTTGTAACTGTCGGCTGAAACACCGTTGGTACTCGAGCTAAATGGGTTTCCAAACAGCACATCGCTACAGATCGCCGCGGGGTTCATATTCGGAACCACCGGCTCGGGGCGCACCGTCACCGTTACTACAAACGGATCCCCGGTACAGGTTCCAACAGGAGTCACGTTGTAAGTAACTGTTCCATTACCACTGGTAAGTTTAGTGTAAACATCATCAGCGAGGTCGCCTGCAAGGAAGCCCGAACCTGTTCCATTCGGACCTGTTACGCCCGCACTTAGAACCCTGCTGTTGATCGTGTATGTGTTAACTGTTTGAGAGTTGCTGCTTCCATTGAAGTTCACGCCCAGCGCTACATCACTACAAATTGTGATGTTCTGTGCTGCAACTACCGGCTCGGGTCTGACAGTCACCGTAATCGTAAAGGAGTTTCCGGCACAGTTGGTACCTGAAGCTCTCGGGGTTACGGTATAAACAACGTTACTGTTTGTTGTATTGACGTTCTTCCACGCATCATCGGAAATAGCGTTCGCTGCCTGTCCTGTACCGCCGGTGCCAGGGCTGCCAGCTGCTGCTGTAACACCAGCCGGGATCGCGATGCTCACATCGTAACTGCCGATTGTAACTGTGTTGCCTGCCGTTCCACCATTATATACAATACCAGTCAGGGCCTCTTTGCTGCATCGGATCAGGGTTTGACTACCCATCACCGGCTCAGGATTGATCGGCATGGTCAGTGTAAATGGAGCACCCGAACAGCTACCGTTCGCAACAGACGTTTTTGGACTCACCGTATAGGCAACATTGGCAACGGAATTGCCAACGTTGTTGAAAATATCGTTAGCCAGATCAGTCGATACCTTGTTAGCACCCGTCGGTGTACCCGAAACAACCGTAGCTCCGTTGAGAGCTACCACGGTGAAATTTGAAACATCGTAGAATGCCGTGGCAACCGATCCTGCATCGCTGGCCCTAAAGTTCTGAGAGACCAATGCATCACTACAAACAGCTGTGCCTGTATAGCTCGTGATAACAGGAGATGGGTTGACCGTAACGGTTATATTAAAAGGAGCACCGGTACAGACAGTTGTGATAGTTCTTGGAACGACTGCGTACACCCGTGTCGCTGCGGTGGCGTGACTCGTGTTACCCAACCCGCCCTGCGAGAAGTTTGCGGCGTTGGTTCCATCACTGAAACCGGTTACTGTTCCCGTACCAGCAGTTGACGTCCACGAATATGTTGAAGCAATTGAAGTTGTTGGCGTGGTGGCGGCTACGACTGTACCATCGCAGACTGTGATGCCCGCGGGGGCTGTAATGACAGGCAGTGGATTGACCGTTTGCGACCTGGTAATTGGCGGAAGATCACAAGGCAGCCCTGTGGTATATCTCCATGCTACGGAAATATTCTGGGTGGTCGCATTTGAAGCAATGTTGACAGTGATTGATGCACTGGTACCGTTCAAACTTCCCGAGGCGAGGGTATAACCGGTAGGCAATGTCCACACGTACTCCGTGGCTCCGCCGATCGTCTGGGTAGCCGCGTTTGTCGCGGCTCCTGTTCCGTTAGCCGCCTTGACCGTATAAACTACGTTGTTAGTTCCGGCACACACTGCCGTCGTCGTCCCTATGGCAAGGTTGGCGGCGGCCAGGTCGAGCTTCTCTCTTATCGTTCGGGTTACTGCCGTTCGCGGACTTTCGCAATTGATACCCGCAGGGCTACTTATATAAGACGCGTACACCGTATAGATTCCCGCGGTATTCGCGTTCACCCAGCCGGGAGCGCTGGTGATCGGCAAACTTGCAGCTCCAGCCCCATCAGCTGTGTTCGTAGCTATTGGAGATCCTCCCGAAGCAGCGGCATACCAGTTGACCGTAGAGTTGTTGGCTGCACCCGTTATTCCGAAGTTACTGGGAGTTGTTCCGTTACAAACCGCCGCTTGCGTGACGGCACTTGGAGCAGGAGGTATTGTAACGATCTCTATATAGTTCTCAATGGACTTTCTCAGGTTCAACGCATCATTAGCGTCGTCGTAAGGGTTACACGAGTTCCAGTAGTCGATCCTGACATAGAAACGTTGTCCGACAGCCTGCCCGGTTGGCGATGAGGTCTGGATCAGGTCAAGCACGCCTCTCGGGCCGGTCACGGGGACAGTCAGCTTTACGACACCGAAGGCGTCGGGAGTTCCATAGCTTGTTGTTGTAGGAGAGTATCCACCAGCATAAAGAAGGGCACCAGAGGCGTTCGTTACAGGGACACCAGCTACAGTAATGTTAGGAATGTTGTCGTTGGCTGTATTTCCAGGGCCCATGTCAGTAGAACCATACACCACGCGTACCCACCTTACCTTATCGTTAACGGGAGCAGGTGCAACCGCAGGATTACAGTTTAGCCTTGTTCCATCGGTGAACGTCATGTTCACGTTGTTACCAAGACATACTCGATTTGAGTTGACCGTGGTCGGGGGCAACAATACGTCGGCTGTTGTGGCAGTACTACCGCTTATACCGGTCTCGTCATTATTATAAGAGGCAAAAGCCTGGTTCTGGCTGGGGTGGGTCAACGGACAGTTACCGGAGAAACCGTTAGTTGAAGTATACGTTAGTCGGACGTTCCATGCGGAGGTGTAACCGCAGACAGGGTCACTTGCCGGGTATGTATAAGCCGGAGGTACAAGGGGATTTGAGGTGCTGAAGCCTACAAAATAAGTGTTTGCTGTAGCTGTACCACCGCTGTTTGTTTCTACTCCTTGCAAGCCCGTTGCGGGCGTCGTAGCGGGGCTGTTCCAAAGTACGCGAGAGCTCGTAAGCGCAATACTCCAACGCTGAGAGTTCCGGGCCCCAGGGAGCACGGAGAAGACCATCTGGCTATTGGGCGTGACTGGCGCACAACTCGCCGAGCCGTCAAACCATCCGGAAAACGTGAAGTCGCTACAGACGATCGGCCTGGCGTTATAGGAAGTACGGTTTGTGAAGGCGTTCAGGGCGGCGCTGCCTGTATAGCTAACTGTGACCGCATTGCCGACCTTAATAACAGGGGTTGCTCCCGTAAGGTTGATGGTGATCTGCGTGGCACCTACCGCACCCGTAACGCTGGTGATAGCGGTGGCTGTACCATTAATTCTGACGATCCAGGGGCCGGTTGGGCCTGCCACGGTACCGCAGGCAGCGCCAACGCAAGTAACCGCTGTGGTCAGCGCCGGGGTAACTGGAACGATGATTTGGTTCTGATTATCGGATTCGTGACGGATATACTGGACAGCATAACCGGCATCATAATTGGTTGGAGGAACGTTACCTGCTGCTACTACGTTAGACTGGGAGTAGGCAGGGATGGCGACGACGAGACTGAGAAGAACAACGACTAACCAATGCTTCACAAATGCCAGGGGCGACAGTCTCATAGGGTGGTTCGAGCGGAATTTTTCAGCAGGTATATACGGTCAGAAATAAAACTGTAACCGTTTTCACCGCAGAAACTTCTCTCGATTAAAATTCCCCACAAAATCCTCAAAATCCAAATAATTTCAAAAGGTGGGTTTGACAAAGGTGTCATTTCCCTACCTTTGCCCCCGAATTTTTTGACCCTCCCATGTCGACTACTTCGAAATACATATTTGTCACTGGCGGCGTAACTTCATCACTCGGAAAAGGGATTATTTCATCGTCTCTTGGTAAGCTGCTGCAAGCCAGAGGCTTTACTGTTACCATCCAGAAGTTCGATCCGTATATCAACATCGACCCGGGAACACTCAACCCGTATGAACATGGTGAGTGCTACGTTACCGACGACGGTGCGGAAGCCGACCTCGACCTCGGGCACTATGAAAGATTTTTAAATACTCCGACCTCCCAGGCCAATAACATTACCACGGGAAGGATATATAATAATGTGATCACCAAGGAAAGAAAGGGAGAATATCTCGGCAAGACCGTTCAGGTGGTCCCTCACATTACCGACGAGATAAAGCGCAATATCCACTTGCTCGGGGAGAGCGGTAAGTACGACTTCGTGATCAACGAGATCGGCGGATCGGTGGGTGACATCGAGTCGCTGCCATTCCTTGAAGCCGTTCGCCAGGTTCGGTGGGAACTCGGTGCAAACAATGCACTCGTTATTCACCTTACCCTTATCCCCTACCTCGCCGCGGCGAAAGAACTCAAGACCAAACCTACCCAGCACTCAGTAAAAGAGTTGCTGTCGTATGGAATTCAGCCCGATATTCTTGTGTGCCGTACAGAGCATCCGCTCCCTATGGAGATCCGCAAGAAGCTTGCACTGTTCTGCAACGTGAATCTCAACTCAGTTATTGAGGCCATCGACGCAGAGACGATCTACGACGTACCGCTTTTGATGCGCAAAGAGAAGCTCGACGAGCGCGTGCTCGCAAAGCTGAAGGTTGTGACAAAGCAGGAACCCGAACTGGAACAGTGGAAAACTTTTCTCGGTAAACTTAAAAATCCGGTCGAAGAGGTGAACATCGGTCTCGTTGGGAAGTATGTATCACTTCCCGATGCCTACAAGTCGATCGCAGAAGCATTTATTCACGCCGGCGCACAAAACGACTGCAAGGTCCGGCTGAAATGGATCTCCTCTGAAGAGATCAACAAAGAGACCGTCGAACAGATCCTTGGAGGCTTGCATGGCGTGCTCGTTGCTCCCGGCTTCGGCGAGCGCGGGCTCGAAGGAAAGATCGAAGCGATCCGTTATGTCCGTGAAAACAAGATCCCGTTTCTGGGCATTTGCCTGGGTATGCAATGTGCGGTGGTCGAGTTCGCGAGGAACGTACTGCACCTGGAGGCCAGCTCAACCGAGTTGAATCCTAAAACAAAGTATCCCGTGATCGACATGATGGAAGAGCAGAAGAAGATCACAACAAAAGGAGGCACAATGCGTCTTGGATCGTATGCGTGCAAGCTCAAGAAGGGCTCGAAGGCTTATGCCGTTTATGGAGATACAACCATACACGAACGTCATCGCCACCGCTACGAGTTCAACAATAAATACCTCCACCAGATCGAAGAGGCCGGGATGAAGGCAGTTGGAGTGAATCCCGATTCTGAACTTGTAGAAGTAATAGAACTTAAGGACCACCCGTGGTTCCTCGGTGTACAATATCACCCTGAGCTCAGAAGTACGGTGTTGAATCCGCATCCGCTCTTCGTGGGATTTGTGGAGGCAGCTTTAAAGAATAAGAAGAACGATTTATAACATCTGATGGACAGGAATTCGATTATTGGACTAACACTTATAGCGGTAATATTCGTCGTCTATATCTATTATCTCGCGCCGCAGAGTCCTGGCCCTGCTCTAAGCGAGTCGCAGCAAAATGTTCCCGCACTTTCGGACACTGTTCGCAACGAGAACCTTGCAAAGCAAGAACCCGTCGCAAACGACAGTGCACTGGTACAACAATATGGCAAGCTCGGTGCAGTAATGAGTGGTGACGTGAAGATCACTCCTATCGAAAACCAGGACGTGGCCTATGTGTTCTCCAACCATGGCACAATTAATTCAGTCGAGCTTAAGAACTATAAGACCTATTACCAGAAACCATTGATGCTGGCTGATCCGTCGAACAATCAGTTCACGCTCACAGCGGTGGTCGATGGCAGGATGATTGACCTTTATAGTCTCATCTACGACGGAAACACTTCGCAGAACGGCGACAGCACCGTGCTCACGTACACTGCTACCATTGAAGGCGGTGCAACGATTAAGCACATCTACAGCATTCCACCAACAGGTTTTGTGATAGGTTACAAGCTGGAAACGTCGGGGCTTACCATTGCCGACAACCTGGTGTACAACTGGAGAGACAATATTCCAGTACAGGAGAAACAACTCGATTACAGCAGGCAGCGAACAACAACCAACTGGTATACCGTCGCAGATGGTTTCGATAACATCAACGAGAGCTCGATAGACCACGAATCAGAATCTATCGTTGGCCCTGTCCGCTGGGCATCGTTCCGCCAGTGGTTTTTCGTTAGCGGTATCATTGCCGATAAGTCATTCTCCGGGGGTGAATTTTCAACTGTTGCCAATGCAGCAGACACCGCTCATGTGAAGGACGCCACCCTGAAATTGTTTGTTCCGTCGGGCGACGTGGCGAATAAAGCAGCCGGCTTCCAGTACTATTTCGGACCTAACGAATATAAAGTGCTTGGCACCGTTGATGCTCCGAGCTTTCAACGCAACGTTTACCTGGGATGGCCGCCGGTGAAATGGGTAAACCAGTTCGTGATCAGGCCCATCTTCAAATTCCTCGAATCATTTATCGGAAACTATGGTGTGATCATCGTGATCCTCGTGTTGATCATACGCCTGTTACTTACGCCACTCTCCTATTCGTCGTATCTCGGTATGGCCAAGATGAGATTGTTGAAGCCCGAACTCGACCTGATCAAGGAAAAGAACGGCGACAACATGGCGCAGACGCAGCAAGACCAGATGAAACTATACCAGCAAGCGGGCGTCAATCCCTTCGCAGGATGTATTCCACTCTTGTTACAATTGCCGATCCTCCTCGCTATGTTCTACTTCTTCCCGACTAGCATCGAGTTTCGCCAGGAGCATTTCCTTTGGGCTGAAGATCTTTCGACCTACGATTCAATTTGGACCTTTCCTCCTGGCTTCAGTATTCCGGGGTACGGAAATCACGTGAGCTTGTTTGTGTTATTGATGACTGCATCGACATTGATCTCCACATGGCAGAACAACCAGATCAGTTCGGTGACTGGTCCTATGAAGTCTGTATCCTACATCATGCCGGTCGTGTTCCTCTTCATGTTGAATAACTTTTCTGCGGCGCTCAGCTTTTACTATTTTGTCTCGAACATATTCGGCTTCGCTCAGCAGGTCGTTATCCGCCGCTTCGTCGATGAAGAGAAGATAAAAACGGTCATGGAAGACCACAAGAAGAAGATCCTCGCTGGCGGCGGCACCGGGAAAAAGAAGTCGAAATTCATGGCCCGTCTCGAAGAGGCGATGAAGGCCAGTGAAGAGGCCAGGAGAAACGCTGAAGAAGCGAAGAAGAAATCTTCGAAGAAATAACCATTTTGCAGCCCTGATGGGTAAAATAGTAGCCATAGCGAATCAAAAAGGAGGTGTGGGTAAGACCACATCTGCGATCAATCTTGCAGCCAGTCTTGCCGTCCTGGAATTCAGAACGCTGCTCGTTGATGCCGATCCGCAGGCCAACTCCACTTCGGGCCTGGGGATCAATCCCAAAGAAGTAAAGGCAGGCGTGTATGAATGCATGATCGACGGAGTAGATCCGAAAGAAGTGATCATACAGAACGACCTCAAGTTTTTGCACATCCTTCCTTCGCACATCGATCTCGTTGGTGCCGAAGTTGAAATGGTGAGCATTGAACGCCGCGAGGAGAAGATGCGCGATGCACTTGCAAGAATAAAGCAGGACTACGATTTTATCATCATCGACTGCTCTCCGTCGCTTGGCCTTATCACGATCAATTCACTGACCGCCGCTGATTCTGTGATCATCCCGGTGCAGTGCGAATATTTTGCGCTCGAGGGACTCGGTAAGTTGCTGAATACCATCAAGATCATTCAGACACGACTGAATCCACAGCTCGAGATCGAGGGCATTTTGTTGACCCTGTACGACTCACGCACCTCCCTGGGCAACCAGGTGGTCGAGGAGGTACGGACACATTTCAAGAACATCGCTTTCAATACCATCATACCTCGCAACGTTAAACTTAGCGAGTCTCCCAGCTTCGGATTGCCGGCCATCGTTCACGATGCTGAAAGCAAAGGAGCAATGAGTTATCTTAGCCTTGCGAGAGAGATACTGGAGAAAAATGGTAAGTCGAAATAACGCGGGATGTCAAAGAAAAAAGCATTAGGCAGAGGATTAAGCGCATTGTTGAGCGACACTCCTTCACACGATGAGGAGCGTCTCGAAACCGACATGACTGCTCAGAATACGGCCCCCACGCCGCCTTCTTCCAGCAGCCTGAATGAGATCCCGTTGAGCGAGATCGAAGTAAACCCTTTCCAGCCCCGTCAACATTTCGACCAGGACATGCTGAAAGAGCTCGCCGCGTCCATCAAGGTGCACGGCATCATTCAGCCCATTACCGTCCGCCGTCTTTCAAGAAACCAATACCAGCTCATTTCCGGCGAGCGACGCTTCCAGGCCTCGAAGATCGCCGGGCTGGCCATGATACCCGCCTACATCCGTTCCGCAGACGACCAGCAGATGCTGGAAATGGCGCTTATCGAAAACATTCAGCGCGAGAACCTCAACCCGATAGAAATTGCGTTGAGCTACCAGCGACTCATCACTGAGTGTAATCTGAAGCAGGAAGAATTGGGCGACCGCGTAGGGAAAAACCGTACAACCGTTACCAATTACCTCCGCTTGCTGAAGTTGCCCCCGGATATCCAGGCAGCCCTGCGCGACAACAAGATCTCTATGGGTCATGCCCGGGCTATTGTGAGCGTGGAGAACCCTGAATCGCAGCTTTTTATCTTCAAAAAGATGGTGTCCGAAGACCTTTCCGTACGCAAGGTCGAAGAGCTTGCCCGCCAGGTTGGCGATGGCTCGAAGGAAACTACAGAGTCTAACACGGCCGGCAGCGCTGCTCCCACGGCTAACCGTGAAATAATTCAGCTTCAGTCCAGGCTTTCCTCACACTTTGGCACGAAAGTGAAGGTGAACAGCGATGGAAAAAAAGGAGACATCAGGATCCCGTTCTTGTCGGTTGAAGACCTCAACAGGATCCTCGATATCCTGAAGCTCTGATATGAACAGGATTGTTCCGCCCCTATTCGTACTGGTACTCTTAATTGCCTGCATACCGGCCTTCTCCCAGGATTCCGTACGCCGGGCACCGATCGTCGAAGATGATTCGGTTGTCATTAACCGCAACGGCAAAGTAGAGACCATCGAATCATATGCGTCGCGATTCGATCCCCGGAAGGCAATGTTGTACTCGGCTGTATTGCCGGGTTTAGGACAGGCATACAATAGAAAATACTGGAAGATACCGCTGGTGTATGGCGGCTTTGCAGGCCTTGGCTATGCAGTATGGATCAATCAAAAGTATTATTCAGAATATCGCAGCGGATTATTCAACCTGTTGAATGAACCCAAGCCATATGTGTACGACAAGGACACGGGGTTAACTGCGTTGGGCAACAAGGTTGTTAATGGTGAGTTGTTCATGCCGCGTGGAAATGGATCTTTAAAGATCGACATCGTTCGAAACGCGGTGAACCGCTACAAGCGCGATCGTGATTTCGCAGTGATCATGTGTTTCATTTTTTATATGATGCAGATGGTAGATGCACACGTAGATGCCCACTTGAAGGAATTTGATCTTAACCCGCAGCTGAAAGTTTCTTTAGAACCAACCTTAAATCAGAATGCATTTATTGGCAGAAGCGCGGGCTTCGGCTTAACCTTGAAGTTCTAATGAATATCCTTTTAGTCGGTTACGGTAAAATGGGCAAAGCAATTGAAAGAATTGCTTTGGAACGAGGTCACACTATTGCTGGCCGTGTCGATATCAACTCCGGCGATGCAATCGCCCCGGGTGCCGATGTCGCCATCGAATTCACGCAACCTGGTTCGGCTGTCGACAATATCTCCAAATGCCTTGCTCTTGGAATTCCTGTCGTGAGCGGTACAACCGGCTGGCTCGAAAAGCTCGACGATGTAAAGGCAACTTGTAAAAAACACGACGGCGCCTTTTTCTATGCTTCGAACTACAGCCTCGGTGTAAACATCTTCTTCAAAGTGAATGAATACCTCGCGAAGCTGATGGCCAACCAGGCATCCTACGAAGTGTCTGTCGACGAAACTCATCATACTCAAAAAAGAGACGCACCCAGCGGCACGGCGATCACCATCGCCGAAGGCATTATGAAAAGTCTTCCGAAGAAGAAATCGTGGGTGAACAACGAACCTGCAAAAGACGACCAGCTTATCATACATTCCTTCCGTATCGACCCGGCTCCCGGCACCCATACGGTTCGCTACAAGTCCCCCATAGACGACATCGAGATCACCCACACCGCCCACTCACGCGAAGGCTTCGCCCTGGGCGCCGTTCTGGTCGCAGAATGGATAAAGGGTCGGAAAGGATGCTTTACCATGGACGACTTTCTGCCGTTCTGAATCGCGGAGGCCGCTGAGAGAGCGAGGCAGAACAAGGAATTTATATGTTAAGCACATTTTTTACTTTATTTGCATCGCTAAAAAGCCCATTCACTTAAAAATTCTCCTCGAACATGTTACTCCTTGCTATACTGTTGATCCCTGCGTGGGTTGGAAGGTGGAAATTGTATGAAAAGGCAGGGGTCCCTGGATGGTATTCTTTAATACCGATTTACGGCGAACTCATCATGTTGAAAATGGTGAATCGTCCGTGGTACTGGTTGTTTTACATGATGATACCGCTGATCGGTATCTTTATCGGCATAGGCGTTTACTGGGAATTCCTCAAGTCGTACGGCAGGACCCGCCACCTCGACCTTTTCCTGGGTGTGGTGTTTCCCTACATCTACCTCCCTTACATCGGTTTCAGCAAGGACGTTCAGTATGTTGGTCCTCCATCGCATGAGCGTGCGCAAGACTCTGTTCGCGAATGGAGCGAAGCCATCGGTTTTGCCGTGATCGCCGCCACCCTTATTCGCTGGCTGATCATGGAAGCTTACACTATCCCCACTCCTTCGATGGAAAATTCGTTGTTGGTGGGCGACTTCCTCTTCGTCAGCAAATTCCACTACGGCACACGCACTCCAATGACACCATTGCAGGTGCCCCTCACACACCAGAAGATCTGGTTCACAAACATTCCATCATATTCGAAAGCTGTTCAGCTTCCGCAATATCGTTTGCCAGGCATCAGTCATGTGAAGCGTGAAGATGTTGTTGTGTTTAACGTTCCTCCCGTCCGTCTTAACGATGGTATCGATTACCCGGTGGATCTTAAGACAAACTATATCAAACGTTGCGTTGCTATTCCCGGCGACGTACTGGAGATAAAGAACAAACAGGTTTATACGAACGGAACTCCATCGCCTAATCCCAGGGAGATGCGATTCAGCTATCGTGTTGTCACCAAGGAGATCATCAGCGATAAGAACAAAGAGAAACTCGGTATCGACGAAGACGATATCGGATATGTAACACAACCCGAGGCCAATCGTGTCGAATACATGATGCATCTCGATTCAGCTAAAGCCACAGAGCTTCGCTCAATCCCTTATATAATTTCAGTTGATCCATTCCCTGCTCAAACCGGTCGCGATCCGGAGATATTCTCGCACTCAAAATTTGCTCCATGGAACCGCGACAACTTCGGACCTCTCACCATTCCGAAGGAAGGTATGACCATCGCACTGAATGATTCTACGCTGGCATTCTATGGCGAGACCATTACGTTGTACGATCACAACAAGGACGCAAAGATCGAGAACGGAAAGTTGTTTATCGACGGCAAAGAACAATCGTCCTATACATTCAAACAGGATTACTACTTCATGATGGGCGATAACCGTCACGACTCCCTCGACTCCAGGTTTTGGGGATTTGTGCCCGAAGATCACATCGTAGGAAAAGCATTCTTTATCTGGCTGTCGCTTGATAAATATGCAGGCTTCTTCGAGAAGGTGCGTTGGGGTAGGTTCTTCAACCTGATAGAGTAACAGCCGGATACCGGGTATTGGATGCTGATATCACCAATCAATTGGTTTCAGCCCTCTGGCTTTCAAGTACTCATTCGTTCTGCTAAACGGCCTGCTTCCAAAGAATCCCCTGTCTGCTGAAAATGGTGATGGATGTGCCGAGGTAATAACACTATGCTTTGTCCGATCGATTACTTCTCCTTTCTTCATCGCATAGGCGCCCCACAGTATAAAAACGACATAATCTTTTTTAGCCGACACCTCGCGTATCACTGCGTCGGTGAATGTTTCCCATCCTTTGTTTTGGTGTGATCCAGGCGACGAAGAGCGCACCGTTAACGTTGCGTTAAGTAAAAGCACCCCCTGGCTTGCCCAACGTTCCAGGTCGCCATTTTGCGGGAATGGTTTGCCGAGGTCCGACTGGAGCTCTTTGAAAATGTTAACAAGCGAGGGAGGCATTTTCACGTCGGGGCGGACGGAAAAACACAGTCCGTTGGCCTGGCCGGGGCCGTGGTATGGGTCCTGGCCGATGATCACCACCTTCACTTGGTCGAAGTCACAGCAATCGAATGCACGGAAGATCTCGCGTGCAGGGGGAAAAACAGTCTGGTTTGCGTACTCATTCCTCACAAATTCAGTGAGTTGCAAAAAATAGGGTTTGCTGAACTCGCCGCCCAGCTTTTCCTTCCAGGAAGGGGCAATTTTCACGTCGCTAGCCACTGAAACTTGTCAGGTTAATTTTTGATTATACGCCAGAGCTCGAAGGTTGTAAAATAGAAAAAATTGATATTTTTGATGTGGATGATTGCGGAAATCACACAGGGTGTCAAGGTAAGTGTCGAGACTGAATATCAACCTTCTTATTCCAGTCCGAGTCAGTATCACTACGTGTTCACCTATCGCATCACCATAGAAAACCAAAGTGATTTTACTATTCAACTGATGCGCCGTCACTGGTACATTCACGATGCTGGATTTCAGCCGCGTGAAGTTGAAGGTGAAGGTGTAGTTGGTCAACAGCCGGTGCTTGAGCCGGGGCAATCTCACCAGTATGTTTCCGGTTGTAATCTGAAGTCGGGGATCGGAAAGATGGTCGGCACCTACCTGATGGAGCGGATCGTTGATGGCACTTCATTCAAAGTAAACATCCCCGAATTCATCATGGTCGCTCCGTTGCGGCTCAATTGATGTCGCGTTTCTTCCAGGCAAAAGCATTCATCAACCACTGGCTCGATTCAGTCGAAGAGCATTCATTGCATTCCCCTTTTTTCTTTGACTTCTACGACAAGGTTGTGAAAGGAACGGATGCAAAGGACGACTTTTCCGACCTCGAAGAAGTGAGATCCAAATTGCTCGCCAACCAATCAATGATCAAAGTTGATGATTTCGGCAGCGGCAGTGCCATTAAATCGCTGCAGGGGAATGAGCGAAAGATTGCAGACATCGCCGCGGCAAGCCTTACTCCTGCTCACCTGGCACAAATGTATTACCGGATGTGCGAGTATACCGAAGTGCATACGGTGGTTGAGTTGGGTACGTCGATGGGGTTAACGAGCCTGTACCTTTCGGAGCTTCCCGATATCAAGGTGCATACGTTTGAAGGCAGCCACGCCCTGGCGAACATCGCGCTCACCAACTTCGAATACTTCGAAAAGAAAAATATTAACCTCATTGAAGGCGATATCTCCACGACGTTGCCAAGGTATTTGCAGGACAATCTTGCGAAGATTGGTTTCGCCCTGGTCGACGCCAACCACCGCTACGCTCCTACCATTCAGTATTTCGAATGGCTTATGAAGCGTTTCAACGAAAAGAGCATCATGGTTATCGACGATATCCATCATTCACCCGAAATGGAAAAGGCCTGGAACGAACTGAAGAAGCATTATCTAGTATATGGAAGCGTCGACCTTTTTCGTTGTGGGATCCTGTTTTTTGAGCCTGGCTTGAACCGCCAACACTTTGTATGGGCTTTCTAACAGTGTTATATTTGCGCCGTGAGCGAACCCCGGAAAAACAATAAAGCTGCTGTAGCAATCGCCCTCCTATCGATCGTTGTTATCGTGCAGGGCATCAAGATCTATCTCGATTATAAAGATAAGGCGGCTGTACGCCAGGAACTGGCAACCACAGAAGAGAATCTCGATGCAACACTCAAGCGCCTCGATGAGATCAAAATAGAGCTTGATGAGAAGATCGCCCAGATCGACAAACTTGGTGGCGACGTAACCGAACTCGAGAAAGCAAGGGCCGAAGTCGAGGCCGAACTGAAGAGTGTTCGTAAAAGAAACGATAAGGCAGTTCGTGAACTTAAAGACCGCGTCGAAGGATATGAAGAACTCCTCCTTGCAAAAGACGCTGAGATCGAACGACTCCAGTCAGTAAACAAAGAGCTCTTCACCGAGAATAAATCACTCAAAACAAAGCAGAATGTACTCAACGATTCGATCAACCGACTCGCCAAAAACAAAGACGATTTGCAGACCAAGGTTGCGATCGCTTCGCAGTTGAAGGCCGAAAACGTAGTTGTACTTGCAGTGAATTCCAAAGGCAAAGAACGCGAGTCTCCATTCAGGAGCCGCCAGATCGAGTCGTTGAAAGTTGAATTCAACATCGCGGAGAACAAGGTTGCCCCGATCGAAGGAAAGAAGATCATGATCCGCGTGATCGATGAAAACGGTCAGCCAATCTTCAACGTCGATAAAGGATCGGGCACATTCCTGGTTGATGGCAAGGAAGAGTTTTACACCGCAGCCCAGGAGATCCTTTTCGACAACACCAAACAGAAGCTTACATTCCTCTACGAGAAAGGCTCGGACTACGCGTCGGGAAACTACACCGTTGAGATCTTTACCGACGGCTACAAGATGGGTACGATGCAATTCTCGGTTAAATAATTCATGCTCTACTACTGGCTCAAGTACATGATGCAGTTTACGCTGTCGGTATTTTACCGCAAGCGTAAGTTCATTGGCTTCGATAATGTACCCGAAAAGGGTGCAGTGATCTTTGCATGCAACCACCCGAACTCATTTCTCGACGCCATGATCATTGGCGCATTCATTAAGAGAGAAACACACTTCCTTGCGCGTTCCGATGTATTCAACAGCCCTTTAAAACTCTGGATACTTTCACAGTTCAAGATGATGCCGATCTATCGCTTGTCGGAAGGCAAAGAAGATCTCGGCAAGAACAAAGAGACTTTTGAAAAATGTCACGCCGTATTTCGTAAAGGCGGCGCAGTACTCATGTTCAGCGAAGGCATCTGCGTACAGGAGATGAGACTGCGGCCATTGAAGAAGGGAACAGCCAGGATCGCAATGGAGTATTCGAAAGATGGGTCTCCCCTCACTATCATCCCCACCGGCCTCAATTACATGAAGCCCACAGAAGCGCGGGAAGATGTAGTTATCTCGATGGACACCCCGTTCAATGCGGCCGACTACGCCGCGGAGTACAACGAGAACCAGGCTAAGGCAATCCAGTCGTTCAACAAAAGATTACAGACCGGGCTTCAGAATGCAGTGATCGACATCCGCGACAAAGCGAATGAAAAAAGTATTGCGCAGCTTGTTGAAGTCGTGCACAACGACACCGACGGCGATCTTAAAGAAATGATCGAAAAGGTTTCAGGCTTGAATCCTGCCGACAACGATGTGTCATTGTTTGAGAATTACAAGGCTGCATTGGCGAAGTATAAGATCACCGACGAAATAGTTGCCGGCAAGAAGCTATCCGGGTGGCTGCTGCTCCCGGCTTTGTTTGTCTTCGGGATTGCATTCTGGGTCTATCTTATTCCCGTAGGCGCTGCCTTCAGGTTAGTTAAGAAGAAGATCAAACTGGTAGAGTTCCACGATTCGGTACTGATCGGCGCAACAGTAATATTCACGTTCCTCTATTGGCTGGCAATATTTTTCACCGTTGGCGCACTCGTAAACTATGTCTTCAGCCTTGCCCTGGTAACGATCATCGTGATCCTTGCATCTCTTGCGGGTGTAAGCTACGATGTGATGAAAAGCGTTCGTCTCTCGAACGTCTTCGAAAAGATAAATGAAAAAGAGAAACGGGAACTACGGGAAATGAGAGATCAGATCAGCAACTGGTCGTCAGTCAGTAACCTTGTTAAGCCCCATCAATCCCACCATCCAGTCGGGTAGCGGTTTCTTTGGATCGCGGTTACGAAGATTAAGATATAGTCCCAGCTTCGCCAGCACCGGCACTTTGTGAGTCTCCACGAATTCTATCAGCGTACCGTCGCGGTCTTCCACATAGGTGAAGTGACCAGCAGCCTTACCCATGTCGAATGAATCGGCGCTATCTACAGTGAACTTATGTCCAACCTTTTCGACGCCGGCACCGAGAGCTTTCATATCACGGACATCGAAACACAGGTGAATGAAACCCATGTCGCCCCAGTTGCGGCCTTCATAGATCTTACGCGGTGTGTATCCCTGTACTTCAACGAGCTCAACATAAGCTTTGCCGAGTAGTCTACCGAAGGCGCCCAGACCAGTCTGCTTAACAGCAAGAAGGGCGCGACGAACTTTTCCATTCGTTGTTTTCAGCTCTGAGAAATCGGGAGCATCATCGGTAACATCGTAGATCACATCCGTAGCACCTAAAATGGTTTTGTATAACTCGATCGACTTATCAATACTGCTTACACCGATAATCGCCCCGGTCACGCCGCCGGTGAAGTGTCCTTTGCTCTTAAACCAGTCTTTGCTTTCGATCACCTGGAAGAGATTACCATCCGGATCGCGTGTGAAAAAACTAAGCGCACCGTCGGGTGTCTTGCGCACTTCCTTCGATACCACGTAGCCGTTCGACTGGAAGTGTTTGAACGCATCGTGGATGCGAAGGGCTTTCATCTTTGCAGCGTAGATGCCGGTGTCGCCAAGAACGGGCTTGAAGGGCTGGTCGACTGAAACTTTCGAGGTGTATTGCCATATCTCCATTCCCCCACCACCCTGCATGTTCATGGCGAGGATGGCATAGCGGTCTTCGGCTTTACCAGAAGTGTAACGCGTCATGAGGTTGGCGCGCGCGGCATCTTTGAACACCGGTACGTTCATGCCGAAGTTTTGCCGGTACCATTTAAACGATGCTTCAGCATCTTTACAGCCGATGCCAATCTGTTGAATGCCGCTTATGACCCAATTCATTGAGGGAGATTATTTTTGGTCTGCCTACCCGGCAGACAGGCGCAAAATAATCAGTTTTTATCTATGAAAACCAAAGATATTGGGTAGGCCCCTCCCGAGTAATTCGCATCGGATGAGGTCATACGCACACCGACGTCGAACTTGCCGTTCGGGAATTTTCCGAACAGGTTGGCAGACACAAACTTCGGGCCTGTAGAAGCAGTTATCTTGGAATTGGCGATTGCAGTGCCGGTAGTCATGTCGACCAGCTCGATCACGAGTGTGGTTTCAGGGCCCGGACTTGCACCGCCGGCGATGTTGAACAGTGCGACATTGCGAACAACGTACACGATAGAATCGTAACCCGGGTAAAGACTCACGTCAAGGTCTTCATATAGTTTGGTGGTATTCGGATGTGTGGAATCCGTATTTGTGCCCGGAGTGCCGCTGCTGGTGGAGCCACTGCTCGGGAAATCGATGCGCACTTCCTTAGGCCCCATCCCGTCGCACACAAACTTCGTGGTCTTTACTTCGGTTGGGTCGAGTAGTCCATTTTCATTTGTGTCGATGCCTGAGGTGATCATTACACCACCGTTTGTGCAATTGGTGCCCGGTGGCTCGTCAACAATGTCCACAAGACTCTCGAGGCCAACAGGGCCTTCACGTCCTTCACAAGCGATCAATACCACACTACAGACAAGAATGAATAGCTTGAAGACTTTCATAAAAAATCCTCAAGCAAATTTTTATCCAGCTT
>DASRSO010000022.1:0-19418 GCA_035656375.1 Cyclobacteriaceae bacterium | reverse complement strand
AGGCCGATACAGGCACCAAGATGGTTCATATTGGAAAGAATACCCGTTCGCGAATTGTGTCGAAAGGAATTTCTGCGGGTAAGTCGCAGAACAGTTATCGCGGGCAGGTACAGATTATGAAGCGCGCACAGAATGCGAGGAACTTCTCGCAGTGCGATTCTCTGCTGATGGGCGACCAGTGTGGTGCACATACATTCCCGTATATCGATGTTGAAAACAATACGGCTCGCGTAGAGCACGAGGCAACAACGTCGAAGATCGGTGAAGACCAGATATTTTATTGTTTACAAAGAGGTATCGATGAAGAAGCGGCCGTTGCACTTATCGTGAATGGATACGCCAAAGAAGTTTTGAATCAGCTCCCGATGGAGTTCGCCGTTGAAGCACAAAAGCTGCTGGCGTTAACACTGGAGGGATCAGTTGGATAAAGATTATGTTAAAAATAGACAACCTGCAGGCACGCGTAGCGGAGAAGCAAATTCTCAATGGAATTAACCTCGAGGTTAAGGCTGGTGAAGTGCATGCAATCATGGGACCGAACGGTTCAGGAAAGAGTACGTTAGCATCTGTTCTTTCAGGGCGCGAAGACTATGAAGTAACCGGCGGCTCCGTAAGCTTTCTTGGTAAGGACCTCCTCGCGATGGCCCCTGAAGACCGTGCCCGCGAAGGCGTCTTCATGGCATTCCAATATCCGGTCGAGATCCCCGGTGTAAGCACGATCAACTTCATGAAGACCGCGCTGAACCAGATCCGCGAACATCGTGGACAACCCACGGTAGATGCGGTAAGCTTCCTCAACCTGATGAAAGAGAAAGTGAAGCTGGTAGAGATCGACCAGTCCCTTCTCAATCGTTCACTCAACGAAGGTTTTTCAGGAGGCGAAAAGAAACGCAACGAGATCTTCCAGATGGCGATGCTCGAACCGAAGCTCGCAATTCTCGATGAGACCGACTCTGGACTCGACATCGATGCGCTGCGTATCGTTTCAAACGGAGTGAACAAGCTTCGCTCCAGGAACAATGCAATCATTGTGGTGACGCACTACCAGCGTCTTCTCGACTATATCGTTCCCGATTTTGTACACGTGTTGTACAAGGGCCGTATCGTGAAATCGGGCACCAAAGAGCTTGCGCTCGAACTCGAAGCAAAAGGATACGACTGGATCAAGAACGAAATGGCGTCGGTGTAGGATGAGTACAGTAACTGACAAGCGAGATATTTTAGGCGAGCTTACAGCGCAAAAGCAAGCGCTTAGCATTTCACTCCCTACCAGCAAGACAGAGGAATATCGCTTTACTCCTGTCGTAAGGGTCCTGGAGAAATCATTTCCAAAAGGATTTATTGGCGGAGAAAAAAAAGAGATCAAGTCTATTGAAGAGTATCTGATCCCGGGACTCGACGCCGCTCTTTTAGTTGTGATTGATGGCGTTTATTCAAAGGAATTTTCAAACATTGGAAAAGAAGAAGCCGTGTCAACCACTTCTTCTAACGATCCCTTTGCAGTAATGAACGCTGCATGGAGCAAAGGCGCCATATCAATAAACAAGTCCGACAAACCCGTTCTCGTTTTAAATCTTAATACCGGGAGTGTACCTTCTGTTCACAACCGTATTACTGTAAAAGTCGAAGATGGCGCATCGATCTCCATCATTCAGAAAAGCATAAACATCTCCTCCTCTCCTGTTTTCCAAACGCTTTCAGAAGAGATCAGCGTAGGAGAATCCGCACGCTTCGATCTGTACAAGATACAGAACAGCGCAAACCTCATCGAGGTCGGCAATACTTCCATCAACCAGGTGAACTCAAGCCACGTGAATACATTCACACTGATGCTTGATGGGACACTTGTGAGAAACAATCTTACTATATCGATCGATGGAGAAAACTGCGAGTCGCATTTTCATGGACTCAGCTTACTGAAGGGTGAAACGATTGGTGATAACCATACTGTCGTCGATCACCTTAAGCCTAACTCGGTCAGCAACGAATTGTACAAAGGTGTGATGGACGATAAGTCGAAGGGTGTATTCAACGGAAAGATCTTCGTTAGACCGCACGCTCAGAAGACTAACGCGTTCCAATCGAACCGCAACATACTCCTCACCGACCAGGCTACGATCAATACCAAGCCCCAGCTCGAAATCTGGGCCGACGATGTGAAATGCTCACACGGTTGTACTACCGGTCAGCTCGACGACGAAGCGTTGTTCTATCTTCAGTCGCGAGGTATCGGCAAAGAAGACGCACGTGCAATGTTGTTGTATGCGTTCGCTATGCAGACAACGGAATTGATTGCAAACGCACCGCTTAAAGCGCACATCGATTCATTGATATCGAAAAGACTTTACGAAGGACAATGAGCTCTGTTTCAACGATAAATAAAATAGATGTCGTAAAGCTTCGCGAAGAGTTTCCCATCCTTCACCAGAAGGTAAATGGCCGCGATCTTGTCTATTTCGACAACGCCGCTACCACACAGAAACCGAAGCAGGTTATACAGGCAATTGTAGACTATTACCAGGGTTACAATGCCAACATCCACCGTGGGATTCATACGCTTGCAGAAAAGGCTACACGTGCATTTGAAGATACCCGTGAGGCCGCAAGTGCATTTGTGAATGCCCGTTCGAAGGAGGAGATCATCTTCCTGTCGAGAGGTGTTACGGAGGGCGTTAACCTTGTTGCCCATTCATACGGAAGAACTTTTATAAAGTCGGGCGATGAGATCATCGTATCTGCTATCGAACACCACTCGAACATAGTTCCATGGCAGATGGTGTGCGAAGAAAAAGGATCAAAGCTTCGCGTGATCCCCGTTAACGACAACGGCGAGCTGATCATGGAAGAGTACCTGAAGCTATTGTCGCCAAAGACGAAGATGGTCGTACTCAACCACGTGTCGAACAGTCTCGGTACGATCAATCCTATTAAAGAAATTATTGCTGCCGCACACGACGCAGGGGCCGTAGTGCTCGTCGATGGTGCGCAGGCCGCAGCCCACTTGAAGATAGACGTGCAGGACCTTGACGTTGACTTCTATTGTATCTCGGCACACAAGATGTACGGTCCCACCGGTGCCGGCGTGTTGTACGGCAAACGTGAGCTGCTCGAAAAGATGCCGCCTTTCTTTGGTGGTGGAGAGATGATCAAGCAGGTAACGTTCGAAAAGACTACTTACAACGATCTGCCATATAAGTTCGAAGCAGGAACACCAAACATCGCTGATACCATAGCCCTGAAGCCCGCAATTGATTTTATCAATGGACTTACAAAGGATGCTATTGCAGCGCACGAACATGAGCTGCTGACGTATGCGACCGAGCGGATCGGCGGCATGAGAGGAATTCGTCTTATCGGAACAGCAAAGCAAAAAGTAGGCATTGTTTCTTTCGTAGTTGATGGCATTCATCATTTCGACATCGGCCAAATGCTTGATGCCAGGGGAATTGCCGTTCGTACGGGACATCATTGCACCCAGCCGCTCATGGACCGGCTGAAGATCGAGGGAACGGTTAGGGCATCATTTGCTGTTTACAATACGAAGGCAGAGATCGACCAATTAGCTGAAGCACTGGATAGGATCATCAATTTCCTGAAATGACCATAAACGAAATACAGGACGAGATCATCAGCGAGTTTTCGCTGCTCGATGGCGACATGGAGATGACGATCCTGTATATCATGGAGCTCGGTCAAAAGCTCCCCCCCATCCAGGAGGCCGACCGTGTGGAAGCTAACGAAGTGAAAGGATGCCAGTCGAAGGTATGGCTCGTAGCCCGCGCCGAAGACGAAAAAGTATACTTCGATGCCGACAGTAACACGGCCATTACCAAAGGACTCGTAAGTTTACTGATCCGGATATTTTCAGGTCAGACAACAACCGACATTTTGAATGCCGACTTGTATTTCATGAAGAAGATCGGGATGGAACGATTCATCGGCACGCAAAGGTCGAATGGGTTTGCTGCCATGATCAAGCAAATGAAAATTTACGCGTTAGCGTTTAAGACCAAAGCCGAAGTAAGATCATGAGTGAAGTGGTTACAGAAAATTTGCGCGACAAGATCGTAGCGGCATTAAAGACCGTCTACGATCCGGAAATTCCCGTGGATGTATATGAGCTTGGACTGATCTATGAGATCAACGTATTTCCCGTTAACAACGTGTATATCCGGATGACATTGACCTCTCCTTCCTGCCCCTCGGCGGAAGTGATTCCCGGTGAAGTTGAACAGAAAGTGAAAGGAATAGAAGGCGTAAACGATGTAAAAGTGGAGTTGACCTTCGATCCGCCATATTCGCAGGACATGATGAGTGAAGTTGCGAAGCTTGAACTAGGATTCATGTAATTTTGTTGTATTGGGTGATTGACATCGATATTCGAAATTCTAAATTATAAATTGAATTATGTATCCCGAACAATTGGTTGCCCCGATGCGCCAGGACCTCACTTCGGCAGGTTTTGAAGAGCTCAAAACCCCGGAAGAGGTCGTTAAAAAGGTAAAAAACGAAAAGGGAACCACCCTTTTGGTTATCAATTCGGTTTGTGGCTGTGCCGCAGGTGCAGCACGACCGGGTGTAAAATGGGCGCTTGAAAACAGTCCCAAGAAACCCGACCACCTTACAACGGTTTTCGCCGGTGTAGACAAGGAAGCAGTTTCGAAAGCACGAGAGCTTACGCTGCCTTATCCCCCTTCTTCACCGTCGATCGCATTGTTCAAAGACGGCGAGTTGCTTCACTTTGTTGAACGTCACCACATCGAAGGCAGGAATGCAAAGATGATCGGTGAACACCTCGTAGAGGTTTTCGACGAGTATTGTTAAGAATCAAACAGCAGGCTGACTCCTTTCCAGGGTCAGCCTTTCTTCTTCCAGGTCTAGCTCGTACTCGAGCTTACGGTGTACTTCGTCGCCGATCTTGTGTGACCGCCTCAGGTCAAGGATAAACTGCCGTTCTGCTTTTATCAGGTCGTTCTGAATCCGATGAAACTCTTCGATCTGTTCTGCCGTCATTCTGCGACTATTCTCTTCTCTCATCTTCTCGATCCGGATCTCATACTTCTGCTTTATCTGCGAGAGCACGTTGTCGCTAAGCGATAGCGAATAGTTTTCTTCGATATGTTCGATGATCGACGATGCTACGCGCAAGCGGGCATCGTGTTCCTGCTGCGCTTCGTGGCCATCGGGCTTAATACCGAGCCAACGGATCAGTGGCGGAAGCGTTAACCCTTGCAACACGAGTGTCGCGAAGATCACCGAAAATGTAATGAACAGAATGATGTCGCGATTGGGGAATGGATGGTCGCCGATTGTGAGAGGCAATGCGAGCGCCGCTGCAAGCGACACCACACCACGCATTCCCGACCATGCTATAACTGCAGTGTAACGTCCGCTGAAATCTTTCTCGCGCTCGCGAATGCTCCTGAACAACCAACGCGGAATGTAGGCACCGGGGAATACCCAGATGATCCGAAGTAATATTGTAGTGACGGAGATCAACGCGCCGTACCCCAACGCTTCGCTCAGGGAGAAGCGGCCGAGCCCCTCCATGATCACAGGCAACTGCAAACCAATGAGAATGAAGATCAGGCCGTTTAGTATGAACATGATGGTGTCCCACACACTGTACGCCTGGAGGCGAGCCTGGTGATTAAATACGACCGAAGCCTTTGGACTCAGGTATACTCCCGTCACTACGACTGCAAGAACACCCGAAGCATGAAAATGCTCGGCGGTCAGGTAGGATGCATATGGAGCTATGAACGTGAGCACGGTATCGTTCGTGGGATTGTCGGGCGTGATCTTGTGGATATAGTAAAACAAAAATCCCATTGCGAAGCCGATGATGATCCCGAGCCCTGCGACGTAGAAGAAGTTCACTCCTGCAAGCCAGAATACGAACGTACCTGTGCCTGCTGCGGCGATGGCATACCGGTAGGCGATCAAGCCCGTGGCGTCGTTCACGAGGCTCTCACCTTCGAGAATTGTTATGAGTCGCTTCGGTACACCCAGTCCCTGTGTGGCGGCAGTAGCAGCGACGGCATCGGGTGGCGAAATGATTGCACCCAGCACGAACGATTCGGCCCAGCCGAAACC
Source organism: Cyclobacteriaceae bacterium (assembly GCA_035656375.1). Lineage (GTDB taxonomy): Bacteria > Bacteroidota > Bacteroidia > Cytophagales > Cyclobacteriaceae > ELB16-189. Next base: position 13,322 of record DASRSO010000022.1, on the reverse strand, counting down.
GGGAATGAACGAGTGCGCAACGAAAGCTACCATGGTGGTCGTAAACAGCACGCAACCGATGGCCAGCAGCGAGATCGGGCGGATGTTTGCCTTGAAGTCGGGCCACGACGTGAGCCACGCCGCCGAGTAGAGTACCGGTGGCAGGAATATCAGGAACACCAGGTCGGGGTCGAGCGTTACGTTCGGTAGCCCCGGCACGAGGCCGATGGCAATGCCCACAAGCACCAGCAGGATCGGGTACGGTATTTTTATGCGGTCGGTTAGTTCCGACAACGCCGTGATGACCGTCAACAAACCGATAACAATGATGATGTTATTCATGAAGCTCTAATATGCTAATTTTGGATTTCATGACGCACCAGGAGCTTATCAATTTTATAAAAAAAGAAATCGCCACCGAAACCGGAACTGCTGTCGAATCGATCGACGCGAATGCTTCCTTTCATTCACTCGGCCTCGATTCACTTAGCGCCGTTCTCATCCTTTACAATATCGAAAAGGAATTTGGTGTCGAACTGAACCCGCTGAATTTTTGGGACTACCCTACTCCGTCTAAATTCGCTGACTTTATTTTAAAGGGACATGGGTAATTTGTTGTGGTCGCCATTAGACCCCGCGCACATCAACGACCCTTACCTGATGTACAAACGCCTTCGCCACGAAAGTCCTGTTTATCGTTCGCAAACCGGTGAGTACATCATTACCCGCTACGCCGATGTCAAGTCGATCCTTAAAAACACTGACTACAGGACTGGCAATCGGCTCGAGTGGTTATCGCGGGGTATCACGTATTTCAAGAACCGCGACGAAGACTTTACTGACATCTATAAGGCGATAAACTCCTTCATTTTATTCTTGAATGCGCCAGATCATGGCCCGATCCGCAACATGGTAGTTAAAGCCTGGAGCGATCGTGAAGTACATGAAATGATCACAACAACGGCGGATGAAATATTGAAAGATCTGAACGGAACGTTCGATCTCGTGAACGACTATGCGCGGGAGTTGCCCGCCATTGTCATCGCACGGATCATGGGGATCCCTATGAATGATTACCGCTATCTTCAAAAGCTCGGTGTGAGTATGATCAGTTCACTTAATCTTTATCACTCATGGAAAGATTTTGTGGAGCTAAATGAAGCGTCAGCCCTGTTCGTAAAATACTTTGCAGAACTGCTCGACGCAAAACAAAAAAATCCAGACCGGGGACTCGTCAGCAGATTGCTGGCAGCAAATGAGAAAGAAAAATTGCTTCGGCAGGAACAACTGATATCGGTACTTATATTCCTGTTTGTTGCCGGGGAAGAAACAACCGGGGCAAGCATCGGCACAAGTTTGCGAAATATTATCCAACATGATATTAAGTACAATGGCAACGTCGACGAACTGTTCAGGTTCGATCCCGTCGTTCAAATCCTGGGTCGAATCACAAAAACCGATTCTATTGTTAACGGTGTAAATATTCCCGCCAATAGCGCACTTACACTGGTCGTGGGCAGCGCCAACCGCGATGAATCTCAATTCCCAAACCCTGACATCATAGACGTTAATCGCTCTGCCGGCCAGCACCTCTCATTTGGGTACGGAACACATTTTTGCCTCGGCGAATGGCTTGGTAAATTGCAGACACAGATAGCAATCGAGAGGTTTTTCATTGCCTTCAAAGACATCACGATCCCGGATCAAAATATTGAATGGAATACAAACCTCTCGGTTAGGGTGATGAAGTCATTGATCGTGAATGCCAAAAAATGACAAGCAAACTGCCTCCATTTTCATGTACTTATTCTGCTTCGTTTGTGAAACTGCTTCACGGGCTTCGGAGCAGCATTGCCATCACAACCTACCAGGCGGGTAAACTGATCTTTATCAGTGCAAAGAATGAAACCGAGCTGATACAGTTTCCGAGAACATTCATCAAGCCAATGGGTATTGCCCTTCACGACGACAAACTTGCTGTCGCCACCCAGGATGATGTCGCCGTGTACCGGGATGTTCCCGGCCAGGGCAAACGTTATCCAAAGCGGCCCGACACCTACGATGCTCTTTACCTTCCACGCAGTATCTACTACACAGGCGAGCTCGACATTCATGACATCCAATTTATTCCGGCCGGCTTGCTTGCGGTGAACACACGTTTTTCGTGCGTGTCGTTGATCAACGAGGACTATAGTTTCACCTGTATCTGGAAGCCTTATTTCATCGATCAGCTTATTCCAGGCGACTGCTGTCATTTGAATGGAATGGTCGTGGAGAATGATAAACCAAGATACCTCACGGCTCTCGGAGCAACTTCAGATGAAAAGGGATGGCGGTCAAATAAAGCCAATGGCGGCATATTGATAGATGCCATCACCCAGGAATTTGTTTTAGAGAACTTGCCGATGCCGCATTCGCCACGCAAATACAGGGAAGGTTTATTTGCATTACTGTCGGGTACCGGCGAACTCATTCATGTGAACTGTGAAAAGAAATCATACGAAGTTGTTCACCGCTTCGACGGATTCGTTCGCGGTATGGATCGCATCGGCGATTTTCTCTTCATCGGCCTTTCGAAGCTTCGTACCACCTCGAAAGCTTTCGGCGATCTTCCGATCGCTTCACGATCACTGATGTGTGGTGTTGTTGCGTTTCACCTTCCCACTGCGAAAATTGTCGGTCACATCAAATATGAAAGCAGCGTTGAAGAGATTTTCGATGTCCAGGTCCTTCCCGGGATCGTTCGACCTGGCATTCTAAGCATCGAAAAGAACGAGCACCAGGGAATCATCACAGTTCCCGACGGGGTCTACTGGCCCATCAAATCCGGGAACCCTTAAAGTAGTACACACGAATGTGCCGCCCCTGCTTGTCGTTGCCGATATAAACCATTTTGGTGGCGGGCCACACCGCTTCATTCCTGTGCTTGATCAGCCCCGGGTTTTCGACAACAGTCAGTAATCCAACACAACGACCGGGATCGGTCTTTGAGAACTCTTCCAGGAAATCGCGCGTCTCTATCAACATCTTGTCTACCAGCCCGGGTACTCGAAAATCGGGATGGATCACTATGCGGAACAGAAAGAAGTTATTGTTATTCAGCTGCTTAAACTGTACGACGTCTGCCGACGTAATGCCGCAGATCTTTCCTGCGGCTGGTTCCCTGACAATCAGTACAACCTGCATCGCCCTGTCTCGGGCATCGGCACCCGGTGGCAGCAATTTGTTCGCTTCCCAGAAGGCAACGATTTCATCCCTCACGTGAGGGATATCCTTACGCCATATGTTCTCTATATTTAATGTCATGAGGGGTGACCATTGTATCTCCAAATGTATTAAGTTTAGCTCGCCTGTTTTGTCTGTTTTAATCAAACGCCCCCAATGAGTAGGTCACTCATACTTTCTTTTAATTCTGCGTCAAAAAAGTACTCCCGCCTCAAAAAACAAATCCAAAAGAATGTCGCCCGTGGCGAATTTTGGCGCTTTACAAAGAGGAAGCGAAGTCATTTATTGAGCAAGATCGAGCGGCTTAAGCGTCGCCTTTCGGAGCTCCGCACACAGATCAGGTTGGCAGCAGCAGGCGCCGCAGCCGGGATACTGATGATGGCCGGGCAGGCTTCGGCACAAACTCCCGTGTCCACCAACCCGATCGGTCCTTTCGTCAACAACCCGCTTGAGAACCCACTCCCACCACCTCCGTTCCGTGGACTTGATTACTCGACCATAGAGTTTGTTGACCTCGACAACGACGGTGACCTCGATGCAGTGCAGTCGTGGGAATATCACACCCTCTATTACTACATCAACCAGGGAACAAAGGAACGCGCATCATATCCCAGAGAACAGCCTGAGCTCAGCATTTTCAGCGAGGTATTCCTGCCGGGTACCTACTCTAATAGAACACGCCCAAAATTTGCGGATGTTGACGACGACGGCGACATGGATATGCTCGTCGGCCAGGACTATACCGAGGGCGGCGGTGGTACCCAGTACATGAAATTCTATCGAAATAGCCCTGACGAAAATGGAATGGCTCATTTCGTAGATCCCCAGGAACACAATCCATTCGATGAGATCGGCGCAGAGGGACTTCTGTGGCCGGTGTTCGCCGACATAGATAATGATGGTGACCAGGATCTTATTCTTGCAGGCGATTATTACAATGAACTCGCTGCAAGGCACGATTGGATCCAATTTTTCAGGAACGATAAGAACAGTAATGCGTTCGACGTAGATCCAACCTTCACACAGTTGAAGGGTCCGGATAATCCGTTCCGCGTAGAAGGTCCGGAATCGAGCGGCTATGTGGTGCCCGCTTTTGCCGATATGGATGAAGATGGCGATGTCGATTTCATTTATTCAACTGCCGATGGCAAGATCCATTACAGACGAAACGACAACGGCACATTTATAGAACAAACTGATATCTGGGCATACAACGCTAATAATCCCGGTTCTTCAACAGGCAATCCATTCGGTCAACTTCATGCGTTCATCAGTGGAGACAAGTACAAGGCTATAACAATGGCCGATCTCGACAACGACGGAGATTCAGACATGGTCATCGGTCGTCAAGACGCGGGAGAAAACGGAAACGAGTCGAGCTTCGCTTACCTCAAAAACACAGGCCATGGTACCATGGTTTACGATGTGAGTTATAGCAACCCGGTTATCGGATCCGACTTTGGATATAATTCAGCGGTTTCGTTGGTCGATTACGACAAAGATGGTGACCTGGACATCGTTATATCCAGCACATCGTTTGGCATCGGGGAAAATCCGACGTCGCACCTATCCAAAAGCATCCTTAGGAACGACGACGGGGAATATGTTCCATTGATATTTACACTCGATCCTTTCCAGGACGTACAGGCTTCGGAAGGCAAAATGCACTTCATCGATCCTGACCAGGACGGCGACCTCGATATACTGATCGCTTCCGAAAAGGAGAACTCGATACCCAAATACTTCATAAATAATAACGGCACATATGTTGAGTTGATGGGACCGGATAACCCATTCTCATTCCTCGGGTCGTTAAATCCGGTCGACTTCGATTTCGCGGATCTCGATAACGATGGCGTAGAGGACATGGTTGCAGGCGAGACAGGTCGCAGGCTGGCGTTCTATAAAAATACGATCACCGACGGAGCTCCAACATTCACCAAAGTGGATGAATGGACCAACGGTTCTTTTTCAAACCTTTACCACGCCGTTCACCCCAGGTTTATCGACATCGATAACGATGGCGATTGGGACATCGTTGTAGGAAAATACAGCAGCGCTGTCTGGTACTATGAGAACCAGGGATCGAATACAGAGCCGCAGTTCATGGAGCACGCGGACGCTCATCACAATCCTAACGACCCCAATGTTTTATTGAATCCCTTTACGGCTATCAAAAATACAGAAGGTTCGGTTAGCCCAACCTTCATCGACCTGGACAAAGACGGTGACAAGGATGTGCTGTTTGGCGATTTCCTCGGTCAGTTTACATACTACGAAAATCAGAACCCCGCACCTGTCGTAACAAAGACGGTTTCGAACCTCCAGTTCAGTGCAGATCACCCGGTCTTGCTTGATCCAGGCATGACGTTGACAGATACAGACAACGACAAGATCGTAAGGATCGAGGTGAGACTTGAGCCATTCCAGCCCGGCACCGAAAAGCTGCAGGTCGGTGGCAGCACACCTCCCGGCCTCGCCTACGAATTCGATGATCAGACAGGAGTGCTGAGTATTTTTGGTGCAGGAGATATTGCTGCCTACCAGGCGGCTCTCCGACAAATTGAATACGTATACACAGGCACCCCGCTTAATTCTATTCGCAAGAAAGGACGTGCAGATTCAAACGGAAGATCGTTCTTTAAGTCGATCATTGTGACCACCCTGGATGCCGATCTCACAATCGGTCCTTCGAACATAAACACGTTTTTCATCAGTCACACCAACGAAGCACCGGCTCTTACTCCAAACTCATTCACGGCCACGTACAACAACGCACCGCTTGCATTTGTATCGACAGCAGCGGTAGCCGACTCAGACGACAGCACTCTTGCGTCGGCAGAGGTAAGTTTCAGTACAGCATCTTACAATGCTGCCGAAGACAGGCTGAGCGCCACCGGCACGTCGAACATTACGGCGACATTCAATTCAACAACGGGGGTACTGCAATTAACCGGCAGCGCCTCACCCGCCGAATATCAAACTGTGATCCGCTCGGTAATCTATAACAACCTCCAGGGTGCGAGCGCCAACAATGCTACAAGAACCCTCACAGTTAAAGTAAACGATGGTGAGAACGACAGTAACATCGCAACGATCACACTGACCGTTCTTAACACGACAACACCACCGCCACCACCGGTGAACTCACCTCCTGCTATTACAGGTGCAGCGAATTCATTCTGGGCTACCGGTAATCTCGTGATCAACAACACTCTCGTAGTAACCGACCCGAACGACCAATATCTTGTCGGTGCTACTGTTACCATTGCATCTGGTTACGTGCCTGCGGAAGATCGACTGTTGTTCACCTCGAAAAATGGTATCACTGGAGATTTCAGCAATGGCACACTCACACTGACAGGAACTGCACTGGTTACCGACTACCAGGCCGCACTAAGGTCTGTACAGTATAGCAACATGTCGGCTACGCCAACAACTACAGATCGTTCGATCACATTCACTGTAAACGACGGAAAGGCAACTACGCAACTGCCCGGCTCGATCATAACGATCAATAAGCCTCCGTTGATCACGGGTGAAGATAAACGTACCGACGCTTCCGGAAATATTGCATTCGCTATATCACAACTACTTACCGACCCCGACAACAACCTAGACCTTAATACACTTGTTGTCAAATCGGCCTCAGGAGGTAAAGTGATTGTCGAGAATGGAATCATTACGATCGACTACAGCGCTGTTCCAAACTTCCAGGGCCGTGATCAATTAAGTATAACCGTGTGCGATGCCGGCGGACGCTGCAACACTACGTTACTGAATGTCGATGTTGGCGCGTCGGAAAGAATTTACAGTGGTTTCTCACCGAACGGTGACGGCATCAACGAGTGGTTCCAGATCGACTTCCTTCCCGAGGATACACAGGTAGCTGTGTACAATCGCTGGGGTGAGATCATCTTCGAAACCAGCAACTACGACATCAACGATCCGAAGAACAGGTTTGAAGGGAAGAACAAGAATGGCAACGATGTGCTTTCAGGATCATACTTTTATAAGATAAAATTCCCTGACGGCAGGATCAGAACAGGTTCTTTGCTGCTTAACCGGTAACTCATGAGAAAACTTTACTTATTCTTTATTGGATTGCTCTTCTCAGGTTACTGCTATGGTCAGCAAGATCCTTTGTACGCGCAGTATCTTACCAACCCGATGATCTTCAACCCGGCTTACGTCGGCTTGAACAATTCGTTTAACGCAGCAGTGAGCTATCGCAATCAATGGGCAGGCTTCAATGGCTCACCATCTACGGTCAACTTCAGCGCACATACTTCTGTTGTCGACAACAAGGTTGGATTGGGTGCGATGTTCGTTACCGATAAACCTGGATTAGTGAACAACACCGAGCTTGAATTTCTCGGTTCGTATAAGCTGAATCTAACAAAGTACACCCTGAGTTTTGGAATGCAGTTAGGGTACATGAACTCAACCTATCGTTATTTCGATGTGAGTCTCGCAAACCCCAACGATCCGGTTTTCCCACAAACGAATACACGGTACTCATGGCCGAACCTCGGTGTCGGAGCGATACTCAAGGGCGACCAGTTCATCGTTGGCGTATCGGTACCGCGAATGATGAAAACAAAAGCGGGGTATACTGACTTCCTCATTCAAAGCCAGCACATCTATGTGTACGGAGCTTATGTGTATTACCTCGGAACGAGACTTCGTTTGAAACCTTCTGTATTGTTCCGCGGAGTTAAAGGCGCGCCATTATCGACCGATCTGAACTTTAACGTCAACATAGACACTAAATATTCCGGCGGTATCTTCCTCAGGAACTTCAAATCGTACGGCGTTTTATTACAAGCCTGGTTCTTCAACAAAGCCAGGGTCGGATACGCGTTTGAACTACCCGGAGGCTCATCGGTTGGACCTCAATATGTCACAAACGAGATCACCCTGGCCGTAAGAATGGGAGTTTTCAAATTCCACGACAGCTCCTACACGGAGTTCTAATAAAAAAGCAAAAATTTAAAGGCCTTTTTGTCCCAAATCCCCCTATTTGTTTGTCTAATGGGAGGATCGGTTTTGAACTATTCATCAAAATAGCTGTTCTTGAGTTAATGAAAGTGGCGGTTTCGAGGAAGGAACATTTCAATGCAGCGCATCGACTTCACAATCCGGCATGGTCGGATGAAATGAATCAGCGCGTATTCGGGAAGTGTAACAATCCAAACTATCACGGTCATAATTACGAGGTCATTGTAACACTGATCGGTGAACCGCATCCTGAAACGGGTTATGTCTTCGATATGAAAGAGCTAAGCGACATTATCCGTGACCATGTAACTGGAAGATTTGATCACAAAAACCTTAATTTAGATACACAGTATTTTAAAGATCTTAATCCAACGGCCGAAAACATCGCGATCGTCATCTGGCAGATCCTTCGTCCCCTGATCGATTCAAAGTACGAGCTCAAGGTGAGGCTTTTTGAGACCGAGAGGAATATCGTCGATTACCCTTCTTAATTGAACTTGATTTATGAGCAACATTCGACCAATACAGAGCGAGCCGGAAAATGATGACGATCATGGATTCTCATCATATGAAACTCCACTTCGTTCCGATGCATTTCTTCTCGATGACGACAAGAAGATCGAACAGATCGAGGGCCACTTCCGCGAGATCATGACCATTCTGGGTCTCGACCTGACCGACGACAGTCTTAAACATACGCCGCGTCGTGTAGCCAAGATGTATGTCAAAGAAGTGTTCTCGGGATTGAATCCGAGGAACCAGCCGAAAGCGCAGTTGTTCGAGAACAAATATCACTACGACCAGATGCTGGTCGAAAAAGACATTACCTTCTACTCTCATTGTGAGCACCACTTCGTGCCCATCTACGGTAAAGCCCATGTTGCTTATTTCTCGTCAGGAAAAGTGATCGGTCTCTCCAAGATCAATCGCATTGTACAGTACTTTTCAAAGAGACCCCAGGTCCAGGAAAGACTCACCGTGCAGATCGGTAAAGAGATTGAGCGAGTACTCAAGACCGCCGATGTGGGCGTGGTGATCGATGCCAACCACATGTGCGTGGCCTCTCGTGGTGTTGGAGATACCAACAGCAAAACGGGAACAGCCTATTTTTCGGGGAAATTCAGAGAAGAGACCTTCAAAAGGGAATTTCTGAATTACATCAACAGCAAATAGGTTATTTAGACCCTGTCTAAGCTTCCTCGCGAATCCGTAAAAAACGCCTTTTTTTGAGGGAAATTGCTAATTTAGCAGCCTATACTCCTATAACTATGGCATTCGATTTAGATATGATCAAGGCGCTGTATGCAGCCATGCCCGGCAGAATCGCAGCAGCCCGCAAAGTGGTGAACAAGCCACTTACCCTTTCGGAAAAGATCCTCTATTCGCACCTCTTCGCAGACCAAAAGCTTGAAAACTTCGGCCGCGGAAAGTCTTACGTCGACTTCGCGCCAGACCGCGTAGCGATGCAGGATGCAACTGCGCAAATGGCCCTGCTGCAGTTCATGTCAGCCGGCCGCCCCAAGGTAGCCGTACCTTCGACAGTGCATTGCGACCACCTTATCGTGGCCAAGACGGGCGCCAAAGAAGACCTCCAGGTCGCCAACGCAGAAAGCCGTGAAGTATTCGACTTTCTTTCATCAGTATCCAATAAGTATGGCATCGGGTTCTGGAAACCAGGTGCCGGTATCATTCACCAGGTCGTACTCGAGAACTATGCATTCCCGGGTGGTATGATGATCGGTACCGACTCCCACACCGTTAACGCGGGCGGTCTCGGTATGGTCGCCATCGGTGTTGGCGGTGCCGACGCAGTGGACGTGATGGCCGGCATGGCATGGGAACTCAAGTTCCCCAAACTCATCGGTGTTAAGCTCACAGGTAAGTTAAGCGGATGGACATCCGCCAAAGACGTGATCCTTAAAGTTGCCGGTATCCTTACAGTAAAAGGTGGAACCGGGGCTATCGTAGAATATTTCGGCGAAGGCGCCGAAGCTCTCAGTTGTACAGGTAAAGGAACGATCTGTAACATGGGCGCTGAAGTCGGTGCAACTACATCAACTTTCGGTTACGACGATTCTATGGCTCGTTACCTCGAGTCCACAGGCCGCGCCGAGATCGCGAAGCTTGCCAACAACATCAAGCAGCACCTCACAGCAGATCCGGAGGTTTACGAAAACCCCGACAAATATTTCGACCAGGTTGTCGAGATCAATCTTTCGGAGCTCGAACCACACCTCAACGGTCCGTTCACTCCCGACCTCGCAACACCCATCTCGAAGATGAAGGCCGAAGCCGAAAAGAACGGCTGGCCCACGAAAGTTGAAGTAGGTCTCATAGGTTCGTGTACCAACTCTTCGTACGAAGATATTTCGCGTGCAGCAAGTCTTGCACGCCAGGTGGCTAACAAGAAACTCAAGACCAAAGCCGAATTCACGATCACACCCGGTTCTGAACAGGTTCGCTACACGATCGATCGCGACGGCTTTATCGCTACATTCGATAAGATCGGTGCCAAAGTGTTCGCGAACGCTTGCGGCCCTTGCATCGGCATGTGGAGCCGCTTTGGCTCAGAGAAGAAGGAAAAGAATACAATCGTTCACTCATTCAACCGGAACTTCCAGTCGCGCAACGACGGTAACCCGAACACATTCGCATTCGTGGGCTCGCCCGAGCTCGTAACCGCACTGGCAATCGCAGGTGACCTGACATTCAACCCGGCCACAGATTTCCTCGTGAACGAGGAAGGTCAGAAAGTGAAACTCGACCCTCCTACCGGCGACGAACTGCCGAAGAAGGGATTCGATGTGAAAGACGCCGGGTACATCGCACCCGCAGCCGATGGAAGCAAAGTTGTAGTGAAAGTTGATCCTAACTCAGATCGCCTCCAGTTGCTCGCACCATTCAAACCATGGGATGGAAAGAACATCACCGGGCTGCGCGTGTTGATCAAAGCTAAAGGCAAATGTACTACCGACCACATCTCGATGGCTGGTAAGTGGCTTAAGTATCGCGGTCACCTCGACAACATTTCTAACAACCTGTTGATCGGTGCTACGAACTTCTACAACGAGAAGATCAATAGCGTGAAGAATGGTCTTACAGGCCAGTACGATGAAGTACCCAAAGTACAGCGTGATTATAAACTTCATGGCATCGGATCGATCGTGGTAGGTGACGAAAACTACGGTGAAGGTTCTTCGCGCGAACACGCGGCTATGGAACCAAGGCACCTCGGTGTACGGGTGATCCTGGTGAAATCGTTTGCCCGCATCCACGAGACAAACCTCAAGAAGCAAGGTATGCTCGGATTGACGTTTGCTAACAAGGATGACTACAACAAGATCCTGGAAGACGATACGATCGATATCACCGACCTGACCTCATTCGCACCGGATGTTCCGTTGACACTTGTGTTGAATCACAAGGATGGTACGAAGGATACGATCAAGGTTAATCATACCTACAATGCAAACCAGATCTTGTGGTTCAAGGCTGGATCTGCATTGAATCAGATGGGAGCGAAAGCAAAAGCTGCAGTAGCGGTACCAGTTAAGAAGGCAGCGGCACCTAAGAAAAAGAAGAAGATCATTGCCAAGATCAAGAATGTTGTAGCCAGGCTGAAAAAGAAAATAGTCGCAAAGGCGAAGCCAAAGAAAAAGCCTCTTCCTAAAAAGAAGGTCATTGCTAAAAAGAAACCAGTTAAAAAGCCTGTAAAGAAAGCAGCGAAAAAGAAGAAATAACTCTTATAACCCCGGTCCTTCCGGGGTTATTTCTTTTAATACATACCTGAACTCGTTCAGCATCATCGCTGTTGCGCCCCACACTATCTCATTATCGATCAAAAAGTGCGGAGCCATTAATTTTACTGTCTTCGCCACCACGATCTCACTGGTTGTTATGGCGGCATCGGGCATGAGCCTGTTTATATCCCCTTCAAGTACTCTCACAACTTCGATCTTATCAGGAACAAACTTAGGTCGTTCATTCATGTACCCAACCACGGGGGTGACCATGAAGTTGCTTGGCATTACGAAGAAGTCGCTCAGTATACCAATAACGTTGACGTCTTTAGGATCGACACCAATTTCTTCCTGTGCTTCGCGCAATGCAGTCTCGATGATCGTCTCCCCTGCTTCGGCTTTACCTCCCGGGAAACTTACCTGTCCTGAGTGTGCCCCGGTATAGTCGGGGCGTTTGATCAAAGGGAAGTTAATCGCACCATCCGCACCGGGATAGATCAGCAGCAACACAGCTCCTGGTCTTGGCGGAAGCGAATGATTGAATTGAAGCGGAACGTTATCCGAACGCACTGCACGCATCGCCTCATGGGCAAGTGCCGCCGGCAGTTGCTGTCCCAATCGTGTCTCAAGTTTTCTTACTAATTCCCCGAACGTCATGGGATCTGTGAAAGGTAAAGGTCAATCTTTTCTACGTTGGGGTCCATCTCCTTCGCCCTGGTGAGGAGGCGCTTTGCTTCCGAATAGTCCTTCTTCTTTAAATAAAGTATACCCTTGTTGCGATAAGCCCATGCATTGTATGGATCTTCACTGATGCTCTGGTTGATGTCGGCCTCGGCTTCATGAAGTTTGTCCATGTTGATGTATACAAATCCGCGATTGTTTAAAAAGTACGGTTGCCTTGACTTAAGCTCAAGGGCTTTATTGAATTGTTTCAATGCCTCTTCAAAGTTATTTTCTTCAATCGCTATCAGCCCAAGTGAGTTATAAATGTTAGGCTCTTTTGCATTCAACTTAATACACGCTTCGAGTTCTGCCTTCGCCGCCTCGTATTGTTTCATGAATATCTTCACAGAAGCGAGATTAACACGGCACGACGTCTCGTCGGCGGGGCCGAGCTCGAGTGCACGCTGAAATGCCGACAGGGCAGCCGGGTAATCCCGCTGCTTCGTAAGCACGAGACCCCTCATGAAGTGGACCTCCGATGTGTCGGGTTTCGCTTTCGCGATATGGTCGATGTCGGAAATCGCACTGAAATACTCGCCCGATTCGTAGTACGAGTTGGCCCGGTTGAACCATGCCTGGAGAAATTCGGGCTTGCAGTCAATCGCCTTAGTGTAAAGCGCAATGGCATCGTCGTAACGGCCCGAGTTGTGATGG
>DASRSO010000021.1:0-3855 GCA_035656375.1 Cyclobacteriaceae bacterium | reverse complement strand
GAGTCGCGGGGCCACCATGTTATTGTTCGATGTGCAGGCAACGCGCCCGCCGATTTTGTTTCGAGAAAAGGGGTGGAGTTTGTCGGGTTCATTAACAAGCACAAAGATTACGCAGCGTTTATCCGTTTCCTCGAGTCGTGTGATGTCGGTTGTCTTTTTTCGGAAGCCGAATTCTCGAGCATCTCTATTCTCGAATTCATCTCCACGGGCCGGCCGGTAGCGGGGTATGTGGTCGATGGTATGGGCGATCTTTTTCTTCCCGGCGTCTCGATGCGATTTGATGTAAGCGATCCACTGAAAAAAATTACCGACACTTTCGAAAAGTATATTGTCGATGAAAACTATCGTCGCAGTTTGAACAAGTCTGCTGTCGATAAGAGCGAACACGTACGTTGGCCACGCGCTGTGAATGCCGTCTTGAATATTTTGAAAGCCAGTACACAATGAAAGTACTCTTCTTCTTACGTCGCATCGGTCCGTACCATCACGCACGCTTCCAGGCTGCTGCCGCTTCGATGGATATCGTGGCTGTTGAGACGCGGCCATCTTCGGAAGAGTATTCGTGGCAGTTCAAAGCCAACGGAAAATACAAGATCGAATCATTTGCCGTTTCAACCGATCCGGAAGCAGGCCTTCGCGGCAACGAGCTAAAGAAATCCATCACCGGCCTGCTGGATAAATACAAACCCGACGTGCTCGTGAACACCGGCTGGGCCGACGCGGAGTACAACCAGATCGTCGTTGAAGCAGCGCCGCGAAAGATCCCGCTGGTCGTCATCAGCGACAGCCGTCTCGAGGCGGTCACCCGAAAGTTTTATGTCGAACGCATGAAACGTGTCATGCTCAGGGCATACTCGTCGGCACTCGTAGCGGGTACCGAAAGCACCGAATACATCACCGGCCTCGGCTTCGATCGACGGGCCGTGTTTAAACCATGGGACGTTGTCGACAACGATGTTTTCACACAGGCAGGCCGCGCCCCAAGAAGCCCATACGACGAACGGAAATTTGTTTGCATCGGCAGGTTCATCGAAGAGAAGAACCTTCATCGTATGATCGACGGATACGCGGGCTACGTTCGGGCAGGCGGCTCACGGAAACTTGTTCTTGCCGGCGGCGGAAAACTCAAAAGCTCCCTCGAAGAGAAAATTCGTGCCCATAACCTCACGGCCCATGTCGAGATGTATGATTTCGTCCAACAAGACGTTATCCTGCAGCTTCTCGGCCAGGCCTTCGCCCTCGTTCTTCCAAGCATTTCCGACCAGTGGGGACTTGCCGTAAATGAGGCCATGGCTTTCGGGCTTCCCGTCGTGGTTTCCTCACGATGCGGATGTGCAGTAGACCTGGTAAAAGAAGGCAGGAATGGTGTTATCTTTGACCCCTACAACATCAGTGCAATCACCGATTCGCTGATGAGAATGGATAAAGCAGGGGAGGAACAGTGGAATAGTATGTGCAAGGAATCACAACTCGAGATAAGTAATTGGGGACTCAACGAGTTCGCAACGGGACTTGCCGATGCGTGCTCGTATGCTCTTGCATCCCCTTCAAAAGGCACGTTTACATTGCTTCATAAATTCCTTGCACGGTGAGCTTCTTTGGATTCACGTCTTCAGAATTTTGGCCTTACCTGGGTATATTTATCTGTATATTCATCATTCTTGTTTACAACTACCAGAAAGGTTATCAATATCTCTGGTCGCCTTTAAGTATTATCGCGATCATCTTCGCCTACTACTGTCTGCTCGGTCCATACGAGGCAGTGTCGAGCGGTAAAACAGTCGACCGCCTTTTGAACATGCGGCCTTTCTACTCCTCTGCGTTCTGGGGCGCTTTCGTTTTGATCTTTTCGTGTATCATCGGGTTTCACTTAAAAACCCCCGATCGCCGACAGTCACCAACGCCTCCATATCCAATCGACACACTGTTTACCTATGGGCGGAATATTTGCATCATTGGGTTTGTATTGTTCGCGATCGCAACCGGCGGGGGAGTAGTTTATCTCATTAACCCGATCCTTGCAGATGGAGGAGGCCCAACCGATGAAGCTCTTGGTGGAAGCTTTGCGAACTACCTGACACTGAGCCTTAACTTTCTCATTCCCGGCGTCAGTCTGTTACTGGCATACAGCATGAAGACTAATAAGCGCTGGGCATGGTTCACGGTCGTGTTAATAGTATCTATCGGTGTCTTCACGAGTCTTGGTTTCCGCTACAGGCTTGTGTTATTACTCGGGTCGCTCGCTATCATTTATTATCTCAGTGTAAAACGACGTCCAAACATTCTCCTTGCATTCGGATTCTTCGTGCTGTTCATCCTCGCAATGGGAGTTATCAACGAGACCCGTAACTACGGTCGCGGCCTTGACACCACCCGGTTGGAAAACTCGAATCAGTCGTATTACGAAAGCGGTCTGAACGAATCGCGAATATTCCAGACATCCGGCGCGGTAATCGACCTCACCCCATCGAAAATACCTCACGCTGGTTTTACCCCGATCATCAACACGATACTGTTCCCGATTCCAAGCCAGTTGTTCCCGGGAAAGAAGTCAGCGGAATATCTTTTCAATGCGCTCAATGCCATCTATGGCGGACCTGTGAGTCAGGGTGCTGCTTTTATGGCCTACGGCGAATACTACCTCGCCTTCGGATGGTTTGGTATCATTATAGGTGGATTCCTGATCGGCTGGTTCTATAAAAAACTCTGGTCGTGGTACCTTGCCGATCATCGCGACCCTTTGCACATCGCGATCTACGCGGTCACCGTCATTTACCTGTATGTGATCGTATCGCGCGGATATCTTCCCCAGGTGACCATGCTCTTTTTCTTTTCAGTTTTTCCCGTTTATATTGTCAGACGGATCATCAAACGAAGATTCGCTATACCTCTTGTAAGGAAGAGGGTGCCAGTTGCACATGAAAGTTATCCACCTCATCCACAGCCTGGACAAAATTAGTTTTGGGATCTACAACGCGGCTGTCTTCGGATCACAGTTTCTTTTTTCAAAACATAACATATCTACTTATGCATTTGTGTGCTCGCCTCAGTCTATGGCTGTCGGGCTCCCTGGTGTTTCAATAGTATATCTCGGCTCTAATGCACTCGACAACACGGTTGTCGATAACGCACTCTCTTCAAATAATATCTCTGCGACAGATACCGTCGTCGTAAGTCACGGATGCTGGCTTGCTCCAACACGACTTGGTGCAATGCTGGCGAAAAAAGGTTTCAAATGGCTGTATGTCCCTCACGGAATGCTCGAGCCATGGAGCATGCAGCAGGGTGCCTTGAAGAAGAAGATCTATTACGCACTGTTCGAGAAACGATTCGCGAATCACTCAAAAAAGATACGTGCGGTCAGCAGTGTCGAACAACGCAACCTTGCGCAGCGATTCGGGCGAACCATCGACCTCGTTGAGAACGGCGTAACCGTAAGACCTTATCCGTCAAAATCATCCGGCGACGTTTTGATTTTTTTGTTCCTCGGACGTCTTCATCACAAGAAAGGCATCGTTCCCCTGGTGGAAGGATGGCGGTCGGCATTCGGCACCGATAACAACAGGAAACTCATCATTGCCGGTCCCGACCAGGGCGAACTCGAAAAGATCAAACCGTATCTCGGTAACAACATCGAGTACGCAGGGGCCGTGTATGGCGACACGAAAGATGCGTTGTTCAACAAAGCACATTATTTCCTGTTACCATCTTTCAGCGAAGGATTTCCCGTGAGCGTTCTCGAAGCAATGAGCTTCGGACTTATTCCTTTGATCTCATCGGGATGTAACTTTGATCAGGTCTTCAAAGAACAATTGGGCTTTCGAATGGAACCAAACATAACCAGCGTTGAAACCC
>DASRSO010000020.1:0-50775 GCA_035656375.1 Cyclobacteriaceae bacterium | reverse complement strand
TCGAGTGTTTCGATTTGCTGCTCGGTTGGCATCCCATTTATCTCTATACTCCTGTAAAGGGTTCCGCAGAGTGCCCCAACTCCTTCCCCGATAAGAAGTCCAAACATAGCGCCGAACGCTGCAGCAGATCCGCGATCCGCTTCGGGCTTCGGACCATGTCCTTCATAGGTGGAGTAAACGACCAGGCCGGTACTCACCAGGCCCACCACAGCTCCAATATTGCTTCCCCTGCGAATTGAATTCTTTCGTCGAACCCCTATCGCCTTTATCTCCTTCAAAGAAAATGTTGACACCGGCAGCTGTCTTTGACGGATTGGGAATACGCTCACCGTGGTGTCTGTCATTGAATACAGGTGCCCTTTGATTGAAGAACCATTCCAGTAGATGAGCTTTACGCGTGCCTCCTGCTTTCTGTTTACGCTGCCTCTTGCCGCGAAATACAGCACATCAAACAGGCTGACTTGTGCCTCAACGACATCACCTGCCAGCAAAAGAGCTGTTAGAACAACGATCTTTTTCAAATGGAGTGTGGGTTTACCGAAGTTAATATTTTTTAAGATTTCTTTAGAGTAAGTTTGAAGCATTCTGAATCTATATGCGACCATACATTTTATCCGAATCCAACTGGAAATACATAAAAGACGCGACCTTCGATGCTGCTGTGTTGCCATGGGGTGCTTGTGAAGCACATAATTATCATATGCCTTACGGCACCGACATTCTCGAGGCGGAATATATTTCTGCGGAGGCTGCACGTCTGGCGTGGGAGCGCGGAGCGCGACCGATTGTCCTTCCCCCGATTCCTTTCGGGGTCAACACCGGTCAGTTCGATGTGAAGCTCGACATCAACATGAATCCTAGCACGCAGTTCATGATATTGAAAGATGTGATCGAAGTACTTGACAGGCAGGGGATCTATAAGCTGATCATTCTTAATAGTCATGGCGGTAATGACTTTCGTACGATGATACGCGAGCTTGGTCTTAAGTTTCCGAAGATGTTTCTTACTTCATGCAACTGGTACCAGTCGATCGATCAAAAACAGTTCTTCGAAAATAAAGACGATCATGCGGGCGAGATGGAGACGAGTTTGATGTTGTACCTGCGGCCGGATCTTGTGAATCTATCGCAGGCGGGCGACGGTGCTTCGAAGAAGTTTAAGATCACGGGTATCCGTGAGGGCTGGGCATGGGCAGAAAGGAAATGGATGCAGGTAACGAAAGATACCGGTGTGGGCGATCCCAGGAAGGCTACGAAAGAAAAGGGTGAGGCTTACTTTAAAGCCGTCACCCAGAAAGTTTCAGTTTATTTTGAAGAGGTCTGTAAGACACCGAACAGCGACCTCTACGAATAATTTACCACCCTATCCCGTAATCCTCACCATGATTACTCGAGCCGCCCCAAAACGTACCACCGTGTGCCCAATCAAAATATATCGCGTTGATCGGCCCGCTGGTGCGATCCTGGTATTGTAGTTTATATCCCATACGTGTAAGATCCTTGCGCGTCCACGCGGGCATCGCACTGTTGAGGATCAACCCGCCCGGTACTTTTTCATGCTCACCAAAACTCGAATACATCTGTAATGTCTTAAAGCTCGGCGCTTCAGTCGACTCCTGTACCGTCATGTTGAACTCTACCATGTTGAGGAAGAACTGCAGCAACAACTGATCTTGCTCATCACCCGCCTGTTTCGCGAACGACACATAAGGCTTGCCATCTTTCAATGCAAGACTCGGAGTGAGCGTTACACGTGGTCTCTTTCCTGGCTCCACAACATTGAAAGGATTCTCTTTCGCATCTGTTACGAACGACTGCATACGTTGACTCATACCAACACCGGTGTTACCAGCAATGCATGCAGGAACCCATCCACCACTTGGTGTAACTGAAACAACCCAACCTTCTTTGTCGGCGGCTTCAACCGATGTTGTTCCTGCGGTGAAACTCTCCATGAATTTTTCGTCGAGCGGATTGCCTGGCTTGAAGTTCGCAGCCTGCGCATTGCCCCAGACTTTTAAGAGATCAGCATATGGATTCGTTTTTCCTTCGAAAGGATATGGGTCGCCAGGCATTACTTTGGGATCGTTCATCTCCCAGTTGATAAGCTTCGAACGTTCTTTCGCGTATTCTTTCGAGAGCAATCCCTTCATCGGCTCCTCGGGCGCGAATGCAGGATCTCCATAATAAAAATCCCTGTCGGCAAACGCGAGGTTCATCGCCTGGTACAACGTGTGGATGTAACGAGGTGAGTTATATCCCATGGTCTTCAGATCGAAGTTCTCGAGGATATTCAGGGTTTGCAGAAGTGCCGGACCTTGTGTCCATTGCTGGCACTTGTAAACGTCGATACCGCGATACGTGGTCATCATAGGTTCTTCGATCTTCACTTTCCAGTTGGCGAGATCCTGCTCTGTAATGAGACCACCCTGTTCCTGGCATCCGCGTGCAAACTCTTTCGCGATGTCGCCTTTGTAGAATCGATCGTATGCAGCATAGATCGCTTCCTTCCTGCTCTTTTTCTTTTTGAGAGCTTCCTGTTCGGCATCAACAAGCTTCTTTAAAGTTTCGAGAAGATCTTTTTGAACGAATACTTCCCCGGCATCGGGAGCTTCCCTGTCTTTGCCGAGGTGTGGAAGAAAAACTTTCTTCGAATAAGGCCATTGTTTGATCTGATCTTTGCCGCGCTCTATCGCGTTAGCAGTCTGTGCTTCGATCGGGTATCCTTCTGCCATTTGCATTGCAGGTGCCAGAACGTCTTTCAGACTCATCGTTCCATACTCGGCAAGCATCGTCAGAAGACCACCGGGAGTGCCGGGTGTTACAGCTGCGAGCGGACCATACTCTGGTGGATATTTCATGCCCTTGCCCTTATAGAAATCGGCAGTTGCACCTGTTGGAGCAACGCCGAGTGCATTGATCGCAATAACTTTTTTCGTTTTGGGATTATAGATGAGCGCCTGTGTTTCTCCGCCCCACGATAACACGTCCCACATTGTACATGTTGCGGCCAGCATAGCACAGGCTGCATCCACTGCATTGCCGCCTTTGGCGAATGTCATTGCGCCTGCAGTGGCGGCCAACGGTTTGCCGGTAACGGCCATCCAGTGGCGACCGTGAAGAGGTGGCTTTTGAGTGATTACAGGGAGGTTATTAAATGATTGGGCAAACGCATGCGCAGAAATGGCAACTGCCACAAGGGTTAGGAGCTTTTTCATAGTGTCTAAATATGCGACTTTTGCAGGGTAAAAGGAATCAGAATGTTACAAGCGATAAAAGAAGTTGTTGCCTACCTGAAAAAGCGAGGAATTACGGAGCCGGAGATTGGAGTTATTCTTGGAACGGGCCTCGGCGCTCAATTTGTGAAAGAGATCAAGAACCCGATCGTGATCAATTATAATTCGATCCCGCATTTTCCTATATCAACAGTAGAGTTTCACAAAGGTCGGTTGATCTTCGGAGAAGTGAAGGGCAAGAAGGTGCTCGCGATGCAAGGTCGTTTTCACTTTTACGAAGGATATACAATGCAACAGATAACGTTGCCGGTTCGTGTTATGAAATATCTTGGCATTCGTAACCTGTTGATCTCGAATGCTGCAGGTAATATGAACATGAAATGGAAGAAGGGCGAGTTGATGCTCATCGATGATCATATAAACTTCCAGGGCGACAATCCATTGCGTGGAGAAAACTTCGAAGCCTTTGGTCCACGTTTCCCGGATATGAGTCAGCCGTACTCGAAGAAGTTGAATAAGCGTTTGATCGATCTCGCGAAAAAGCAAAAGATAAAGTTGAACCAGGGAGTTTATGCTGCGGTGATGGGGCCACAGCTTGAAACACGTGCGGAGTATCGATTTTTAAAAATGGCGGGAGCAGATGCGGTGGGGATGTCGACGGTGCCGGAGGTGCTGGTGGCGAATCATATGAATCTTCCGTGCTGTGCGATATCGGTACTGACGGATGATTGTGATCCGGAGAATTTACAGCCTGTCGAAATACAGGAGATTATACGGGTTGCGAATAGTGCGGAGCCGGTTCTTACAAAGTTGTATGTGTCGTTGATCGCTACGCTGTAATTTTTCTGGGTTCTAAGTTCTGGGACCATATAGTTAATTGAACAAATAGAACCTGGAACCCAGAACAATTACCTCCGTCATTTCAGTACACTCTTTCCACATCTCACACCCCGTCAGCAACCCCCGGTCCGTCGTTTGCGTCTAACCCCATAAACCTTCCAACCCATGAAATCAATCCTTACCCTGGCCCTCGCCCTATCCGTCGGCATTTGTGCGGCCCAGACCCAAAAATCCGGCAATTACCACCTCGACCAGAACTATAAAGTTGCCGCAAAAGGCATCATAAAGCTCACGAGCTCCGACGCAAAAGTGTTCATTACTGGCTCCGACCGTACGGATGTGAACGTTAAGATCGATCGTGAAGTGGAGATCAAAGGCTTCTACTCGGGCACCGACGAATTTTCTGTCGACATCGATGAAAGCGGGGGAAACCTTACCATTCGCGACCGCCAAAACACTGCCCACTTCGGAATTGTAGGCACTTACAACGAGCGCTACACAATCAAGATCCAAGCACCTAAAGGCGTTAGCCTGGTAATTAACGGCGACGACGGAGATTACCTCATCGAATCGATTGATGGTATGCTCGATGTAGACCTCGACGATGGCGACCTGGAGATCACCAACTGCAATGGCGACGACTTTCGTTTCAACCTCGACGATGGCGATGTGAAAATGGACAAAGCAAAAGGATCGCTGGAGTTTGATGGTGACGACTCGAACATCGACATACGCAACGCAGCATTCACAAAGATCAACGCTAACATAGACGACGGCGACTTTTTCGTAGAGACTTCTCTCAGCGACAACGGCGACTACTTCATCGACGCACAGGATGGAAAGATCATGTTTACAGTGATCAGCGGCGGTGGCCGCTTCGATGTTCGTCACGATGATGGAAGTGTACGCGCCGATGCAACGTTCTCTGAAGTTGAAGACTCCGAAGATCGTTCAAGATATACTCTTGCAAACGGAAATGCGAGAATCGATATCCGTGCCGACGATGCGAATGTAAGATTAGCGAAGCGCTAGTTCCTAGACATCACAGATCCCCACACCTTGCTTCAGTGACGCGAGTTTGTCCTCCCTTGCGGGGATAAACTCCTGTGCCACGAAACCTTTGAAGCCCGTAGCAACAATCGCCTTCATGATAGCAGGGTACTGAAGTTCCTGCGTGTCGTCGATCTCGTGACGGCCCGGAACACCGCCGGTATGGAAGTGTGAAATGTATTTGATGTATTTCTTGATGGTGGCAATCACGTCGCCCTCCATGATCTGCATGTGATAGATGTCGTACAGCAACTTGAAATTGTCGGAACCTAATTTGTCGGCAAGCTTCACGCCCCATTCGGTGTGGTCGCACTGGTAGTCCTTGTGGTCCACTTTGCTGTTCAGAAGTTCCATTGTCATTGTGATGTTATACTTCTGTGCGAGCTTCACCACTGGGTCAAGACCTTTTGCGCAGTTTTCGATTCCTTTTTCTGCAGTGAGGCCATTCGTGTTTCCACTGAAGCAGATGATGTTCTTCAAACCGGCAGCGGCAGCCTTAGGAATTGCTTCAGTATAATCTTTCAATAATTGGTCGTGCAGTGTTGGATCGTTGAAGCCCTTATTCAATCCGATTGAAGTGCCGTAGCCCATTGCACAGGTGAGACCGTGTTTGTTTACGACTTCCCACTCTTTCGCACCGAGAAGTTCGATCGATCCCATGCCCATGTTCTTTGCTGCAACCACCAGGTCTTCGAGCGGAATGTTTTGGTAGCACCAGCGGCACGCCGAGTGATTGATGTTTCCTTTCAATCCATCGGGGAGCAGCGAAAACGCCTTGGCGATCGAGGGCAGACCAACTATGCCGGCCGAACCGGCGGCAATAGACTGCAGGGCTTGTTTGCGATTCATGACTATAGAAAGTTAAGTTGTACTAGTTACAATTTTTCGTTGCGATAAACAACGCCGTCTTTCATCACAAGTTTTACTTTCCTCAGGTCAGAAATGTTTTTTGTGGGGTCACCTTGCACGACAAGGATATCTGCTTTGAGATTTTCTTTAATTCTTCCACGGTTGTCACCGATACCGAACACGTCGGCATTCACGCTCGTTGCGCTACGTATTACCTGGTCGGCCATCATTCCGTACTCTGTCATCATTTCGAGCTCGCGCACATTGTCGCCATGTGCAAACACACCAATATCTCCACCCGCACATATCGTTACGCCTGCCTGGATCGCAGCCTGGTAACTTGCGCGCTTCTGCTTTACGCCGTCTGGCTCGGGCAGTGTGCCAACATGCCATCCTTTGTATTGTGCAATGGCATGACCCGCTGCAATCGTCGGACACAACGCAACATTCTTTTCTTTCATCAATTGAAATATTTCGAGCGTGCCTGCATCGCCGTGTTCTATTGTCGATACGCCGGCCAAGATCGCACGACGCATACCTTCTGCTGTTGAAGCGTGGGCAACAACTTTCCTCCCGGAGCTTGCAGCTGTTTCTACAATGAGCTTCAGTTCATCTATTGAGAACGACGGCTGCGGTTCGTTCTTCAAACCCCAACGATAGTCCGCATATACTTTCACAACATCGGCGCCCTTGCCGATCTGGTCCCTGACAACAGTTATTAAATTATTTCCATCTGCAGCTTCGGCGCCAAGCATCACGTTAAAATCTGTGTCGAAACCTTTGGGACCATACGTTCCCGTAGCGACAATGGCACGGCCTGCAACGATCATTCTCGGCCCGGCGATAATTCCTTCGTCGATAGCTTGTTTCAATCCAACGTCGGCATAGCCCGCGCCTTCGCTTCCAAGATCACGCACGGTAGTTACTCCAGCCATCAAGGTATTTTTTGCGTGCACAGTTGCCCTTGCCACGCGATAGGAGTCGGTCTCTTTCATCACCTGGTCGACCCACGACGTTTCGTTGTACGGATGAAGAAGCAGGTGCGAGTGTCCTTCGATAAGGCCGGGAAGTAATGTGCAGCCGGGAAGCTTGATCACAGTTACGTCGCCCGTCGGTTTGATGTTAGCCGTAGGGCCGATCGCAACAATTTTATCGTTGTGAACAAAGACCGATACGCCGGTGAGGAGTTTTTCCCCATCGAAAACGCGATCAGGCTGTAGTAGATATCCTGTGTCTTTTTGGGCAAGTGAGGCTGTGCTGATGATCAGCAGGCCGAGAAGTTTAGACAACTTCTTTATACTGCATTTTGTATAACTGGGAGTAGTAGCCGTCCTGGCTAAGGAGTTCTTCATGTCTTCCTGTTTCCCGAATCTCGCCTTTTTCCAGAACAATAATCGTATCCGCTTTTTGAATGGTTGAAAGCCTGTGCGCAATTACGATGGCCGTCCTGTTCTTCATCATTTGTGCGATAGCCGACTGCACCATTTCTTCAGTCTCGCTGTCGATCGAAGATGTTGCTTCGTCGAGCACCAGGATGCGTGGATCGTAGACCATTGCGCGGATGAACGACAGCAGCTGACGTTGTCCCACAGAAAGCGTTGCGCCGCGTTCCATCACGTTGTAGTCGAGCTCACCCGGAAGTTTTTCAATGAATTTTCTTGCACCAACGAGATCGGCTGCGTGCCAGATCATCTCATCGGTTACGTCTTTGTCGCCTAGAGTAACGTTGTTTCGAATGGTATCGGAGAACAGGAAAACATCTTGCAGCACCACGCCAATCTCGCGTCGCAGCACCGACACGTCGAACTCGCGTATGTCTACATTGTCGACTTTGATCGAGCCGCGATTGATCTCGTAGAAGCGATTCAAAAGATTGATGATCGATGACTTACCGGCGCCCGTTGCTCCAACAAACGCCACGGTAGCACCGGGCCTGATGTTGAAGCTGATGTCTTTCAAAACGTAGTTTGCATCGTTGTACGCAAACCACACTTTGTCGAACACAACTTCACCGCGAAGCTCTTCGGGCTTGTGTGTGCCGGTCTCTGCAATGAATTCTTTGTCGTCGAGCAGGTTCATGATGCGCGATGATGCCACGATACCCATCTGCAATGTGTTGTAACGATCGGCGAGCATTCGTATTGGCCGGAAGAACATCTGTATGTACATGATGAAGGCGATCAGGGTACCGACGGATATTCCGGTGAGTTCTGTATGAATTACACCGCGTGCTCCGTACCAGATCAGAAGGCCAACTCCCATTGCCGCAATGATTTCAGCAACGGGATAGTACACCGAATAATAAAGTACCGAGCGAAGGTTCGCGTCGCGATGCTCTTTATTGATCTCGACAAACTTCCCGAACTCACGTTTCTCGCTGCCGAAGATCTGCACGATGTTCATCCCCGTGATGTGCTCTTGTACAAATGCATTCAAATTTGAAACAGCATTCCTTACATCATTAAAGGCGACCTTGATCTTTTCTTTAAAAATGTAAGTGGCCAGCAACATCAAGGGTATTGTCGACAAGCTTACGAGCGCAAGACGCCAGTCTTCATAGAACATGAACCCGAGTATGAAGATGATCTGCAACAGATCGCCAGCCATCGCCGCGAGACCTTCACTGAAAACGTCGGCAAGACTTTCGACATCTGAGATTGTACGTGTAACCAGGCGGCCGATGGGAGTTTTATCGAAGAACTTCAGGCGTAAACCAACAAGATGCTGATAGAGCTTCACGCGTATGTCGCGGATAACATACTGACCAATTCTTCCCGACAGGTATGTGTGCACGTATTGAAAACCGGAGTGTGCAATGAGTACGATGAACATCCACATCACCATATAAAGCATGGCCTCGTAGTTGCCGAATGCCACGTGGTGGTCGAGTGTGTATTGAATGAGGAGGACTTTGAGGGGGCCAAGAACGCCGAGTACGAATGTGAGGGCAATGACGATGTAAAAATGAACCTTATAGGGTTTTACAAAATGCAGGATACGACCCAGCACTTTGAAATCTATGATGTTGCCACTACTGACTTTCTCCTTCTCCATTAATCAATAAAAATTCCTTTCGGATATTTCACTTTCACTAAAAACAGACCTTCGGCGGGCACATTCATCCCGGCTTTCTTTCGGTCTTTGCTTTTCAATATTTCCTGGAACGCCTTCAACGAGATCTTGCCGGTGCCTGTGTCGAGCAGTGTTCCGACCACGGCGCGAACCATTCCCCTAAGAAACCGGTTCGCCGTGATGTTAAAAACCAACAAGTCACCTTTTTGATTCCACCCGGCTTCCTTAATCGTGCAAATAAAGTGATTTACGTCGGTCTTTACTTTGCTAAAAGCCTCGAAGTCGTGGGTTCCGACTAATAACGCGGCGGCTTTGTTCATGGTTTTGATGTCGAGCTCTTTAAAGTAGTAGAACGAGAGGCCCTTTCGGAGGGGGTCTTTTTTCCTGGTGATCACATACTCGTATGCTCGTTCGATGGCGTCATATCGTGCACTTGCGTCGGGTTTGATTTGTGAAATCGAGCGTATGGCGATATCGGCGGGGAGGAAGGAGTTTAGTTGGGTGATGAGTTTGTCGCGGTCGAGGGATTTGTCGATGTCGACATGGAAAAATTGTTGTGCGCAATGAACGCCGGTGTCGGTTCGGCCACTTCCGGTGATGGTGAGTTTTTGACGAAGGATTGTGCTGAGACACTTTTCAACGATTTCCTGGATACCGGTAGCGTTGAGTTGGGATTGCCAACCGGAGTAGTTGGTGCCGAGGTAGGAGATTTCGAAGAGGAAGCGCATTGGAGGAGTAAGGAGTAAGAATTAAGGAGTAAGGAGGTTGGTTTCGATGTTTGTTTGTCCTAACGATGATTTTTTCTAGTGCTCTCCATATAAGCGTTGAGAACCTTACTTACTTCCATCGCCAACGTGTCGAGCTTCTCATTGTCTCCATATCCAGGATCCCTTGCAAGTACAAGATAATATCTTGTTTCCTCAAGTGATCCCTGAGCGATGTTCATGAACCGCAATTGACTTGTGAGCTTTTTGCCATACAATAAGATCCCTGAAACTTTTAGCCGTTTCCATGCCCTCCTTAATTCTTACTCCTTGCTACTTAATTCTTTGTATCGATAATCTCCAGAATTTTCACCTACCGAAGTTTTATTCGTTAGGAAAACCTGACTAGTTTTGCCCCATGTGGCAACGTCTTCAAACTATCTTTCTCTCCGCGGTCGTCATCATCATGATCGCATGTCTCTTCCTTCCCCAATGGAAACATGTCGACCCTAGTGGCATCCGATACGAATACTATCCCCTCCACTACACCATCTACGACGGCGAAGAACGAAACACCTCCTACTTCCCTTACGCCATCACAGCGGTTCTCATGGCCGCCGCCGCTACCGTCGCCGTGCAGACAATCCGGCGCTACGACAACCGCCTCACTCAAATAAAACTCGCCGCCTTCAACACACTCCTCCTCATGGGCGTTATGGGCACCATCGTTTATTTCAGCTATAAGCTCGACAGTGAGTTTAACCAGGCTGGCATGTCGGGCATGTCGCGACTCGGATTGTGGACCGTCTTCGCCGGCGTGTTTTGTAATTGGGTCGCCATGCGATTGATCCGCCGTGACGAAAAAATTGTAAGAGACTCCGACAGGCTTCGTTGATAACTATTCTATGTATAATCTTCTCGTTGGCGAAACGAAAGTTCATACCAATGGCGATCTTCCTGCCGTTGGTACCACGGCTCCCGACTTCACTCTTACCGGAAATAAACTCAACGACGTTTCTTTAAAAGAATACAGAGGTCATTCTGTCGTGTTGAATATTTTCCCCAGCATCGACACCAGCACGTGCGCGCAATCCGTTCGCGAATTCAATCGTCGCGCCGCCAACCTTTCACGCACCGTCGTTCTGTGTATCGCAAAAGATCTTCCTTATGCCATGCGTCGTTTCTGTGGCGCCGAAGGAATAGATCGCGTTGTAACATTGTCAGACTTCCGCTCCAAAGATTTCGGTAACGATTATCACGTCGAAATGATAGACGGACCAATGAGGGGCTTGTTCGCACGAGTGGTTATCGTGATCGACGAATATGGCGTTGTAAAATATACCGAGGTCGTACCCGTGATTGGCCAGGAACCCAACTATGAGGCCGCATTGAAGGCGCTCTAAACGTGCGGCAACAAAGCCTAAATCCGTTATATTTGTTAAATGCGCCTGTTTGCAGCACTAGCCATTGTCCTTTTTTTGGTTACTACAAGCGAATGCTATTCGCAGGAAGCGCGTCATACCACCCTTAAAAGGAGCCCTAAAAACCGCAGTCTTCGCGCACCTTCAATCTCTAAAGCCAAGTCGCGCGTAATCTGCCCGATCTTCGAGCAAAGTGAATATCCATACCAGGCTATAGGCATTAAGCTCGGCGATCCTGTTGCACTTACTTATAAATATTATCCCAACAAGAGCTGGGCGTTCGGCGCTGATGTCGGAAAAGTTGCGAGCGGCCTCTACAGTAAATATTATCGCAAGCAATTCGCGGCATATCTGCCCGATACATTATCTGGCGAAGAATCGATCAAATACCTTTCGCATCGCGCAATGCAAGACTGGTATGTCGAAGCCAAGTTTCTCTATCAATGGGATGCTGAAAAGATCTCACCCGGACTTCAGCTATACGCAGGCCTCGGTTTTCAATGGCGAAGTACGAAACTCGAGTACGATTACATCTACGAAGACGGATTGTTCGAGAATGAGCTTGGCAAATTCAAAAGATCGCGATTCACATACGGACCGAGTGCAATTGTAGGATTCGAATATTCATACTTTTCTTTACCCCTCTCAGCGTTTATTGAAATAGAATGGTTCACCGATGCCCTTCTCGATCCGGGATACAACCGCTTCCAGGGTGGCGTTGGACTGCGGTATGTTTTTTGATTACCGGACGTTCAATGAAACACAGACTGACCTTACTGATCTTCCTGGCTTCAGCCATAGCATTCTCTGCCACTGCACAGACCCAGCCCGCGCAAAGCGTGTCACTTCGGCTTGGCGTGCCACTCGGGCTCACGTATAAAACATACGTCACAAAAAGAGCTGCGATAGAATTCGGACTTGGAGCAGCGGGACCCGCATGGGGAAAGCATTACTATATCAACGCATTCAACAACATTCCTAAATACGAGAACTTCAAGTATCTCGATCACCAGGTTCGCAGCACTTTGTATCTGCAAGCCCGATATCTCAAAGATTTTTCGATACCAACTACAGGAATGGAAGGACAACTCGGTTGGTATTGTGGCGCAGGACTCGTTGCCAAGATCTCGCAAGTTAAATATACATACACGAACACCAACGCCGTTCCCCCAACTCAAACAGATCGTCGAACAGATGTAGACTTCGGACCAGAAGCGATCCTCGGGGCAGAGTATTGGCTCGAAGACACGCCTTTCTCATTTTACGGGGAAGGATCTCTTATGCTCGAGATATTCGATAGGGTGACGGGAAGGGGTTTCGCTGCGATTGGAGTCAGATATCATTTTATGCAATAACAGATCTCACAGACTTAACTTGTCCAACATCAAGGACTGACTTCTCCCGGTTCACAGATTAAATAAACTCAAACGACCGGCACCTCACACTCTGCAGCCGCCGGAGGCGCTCAGACCTTCGGAGCTGCGTCATCCTCCACAGAATCGGCCTGTATTTGCTTCTCATACAACTCCGAATAAACTCCACCTTTCTCCAAAAGTTCCTCGTGAGTTCCCTCCTCCACAATCACACCGTCGTCCAATACGATCACTTTACTTGCTAACCGCGCCGACGACACCCTGTGTGAAATTACGATCGACGTCCTGCCGACCATAACCTTCTTCATTGCATTAAGGATCGTGTTCTCCGTCTTTGTATCGACAGCCGACAAGGCATCGTCGAGAATGAGTATGCGTGGCTCACGAACTATTGCACGGGCAATTGACACGCGCTGCTTCTGTCCACCGGAGAGTGTAATGCCCCGCTCACCAACTCTTGTACTGAAACCCTGTGGGAACGCAATGATGTTGCTGTACACGTCGGCATCTTTCGCAGCCTGTATGATCTTCGCTTCATCGTGCTCGCGCAGTCCAAACCCAATGTTGTTGTAAATGGTATCGCTAAAAAGGAAGACATCCTGCGGCACAACGCCCATCTGGCTTCGAAGATTAACTATATCGTAGCTCTTGATCGAAATTCCATCGATGAGCACCTGTCCTTCACTTGCATCGTACAAACGGGTAACGAGATTCGAGATCGTACTCTTCCCTGAACCTGTAGTTCCAATGATCGCCAGCGACTCACCCGGGTTGATT
Source organism: Cyclobacteriaceae bacterium (assembly GCA_035656375.1). Classification (GTDB taxonomy): domain Bacteria; phylum Bacteroidota; class Bacteroidia; order Cytophagales; family Cyclobacteriaceae; genus ELB16-189. The sequence continues at coordinate 37,453 of DASRSO010000020.1, read as the reverse complement.
TTGAACGAAACATTTTTCAATGCGCGAATGCCCGTATCGGGATAAACGAACGACACGTTGTTGAACTCAACCTTTCCTTCTATATCGCTGAGAAGCTTCTCTTCCGAAACAATGTTCGTCTTCGTGTTAAGGAACTCGTTGATGCGCTTTTGTGAAGCCTCTGCGCGCTGAACGAGGCTCGTCGTCCAACCCAACGATGCCACGGGCCACGTAAGCATGTTCACATAAATGATGAACTCTGCGATCTTGCCAAAAGTCAGCGTGCCATTGATAACACCCAGGCTTCCGGCATACACCGTAAGTATCGTGCTCAAACCAATCAGCCCGGTGATCAGCGGGAAGAACATCGACTGAACTTTCGTGAGGCGCATCGACTGGTTCTTGTATTCGTTGCTTTCTCTTTCGAAGTTGGCTACCGACTCTTTCTCTCTTGTGAAAGACTTCAATACCCGTATCCCCGAAAATGCTTCTTGCACGAACGTGCTCAGTTTCGACTGGCTCTTTTGTATCTGTTCGGCACGATGCTCTACAATGTTGTTAACATAAAAGATACCGATCGAAAGCAATGGCAGTGGTATCAACGCATACATCGTAAGCATCGGGCTTATGTGTATCATGAATGGTATCAGCATAACGAACAGCGTAACGAGCTGAAGCCCGTACATGATCGATGGGCCGAGGTACATCCGCACACGACCTACGTCTTCGCTGATGCGGTTCATAAGATCGCCTGTGTTGTTGCGGCGATAAAAGCTCAACGGCAATGTTTCGTAATGTTCGAAGATCTCATTCTTCAGGTCGTATTCGACCAACCTGCTCATTACGATGAGTGTTTGCCGAACGAAGTAGAGGAACAGACCACGTAACAGTGCGATGATCAACATCAGTGCTGCAAGAATAAAGATGTTCCACGCAATATTGTCGAAGAAGATGTCTTGCAGTTGAGTTTGCTCGAACCCTTTGTAAACCCTGAGATTTTCGGTAACGAGGTCGATCGAGTAACGGATCAGGGGACCCTGAAGGATCTGAAAGGCGTTGGAAATAATCACAAATACCAACCCCAGGACCAGGTGCCACTTATACTTAACGAGGTATTTGTTTAGATAGGAGAGTTCCTTCATGCGCCTAAAACAACGTTTAAAACGGGCTAAAGTTCACCAAATTTGCCATTTGGCCTTTGAATTCGGACCCTTATTTTTGCAGGCTTATGGTTACAACGATGAAGCGCGCAGCGTGCGTGACGGGGTTCTTTTTGATGGCGCTCGCCGGATTCTCGCAGAAAAAAACCGGGCCGACCGACAAGGTGCTTTTCACCGTCGATAAACAGGATGTTTACGCAAGTGAATTCCTGTACCTGTACCGTAAAAATAACCAGCAGAAGGCTGACGAAATGAAGGAAGAAAAGATCCGCGAGTACCTTGACCTCGTGATCGCCTTCAAACTTAAAGTTGCCGAAGCACGGCATCGTGGCATCGATACAGCGCAGGTTTTCATTAAAGAATTTACCACCTACCGCGACGAGCTTAAGAAGCCATTTGTAGCCACAGCCGACGAGGTCGGGCGTCTCACAAAGGAAGCCTACGAAAGATTACAGGAGGACGTGCAGGCAGCACATATACTCATCAGCGCCTTACCGGAAACGTCTCCCGCCGACACACTCATCGCATTTCAAAAATTATCAGCCATCCGCGAACGTGCAGTAAATGGTGAAGACTTCGGAAAACTTGCTGCCGAATTCTCCGAAGACCCGGGTGGAAAAGTGAATGGTGGTATGCTTGGATGGTTCACGGCTTTTCAAATGGTCTACCCGTTCGAGTCAGCCGCTTATAAAACCAAACCCGGCGAGATCTCTCCCATTGTTCGAAGCCGCTTCGGATATCATATCGTAAAAGTTTTCAATCGTCGTCCCGCCGTTGGCGAACGCGAAGTGTCGCACATACTTCTCGGTGGCACCGATGAAAAGACAAAGAACAAAGCATTCGAGATCTACGATCAACTGCGCGGAGGACGAAAGTGGGACGACGTATGCAGAGAGAATTCCGTCGATACGAATACGAAGGACCGGGGTGGCAGACTTCAGCCGTTTGGTCTCGGCGCATTGCCCGGTGTTCCCGAATTCGAAGAGACTGCGTTCGCCTTACAGAATCCCGGCGACATCTCCGATCCATTTCCAAGTCGTGTGGGCTGGCACATAATACGTCTCGAACGAAAAATTGCTATCCCGACATTTGCTGAAGTAGAGCCCGTCTTGAAACGCAAGATCGGTCGCGACGAGCGTATGCAGATCAGCCAGGCCACGCAACTCAATCGCCGTAAGGCAGCATTCAACTTTACCGAAAACATTGCTGTGAAATCCAAGGTCGAGGCGTTGGCCGACACATCACTCACCAAGGGTCGCTGGAGAACACAGGCCGAAGTCGGTATGGGCAACCAGGCGTTGTTTACACTGGCAGGCAAGCCCGCACTCGTAGGCGAATTCTTAAAATATGTTAAAGCCGTTCAAAGACCTTCTGCACTCAGTCCGTCCCTGTATTTTAGACAACTTTACGATCAGTTTACCGATATAAAGGTGAACGAAGCCGAAGACGAAAAGCTTCAATCGGAAAATGTTGACTATCGCAATCTCGTAAGGGAATACCGGGAAGGCATAATGTTCTTTAGCATTATGGAGAAGGAAGTGTGGAACGCTGGCTCCGCCGATACTGTTGGTCAACATGCGTACTACGAAGCACATAAAGACAAGTACCAGGCAGGCGACCGGGTTTATGCCCGCATTTATTCGTCGTCCGACAAGGGATTTTTGCAGGAGGTGAAGGAAAAGTCAGCGAAGGGTGATTCTGTGAGCCAGGCCGACATGAAAAAATTCAAGTCTGTAACGAGCTTCAGGGCTTTCAGCAAGGGGGATAACAAGGTGGTTGACATGGTGCCGTGGTCGGCCGGCGTGCATGAAGCCGAAGCAGACGGGATGTATTATCTTGTGGAAATTGAGCGTTTATTACCGCCGGGGATCAAATCGTTCCAGGAGGCAAGGGCAAGTGTAATTTCCGATTACCAGGAAGATCTGGAGAAGAAATGGGTGGCCGACCTCAGGAAAAAGTACCCGGTTAAAGTCAATAAAAAAACGGTTAAGACAGTTATTCAACAGCTGGAGCAGAAATGAGTCGCTTACCCAAAGCATGGTACCTTATCCCGCTGGTCGCGGTAGTGTTTTCTTCGTGTGATCTCATTCGGATGAAGAAAGATACCACACCTGGGCAAGGCCGTAAGGCTGTGGCGAGGGTTAACGATGTGTACCTTTACCAGGATGAACTTGCAGGTATTGTGTCAGAAAACATTTCGAAGGAAGACAGTGCCGTGAGAGTGAGCACATACATCGACAGCTGGATCAGGAAGCAATTACTGATCAGCCAGGCAATGAAGACCATCGATATCAACGAGGCTGAAGTGGAGCGCAAGGTCCTCGAATATCGCTACACTTTGATTGGCTATGAGTATCAGAATTTTTACATCAATAAGAATTTGAACGACAGCGTTTCGGAAGATGAAGTGGCAAAGTATTACAACGAACATATCGACAACTTCATACTGAAGCAGAATATCGTGCGTGGTACGTTTATCATTGTTCCGAAAGGCGCTCCAAGAACAAACCGTGTGAAAGACCTGATCTATTCAAATAAGGAAAAAGATCTGACCGAACTTCGTTCGTTCTGCCTGAGTTTTTCATCGGCGTATCATATTGCCGATTCCAGTTGGATGGAGTTCGACAAGCTTGTGGTTGGATCGCCGCTCTCGGAGATACCGAACAAAGTGCAGTTCCTGAAGAGCAACCCGTACTACGAAACCAGCGACGCAGAATCTATGTACTTCCTGAAAGTGGACGAATACAAGATCTCCGACAACGTATCGCCCCTGGAGTTCGTGAGAGAAGAAATAAAGAATATTATTCTGAACAAGCGCAAAGTTGAGCTTGCAAAAAAATTAGAAGATGACGTGTATGAGAACGCAGCTAAACGAAAAGATTTTGAAGTCTATAATTAGCACCCTGCTGATTTTGATTTCAGCAACAGCATGGTCCCAGGAGGTCGACGAGAAAGAAAAACCCCGGGGCACGGTGGTCGACGGTATCATTGTGAAGGTCGACAATTACATCGTGCTTAAGTCAGACCTCGAGAACGCATACCAGGGCTACCTCGCAAACGGAAATTCACCTTCGCCCGACGCAAGGTGCAACATCCTCAACAGCCTTGTTGTAAACAAACTGATGGTTGCGAAAGCCGAGATCGACTCGATTGTTGTGACCGACGCCGAAGTTGATCAGAACACACAACAACGTATGCAAGTGATCATGCAGAACTCGGGTAACTCGCAGGAGCAACTCGAGCGTCAGTATGGGAAGACGCTTGCCGAGATCCAGGCAGAGCTTCGCGACCAGGTGCGTGAACAGCTCCTGGGTCGCCAGATGCAGACAGAGATCACCAAAGGGATTACGATCACCCCCTCCGAAGTAAAACGGTTCTTCAACAAGATCCCCGCCGACAGCTTGCCATTCTATTCTTCCGATGTTGAAGTAGGACAGATCGTGAAAGTGGCGAAGGTCAGCGAAGCACAGAAGGAAGCTGCCAAAAAAAGACTTAATGATCTGAGAGCGCAGTTGGTTGCCGGCGCCGACTTCGAAGAACTTGCCCGTAAGAATTCAGAAGACCCATCTGCTCAATACAACGGTGGCAACATGAACTGGGTAGGTCGTGGCGCCATGGTGCCTCAGTATGAAGCTATGGCCTTCAAGCTCAAGAAAGGCGAGATCTCTGCCCCGTTCGAATCACCATTCGGTTTCCACGTAATGCAACTTCTCGACCGTCGTGGTAACGAATACAACTCGCGACATATTCTTATCTCAGCTACGCCTTCACCGGAGGACCTCAAGCGCGCGGAATTTTTCCTCGATAGCCTCAAGAAGGAGATCAAAGCAGGCAAGGCCAAGTTCGATGCATTGGCGAAAGAGTTTTCGGATGACCAGGTCACTAAACAAAAAGGAGGTTTCTTTACCGACGTCGATGGTGGAACCAAAGTGTCGATCAAAGAACTCGACCCTGTTGTTTATTTCACGATCGATACAATGAAGCTCGGCAACATTTCGCCGGTGATCACTTATCGTACCGACGATGGAAAAGATGCCGTCCGTATTCTGTACTTTAAAACAAAACTTCCTCCACACGCAGCTAATCTCAACGACGACTGGCATCGGATCCAGGCAGCAGCCCTGGCGGAGAAAAAAGATAAAGCTCTCGACAAATGGTTTTTTAAAGCCAGGGCAGATGTGTTCATCAATGTCGATCCCGCGTACAAAGGTTGCGGCATAATGGAGTAGTATAATGAAGTAGTTGAATAGCCCGGAGGCTTTGAGTCCGCCGCAGGCGATATTTGTTTTTTAAAATAAAATAAGATTATGGCACAACTTGCCAACGACGTAGAAGCGGCAGATGCACTTGCACTGGCTTACAAAAAACTGAAAGATGAAATCGCGAAGGTGGTGGTTGGCCAGGATGAGGTCGTCCGTCTCGTGCTGACAGGTATATTTTGCCAGGGACACTCGTTGCTGGTAGGTGTTCCCGGCCTCGCGAAAACCCTTCTTGTTCAAACAATCGCAAGTGCACTCGACCTGCAGTTCAAGCGCGTTCAGTTCACGCCCGACCTTATGCCTTCCGACATTGTTGGTTCCGAAACGATGGACAAGGATCGCAATTTCCACTTCGTAAGAGGACCCGTGTTTGCGAACATTGTTCTCGCCGATGAGATCAACCGTACTCCTCCGAAAACACAGGCGGCGTTGCTCGAGTCGATGCAGGAATACGCTGTAACTATCGCCGGCCAGCGCTACGATCTTCCCCGTCCCTTCTTCGTCCTTGCAACACAAAACCCGATCGAACAGGAAGGAACATACCCGCTGCCCGAAGCACAGCTCGACCGTTTTATGTTTAACATCCTGTTGAACTATCCTTCGTACGAACAGGAAGTTTCGATCGTAAAGAACACCACCGCAGATGATATCAAAAAAGTAACTCACGTTCTGAGTGCAGAAGATATCGTGGGGTTCCAGCACCTCGTGCGCAGAGTTCCCGTGGCCGACAATGTTGTTGAATATGCCGTGAAGCTCACGCATCTGACAAGGCCTCACCAGAATGGTTCGGCTGTCGCCAATGATTATCTCGAGTGGGGAGCAGGTCCTCGTGCATCTCAGTACCTTATGCTTGGCGCGAAATGCAATGCTCTGCTCAACGGAAAATATTCACCCGATATCGAAGATGTAAGAGCGGTAGCTAAACCCGTATTGCGTCACCGTATCGTGCGGAACTTCAAAGCAGAAGCCGACGGAGTTTCAGTTGATGGCATCATAGAAAAGCTTCTCTGATCAGGATATAGACGCCGATCACAAGAGTAAACCAGCCAAACGCCATTCTTAATCTTATCCCCGATATTTTCCGGGAATAGTGATTGCCTATAAAAATTCCGAGTACAGCCAGCGCTGTCAGGCTTAACAGCAACGGCCAGTTCATTTCATGATGAAGAGCATCTCCCAGAAATCCTGACATCGAGTTTACACTGATGATGAATAGCGATGTGCCAACAGCCGTTTTGAAATGAAGCCCCGTCAGGAACACCAGCGCTGGTATGATCAAAAATCCACCGCCGGCTCCCACCAATCCTGTTAAAAATCCAATCAGTATTCCTTCGAGAATAACGAGCACCGTGCGGAACCGCTTGCTGTCGGAGGCAATGTCGCGTTTGCCGCGGATCATTGGTATCGAAGCGAGCACCATTAGAATTGCAAACAGTCCAAGCAACAAGATCCTTTTTGTGAGGAGGAAACTGCCGATGAAACAGATCTCTTCGGGAATGGCGGGCACAATGAACGAACGCGTTAAGAAAATGCTGACGATCGACGGAAGTCCAAAGACGATGCCCGTCTTCAGGTGAACCAACTGCTGTTTGTATTTGGGGATTGCACCTGCAAAGCTCGTTACGCCTACGATGAAGAGCGAGTAAGCGCCTGCAAGAGCCGGTTCTATATTAAAAAGATAGACGAGGATGGGTATTGAAAGGATCGATCCGCCGCCACCAAGGAGTCCTAATACGAATCCAACTACGATAGCAGAGAGATATCCAATAATTTCAGAAAGCATCTGCGCTTTAAATATAGGGGTATATGCTCGTTTGAAACGTACTCGTAATTAGGGAACTTTACTAACATGAAAAAAATCTCCCTCCTGCTGTTCATCTACTTAATCTTTTGTTCCTCGAATGCTATTGCGCAGTTTGTCCCCCCTGGATTCCCGAATACCCCTATACCGTCGGGCCCTGGATACCCCCTTGCCAAGTGGCGGCCAGGATATTTTTACTACAACCAAGACGATAAAAAAACCGAGGGACTTTTGAAGTTAGTTGTCAATGATTTCGATAAAAAAATCAAGGGTGCCTGGGCTGTGATGTACAAGCAGTCGAAAAGGGGAGAGAAGATAAAATATACAACGCAAGATATTTGTTGTTTCGTCATCAACGGCGACAGTTTTGCAGTGATAAAAAACATTCCCGCCTGGGGGGATGATGGACTTATCGCACCGCCGACCTACGCAATGGATTTCGCTAAAGTTGTTGAAACGGGAAAGATCAACCTGTATAAGTATTCTGGTGACTGGGTAGTTGAAAAGGATGGACAGAGTGATCTTCTAACTCAACTGCATTTCAACGTGCAAATGGCAAAGTATCTTGAAGACTATCCGGCCCTGCTTCACAGGCTTCAAAGCAATCAGCTTGAGTATACGAAAGACAAAGACGATACTCAGGCTATCGTTAAGTATTATAACGAATACGCCAGGATAAATCTTAAATAAAGCATCTCATCACCTAACCTTCGCGTACTCAACAACAAACGCGTCAGGAAATTTCTTCTTCACTTCCGGGATGAAATCGTCAACCTTTTTCCGTGACGAAAATTCGCCCAGCATGATACTGTAGTACTTCACGCCGTTCACGATCTTAACCTGTACGTTCACCTTCTTCTTGTATGAGTTCTTAAGATTGTCGGCCAAACGCATGAGGTTCACAAGTTCTTGATACGTGCCAATCTGAACGCCCCATCCCTTTGGTTCAAGGCGGGAGATCTCGAAGTCGTAGAATTCTTTTTCGTCGACAGCCACACGATCGATAGGCACAGTTACCCCGCCGCCTTTTCCATCGCCCGCGTCAATTACTTCAAGCTTTACATCGGCCAGACCTTTGTTCACATATTCCAGTTCTTCGGCTGCAGACTTCGAAAGATCGATGATGCGACCATCGACATACGGACCACGGTCGTTGATCACCACTTCGACGGTCTTGTTGTTGTCGAGATTTGTTACACGCACTTTCGTTCCGAAAGGAAGTGTTTTGTGAGCGCCGGTTTTCTTTGAGTGCCTGTACTTTTCTCCGGAAGCAGTGGGGCTTCCCTCAAACTTATCGGCGTAGAAAGAAGCTTTCCCGGTCTGGGTTTGGGCGAAGACGAGGGACGTGCTGAAGAACAACACTAAGACGAGATGAGAGAGGTGTTTCATATTAAAAAATAGGTTTTTGTTCTGGGTTCTAAGTTCTGACATCATGATGTCAAGTCATCTGCAAAACTGGGAGAAATCATTCGTGTCTACTAACCCGGTGTAATTTAACATGATGATCTCTCCCGGTTCTTAGTTTATATCAACTTTCTGACCTCAAAACCCACAACCCAGAACCGCCGAAGGCGGCTGCTCCCGAATGTGACTTTGGTTTTCGGAAAATCCATTTACCTTTGCCCGGCAAATAATGAATCCTAATATTATTTGCCATGTCGCTCGACTCCTCTAAATTTCTCTACGACGCGCTCACCTACGATGACGTTCTGCTCGTACCAGCTTACAGCGAAATCCTTCCACGTGAGGCAGATACCTCCGGCCAGTTAACAAAAAACATTAAGTTAAACATCCCTGTCATTTCGGCAGCGATGGACACCGTTACCGAGGCAGCGATGGCAATAGGCATGGCGCTCGAAGGCGGGATCGGCATGATCCACAAAAACATGTCGATCGAAGAGCAGGCCGACCAGGTGAGAAAAGTAAAACGCTCGCAGAGTGGGCTCATCCTCGACCCCGTGACCTTACAAGTGAACGCTACAGTGCGCGACGCCGAAAAGATCATGCGCGAGTTCAGGATTGGTGGAATCCCCGTCGTCGACCAAAATGGCAAGCTCGTAGGCATCATCACCAACCGCGACCTCCGTTTTCAAAAAGACATGAGCATGCCCATCGAGCAGATCATGACAAAAGAAAACCTGATCACTGCTCCCGAAGGCATCACACTCGCGAAGGCCGAAGCCGTCCTCCAGAAACATAAGATCGAGAAACTTCCTGTTGTCAATAAAAAAGGAAAGCTCACAGGACTTATCACCTACAAAGACATTCTCAAAAAGAAGAACAAGCCCAATGCTTCGCAAGATGAGTACGGTCGATTGATCGCCGGCGCCGCTGTCGGTATTACTCCCGACGTATTCGATCGCGTACAGGCTTTGAAAAATGCCGGCGTTGATGTCATCAGCATCGACACAGCACACGGCCACTCGATGTATGTGATCGAAGCCGCGAAGAAAGTAAAGAAGAAGTTCCCCGAGATGCAGCTCATTGTCGGTAACATCGCCACCGGCGAAGCCGCAAAAGCTCTCGCAAAAATTGGCGCAGATGCAGTAAAAGTCGGCGTCGGTCCCGGAAGTATCTGTACCACCAGGATCGTTGCTGGTATCGGTCTCCCCCAATTGTCTGCCGTTTACGAATCGGCCAAAGCACTCAAAGGAAGTCCCGTTAAGATCATCGCCGACGGCGGTATCCGTTTCTCTGGCGACATCGTAAAGGCTCTCGCAGCTGGCGCTGACACCGTCATGATCGGTTCGCTGCTGGCGGGCACAGAAGAAGCTCCCGGCGAGATGATCATCTACGAAGGGCGCAAGTTCAAATCATACCGCGGTATGGGCAGCCTCGAGGCTATGGACGACGGTTCGAAAGACCGTTATTTCCAGGACGTGGAAGACGATATCAAGAAGCTCGTGCCCGAAGGGATCTCAGGCAGGGTGCCCTACAAGGGCCTCGCCTCAGAGGTTCTGTACCAGCTTGTGGGCGGCCTTCGTGCCGGCATGGGGTATTGTGGAGCAAAAACCTTGGAAAAGCTAAAATCCGCTAAATTCGTGCGCATTACGGCTGCAGGTGTTACCGAGAGCCACCCTCACGACGTGGTGATCACTCGGGAGGCACCGAATTACAGCCGTAAATAAAAAACTTGCGCACCAAAGCCCTCATCCGCCTAACATTCCTGTCTGCAGTGATCTGCTGGCTGGTATTAGTATTCGCGGATGTCACCGTGCTTTTCAGTCGCGACCGTGGCCTCGACCCCGACATCCCAATGTGGCTGCCGCGGGTTATGCTCGACCTGTACATCGTTGCCCTTTTCTATTACTATAAGTTCAGGATTGAGCGAGACGAAGCTCTTAACTTCACTGACCTTCTCTGGAAAGTTTTTGCGACCGGGCTGATCTCTACGGTACTGTCTCTTTCCATCCGGCTTATTCTCACAGTTCTTGGCAACACTTCACTGTCGACCAACTTCCTGTTCCAGGATGTGTTGTACCAGATCAACTTCGCGTTGTTCCTCAGCTTTCTCCTTGCGGGATTTACTTCGTGGAAACGACTGATCCTTTACCAGAAATCGAAATGGTTGATAAGGATGTGGACGGTGTTCGAGTTTGCATTACTCGTTATACTGCTCTACAACATACTGCAAGTATCGCTTGGTGAAGAACTGAACGTGATCCTGATGGTACTGTTTGGCATTCTCGCCATCATGCTGTCGGCCAACATGAAGTGGGTTGCGTACCTCAACTTCCGCCAGAAGTGGACGAGCATCCTCATTCTTTTGCTCACGCTGTTTTACATTGGATATTTCTTCTGGTCGGTGTTCTGGAATTTGCCTCCCGAACTGGCCGAGAGAAAGGGAATGTTCCTGAGCTTCTCCGAACACTTCTTTAATCTCTGTCTCTTCTTCTTTGTGATCACATACAGTGTGTTCTCTTTCCTTGTGATCCTGTTCAACCTTCCGACATCTTCGGTGTTCGAACAGAAACTGGAGGAGGTCGTAAACTTCCAGCGTATCAGCCAGTCGATACAGACCGAGCAAAATGAAGAGAGTGTTTACAAAATATTACTCGAGAGCTCGGTGAGCTCCGTGTTTGCCGATGCTGCGTGGCTCGAAATAAAGGCGTCGAACAACGAAGCAAAGTTCTATACTTACCAGATCACCGAAGACGAATCGAGGAACATCGCGTTCCACCTTAAGTCGAGTAACGTGAAAGGTGTACTCGATCAGAACACTGATAAAACAAAAAATCTCTCGAAACATCTCGCGGGTCTGAAGGGCACCCGGTTCCGCTCGTTGTTGTCGTTCCCGATCCACGTAAAGGGCGATACGATCGGTACTCTCGCATTGTTGAAAGAACTCCCGGAAGGGTTCAATAAGGAAATGACACGTATCGTTTCTGCGTTCGCAAACCAGGCGGGCATCTCGATAGAGAACTTCCGGTTGATGGAAGAAGCGTTCCAGAACGAACGTTACAAAGAAGAGCTCAAGATCGCGAAGACTGTTCAGAAGAGCTTGCTCCCCGACAAGCTCGAAAAAGATTCGGACTTCGAAGTGGCTGCGTTCTCACAATCTGCCGACGAAGTTGGCGGTGACTACTACGACACCATCCGCATCGACGATCACCAGGTGGCGCTGATCATTGCAGACGTGTCGGGTAAAGGAACGACGGCGGCATTTCATATGTCACAGATGAAAGGGATCTTCCATAGTCTTGCACAACAGGATCTCGACCCGAAAGAATTCATGCAACGTGCGAACCGCGCACTCGTGTTTTGCCTTGAGAGGGGTTCGTTTATTTCAGCAACCTACTTCGCAATAGATACCAGGACAAAACAGATCCGCTACGCAAGAGCTGGTCACTGCCCTGTGCTGTTCTACCGTGCGAACACGCAGAAGGCGGAATACCTGAAAGATCGTGGAACTGCGTTGGGGATGATAAAGACAAAAGACTATTGCAACTATATAGACACTAATGTGATCTCTTATGCGTCTGGAGATATCATGGTTTTGTATACCGATGGTATTACGGAAGCGAAGGATCAAAAGGGTGAGGAATACGGCGACGACAGGCTGAAAGAGACTATTATGAGGGTCACTGAAAAGGAGCCCAAAGAGATATCTGAGTTCCTGATTTCGCATTTGTATGAGTTTTCCGGGACCCACATAATAAATGACGACTATACGACTATGATCGTCAAATTCAAGTAAACGAACACGTAAAACCTAACCGTTAAAAAACCGTTAAAATCACATGGTTCACATCAAAAGACTGCAGGAGGAAGGAGCCGACATCATCGCTGTAATCGGTGAAATAGACGCCAGTTCTTCCATAGAATTGGACCTGGCCATCGCGAAAAGTGTAGGAGAGGGGTTCCGAAAAATACTGGTCGACTGCAGTGCCCTTGAGTACATATCCTCTGCCGGTTTGGGCGTATTTATGTCTTACATAGAGGAGTTTAAGGACAAGAATGTGACTATGGTGTTGTTTGGTATGAAGGAGAAGGTAATGAACACGTTCACAATTTTAGGCCTGGCCGACCTGTTGCACATCAGGAACGACAGGCAGGAAGCAAAGCAACTGGCGAATGAACTATCAGTATAGCATCGGTTGCAGCCTTACTAACCTAAAGGGCATCCGCGACTTCATCCGAACGTCGCTGAAAGGACATGGTGTGCCCGAAGTCGAAGTGAGTGCCATCGTACTCGCCCTCGACGAGATGTGTTCAAACCTCATGATCCACGCACATCACTGCAATCCCGATCATCTCCTCGAACTTCACATCGAAGCCGACAACGGCCGCACGTTTGTATTCGAGATCATCGACGACGGAGAACTGTTCGACATCAACAGCTTTCAAACTCCCGGACTCGATAACCTCGTTCACGAAAAACGTAAAGGAGGATTGGGTATCCGCCTTGTTAAATCGATCATGGATTCGGTTGAGTACTTCAACAAGAATGGCAAGAACATTTGCCGCCTTACAAAGACCGTTCAGTAAGATCCGAAGAACTTCCTCGTAAACCACTCAAGGCTCAGAAGGAACAATAGCAGGAAGAACACCGCCTTCAAGTTGATCATCGGGTGAAACGAATCTTCTGAGTGTATAAGCGTCTTCGCCTGCAAGCTTGTAAGATCATTGTTCAGATTAGCGGTGTTGGCTTCAGTATAAAACTTTCCCCCACTTTCACTCGCAAGTTTTCTCATCAGGCCAAAGTCTGCAGTCAGGTTTTGTGATTCAATGTTTTGAGCCGTCACAAGGAACTCACCCGATACCTGCTCTTTGCCCGAAGCTAACTGCGTGCTTGCAGTGAAACGATAGATGCCTTCTTTCAATCCTCCAATTCTGTATCGCGTGCCCGAAGGACTGGTTGTGTAAGAGTACTGCGTTACTTTTCCTGCTTCATCTCTCAATTCGATCTGCACCGTATTGCCATAGATCGGTTCGAACAGGTCGTTATACAATTGACTTTCGAATGTTACCGGTTCGGAATCGCTGAATTCATTCTGTGTCGGGAACGAACGGAAGCGCCGCTTGTCATCGGCAGTGCTGAGGTATTGAATGAGCTTCGAGAAAACTTCATCGAATGCTTCACTTCTTTCTGTTTCAGCATATTCATTGAGGCGCCACTTCCAGATGCCTTCGCCCAAAAGAACGGCGATGCGGTTGTCGGGCCCGCTCCAGCTAAGCAACAACGGGCGGTTGGTCGACACACTGCCGATACGCTGATAGAGCAACACCGCCGCATCGGCCGGGTACGTAAACTTCCCGAATGGGACAGTTACTGGCGGGTATCTTGAAAATCTTCCCGCGATGTTATCGCTAAAAGCGAAGTCGCGAAACTGGATATTGAAATTGGGGATCACTTCATCTTTCTGCCCGATGTTCTCAAACACCAGGGGAACGCCGATGTTAGCAAACTGCCGAAGGTTTGTCTTTCCGCCAACCATAAACAACAACCCAGCTTTACTCTTCTGCAGTTTGTGAATGAGCGGAAGTGTTTTGCCATCGTTGTCGAGCGCTTGTGAGAAAATGATAAGATCGGCCTTGCCTGCCTGTAAGAGGTCCTGGTTGTTTTCTTCTTTCACACCGGGCATGTGGAGATGAACCTCGTAGTTCGAGTTCTTCTCGATGGCCGCACGGAGCGCTTTGATGTCGGGATGAGGAGCCGGGGCAACGACAAGAATTTTCTTCTTGCCTTCAACGACTTCAACATAGATAGCCTGGCGGTTATTCTTTGGATTGGTTTCCTGTTTCAGTACATCGATAGCAACATCGAGACGTTGAATGCCTTTTTCATTAGCATCGACCAGGAAGTCGAAGTCGAGAAGACCACGAGTACCTGAATTTTTATTTTGTTGTGCGATAACCTTTCCGCCCATTGAAATGGTTGCGCGGACATCCTGGTTGGTGAGGCCTTTCACAAGCACTTCGGCACGCACTGGAAAACGATTGCCCTGGTAGGCGATCTTGTTGAACGAAACATTCTTCAGCGCGAGATCGACACGTTGAGTGGTGTCGCCGATGCCAACCGTGTACACCGGGATTCTAAGTGTTGTATACAATGGCGATGGGCCGGAGTTGTAAACGCCATCGGAGACGAGCACAATGCCTGCGAGATTTTTGCCTTCGTAGTCGGCGGTGATCGATCGCAAGGCGCCGTGGATGTCGGAGGTTGCGGTATTTTCAAAACCACGGGTTTCGAGGTTGTAGCCGGCGTCTTGCAAGGCCTGTGATTGTAGTGCAATACGATCGTCGAGCTCTTTTTTCTTGTCGGCGCCCAGAACTTCATCAACAGATTGAGAATTGTCCACCAGGAAAACAACGGCGGGTTTTTCGAATTGATTTGTGGTGAGTTTGAGGATGGGTCCTATGAGGAGGAAGGCGGCTAACGCAACGGCCAGGGCCCTTACGACGAACAGGATCCGGTTCGTGGTTTGTCCCCAGGTGTGTTTGGTTTTATAGAGGATCCATGCGTAGCCGATGCCCAGGCCGAGGCACACGATTATAAACGCTGGAGAAGACTCAAATATCAGCCGCTGCATTCCCTACAATTAATAATTATATTTTTCCTTCCACAACCTTTTCAGGTAATTCCTCAGTTCTTCTTCGCGCGGATTTGGGCCGGGCTCGTAGAATTTCGTGCCTTTTATTTTATCGGGCAGGAATTCCATGTTAACGAAGTTGTCTTTAAAATCGTGAGCATACTGATAACCTTTTCCGTAGTCCATGTTTTTCATCAGTTTGGTCGGCGCATTCCTGATGGCTAACGGTACGGGAAGATCGCCGGTTTCGCGTACGTTGCTCAACGCGCTCATAATGCCCACGTAGCTTGCGTTACTTTTCGGCGACGTAGCTAAATATACCGCACATTGCCCTAAAATGATCGTAGCCTCGGGATACCCGATCACATCTACAGCCTGGAAAGTTGTTGTTGCCAGCACGAGCGCCGTCGGGTTTGCATTGCCGATATCCTCACTTGCAAGGATAACCATTCGACGCGCAATAAACTTCACGTCTTCGCCACCTTCTATCATGCGGGCGAGGTAGTATAGCGCCGCGTTCGGGTCGCTGCCACGCAACGATTTTATGAAAGCCGAAATAATGTCGTAGTGCTGCTCTCCACTCTTGTCGTATATCGCAATATGTTTTTGAGCAACGTTAATAACAAGCTTGTCTGTTATCTCGATATCTCCTTGCACCGATTCGCTGATCAAATCGACAAGGTTCAAAAGTTTGCGGGCATCGCCCCCGGAAATGTTTAATAATGCGACGTGTTCTTTAATAACAATTGAACGTTTCTTCAACTCGGTGTCCTTCTTAAGAACATTGTCAACCAAACGCAGGAGGTCTTTTTCATCCAGCGCCCTAAGTGTGTATACCTGGCATCTCGAAAGCAACGCAGAGTTCACTTCGAACGACGGGTTTTCGGTGGTAGCACCGATCAGCGTGATCGTACCTTTTTCGACGGCGCCGAGAAGCGCATCCTGTTGCGATTTATTGAACCGATGGATCTCGTCGATAAACAGGATTACACGTGAGGTCTGGCGGGCTTTGTCGATCACATCGCGGATATCTTTCACGCCGGCGTTTATCGCACTCAGTATGTAGAATGGTCTCTTGACTTCGTTCGCAATAATGTTTGCGATGGTAGTCTTCCCAACACCGGGAGGTCCCCACAAGATCATTGACGGAACGTTGCCCGTATCAATTGCTTTGCGGATGATACCGTTTTTGCCAACGAGATGTTCCTGTCCCACGAGGTCTTCGAGCTTCGAAGGCCGCATGCGTTCAGCCAGTGGTGGTAAAGAATTATTAAGCATTCCCCCTAATCAATCAAAGCATCATCAAAGATGCCAACCCGTTGATCGTAATCCCGATCAATATCAATACCGAAAATAGCGCTGTGAAAAGCATGAACTTGAGTATGGTTTTACCCCATCCTTGCTGATACATTCTCTTCATTGCAAAAAGTAGATAGAAGTACATCCAAATCCCGATCACAACAGAAACCGGGGTCAGCCACCACACAAGATTCAAAAGCATGATAATGCAGCCACCCAGGTAAAAGAAATTGTAATAGTAGATTGTTTGAACAAGATGTTCTGAATAAAAATAATCTCTTCGTACATAAAGCAACTTCAACACCAGTGCAAAGAATGGCATTAGGTAAAAGAGAACTTTAGAGAAGTTGTCATTGAACGACGAGAGAAAATCCTTACCCAGCGCATCGGCGTCGTTGCCATATTTCTTTTGCAGCTCGATCGCCCTGTGCTGCATCTTTCGTTCGAACCAACTGTGTTTTTGATCTTCGGGCGCAGCGGCCTGGGCTGAGTCGTACTCTTCATGTGTTTTAAAGAGAGGATCGCGAAAGCTCCATGTCACCTTACGGTCCTTCTTGCCCTTAACTGTATCTGCTTTCAGTCCAATTTTCGAAAGCTCCTCTTCATCTTCTTTCGTAAGACCTCCCTGCACAGCCCCGTTGTCTGAATCCGGCAACGAAAAGAACAACAGGAAGAAGAGAAAGCTCACGAACACGTACATCCTTGCCGGATGAAAGTAACTCTCACGCCGGCCTTCGTTGTATTCAACAGCCAGGAACCCTGGTTTAAGAAAAATATACTTTGTTGTGAGGAAGAACTTGCCTTCGTAACTCCAGAACGACGAGATGAAGTTTATAAAAAGCTCGCCAAGTGTCTGCCTGCGCGGTATATCTTTCTGACCACAATGGTGACAGTAAACGTCTTCGAGCTTTGTGCCGCAGTTGAGGCAAAACTCATTGGGGTGTGGCTTATTACCGCCCGATTCGGCCTCAACCATTCCTTCCGCCGCAGGAAACGATTTACCGAGGTCTTCCATCAGAATTTTATTTTTTTGAGCACACTCACCGTGCGATCAAGCATCTCGTCAGTGAAATCCAGGTGAGTTACCATGCGGATCTCTTTCGGGCCGCGAAATTTTACAGCCTTAATGTCATGCTTCAGAAGTTCGGCGAGCACTTGATCGGTAGTTAGGGGGTTAGGCACACTAAATATAATGATGTTCGTGTCTACGGGCACGATAGAGTCGACCCACGAAAGCTCTTTTAGTGCGACACCAAGAGTTTTTGCGCGACGATGGTCGTCTTTAAGACGGGTGATGTGATTGTCGAGCGCGTAGATCCCCGCAGCGGCGAGAAATCCCGCCTGGCGCATTCCGCCTCCGAACGCCTTGCGGGCACGGCGGGCCTTGTATTCCATGTCTTTATTGCAGAGCAGTACAGAACCAACGGGCGCACCCAGGCCTTTCGAGAGGCAGATGGATACAGTGTCGAAATTCGAAGCGAAGTCCGCAGGGCTCTCGCCCGATTCTGCAAGCGCATTGAATAATCGTGCTCCGTCGAGATGTGTTTTTATGCCTTTCGATAAAGCAAACTTCCTGATGTTGCGAACTTCGGACGACGACCACACGCTGCCTCCGCCACGGACTACGGTGTTCTCCAGGGCGATGAGTGTTGTGAATGGCTGATGAGGGTCGGCGGAATTATTGATGTTCTGCTCGATGTCGTTAACTGTAAACCTTCCGCGGTCGCCATCGAGAAGACGTACACTTAACTGGCTGTTGCCGGCAATCCCGCCGCCTTCGTACCGGTAAATATGTGCGCCGGAATAGCATATCATCTCTTCGGAAGGATTGGTGAGAATGCGAATGCCAATCTGGTTGGTCATCGTGCCCGACGGACAATATATCGCCGCCTCTTTTCCGAAGAGAGCCGCAATTTTTTTCTCGAGTTGGATCACCGAAGGATCTTCGCCGAAAACATCGTCGCCGATAGGCGCGCTCATCATGGCGTCGCGCATGGCTGGAGTGGGAAGTGTAACGGTGTCGGAGCGGAGATCAATCATCATCCGCAAAAGTTAAGTAATTACTGGAAAAATGCTTCGAGATATTCCAGCAGGACCGGTCTCTCAACCGGCTTTTGCAGGTAGCCATTAAATCCCTGTAAGAGAAATCTTTCTTTGTCTTCAGGCATGGCGTAGGATGTGATAGCCACAACAGGCAAGCTTTTAAACGCGGGCAGTAATTTTATTTTCTTCATGGTCTGCACGCCGTCCATTTTTCCTCGCCCCAGGTTGATATCCATGAGAACGAGGTCGAAGTTTTCTTTTTCAAGGAGAGTGAGGCAGGTTTCGCCGTCCTCGACGTGTTCTGTGGAGTAGTGATGAGCCAGCAGTTTCTTCAGCACCAGTGCATTGATCGGGTCATCTTCCACATACAACAGTCGTTTCATGGTCTGATATACCTTGGTAACGAAATCTCGAATGTGCTACCGCTATTCTTTTCGGATTTCACAGTGATCTCGCCGCCCAAAAGTTCGATATATTTTTTTGAAATCGATAAACCTAAACCAGAACCTTCGTAGCCGCGTGATTGTCCCATGCTCTCCTGCTCGAATGCATTGAAGACTTTGGGAAGAAACTCCTTCGAAATACCGATACCCGTGTCGGATACGCGAATGTTAACTCCACTGCGATCGGGGCAAACCACAACAGCGACTTCGCCTTCTTCGGTAAACTTGATGGCGTTGCCAACGATGTTGTGAACGACCTGGTAAAGCATGGTCTCGTCGGAGAGACATAAGAGTTCTTCTGTGTGCTGGCTGACTTTAAACTTAATGCCTTTGTAACGCGCGAGTTCTTCGAGGGAGATGGCGCTCTCTTGTACCACTTTATTCATGTCGACAACACTAAGTTTAAGTTGTTCTTTCTGTGCTTCGATGCGGGAGAGACTAAGGATACTGTTTATAGTATCGAGTAAACGACGACCACTTTTCTTCTGCAGTTTAACATACTCCTGTATGGCACTGTCGTGTGTTTCGAGCTCGATCACCTGGCTGATGCCGAGAATGCCGTTGATGGGGGTGCGGATCTCGTGCGACATGTTCGAGAGGAAGTTCGTTTTCAGCCTGTTCATTTCTTCTGCAAGCTCTTTTGCTCTTCGCAACTCAGCGACCGTTGCATCGAGGCTCTTCTTCGCCATCTGGAACGCCTGGTGGTAGTGATAAACGAGATAGATAAGGATGGCAAAGACGAGCGAAAAGGAGATCAGCTTTTCTTCCTGGGCAAGTACCTGGGGATCGTGTTCGGGGAGGATGTGCAATGCACTGAGTGAAAGAAAGGCGATGAATGAAATAAAGTGGAGGATCGCATAGAAGAATCCCCAACGACTTCCCAGTACGTGGAACGAGAAGATGATGTTGAGTGCTGCGATGAGGGCAGCAAACATATTGATCTCGTGAAAGATCAGGTATACATCGAGCTGGATGTTGGTCCACGAGATGGCGATCATGAAATGGCCAATGGGCTCGATCTTGTGATAGCGCTTTATATAGAAGAGTCCGCTAAGGAAGAACAGGAGGATGAGTGAACCTTTGAGGATCTGGGGCGGATAATTGTTAATGGTGTAGATTGTAACGATCACCGCGAGCGTGAATACCACCAGAAGGAGGATGTTGCACATTAAAATGATGCTTGCTCGCTTCAGCATGTCGTTTTCAGACATGAGATATTCGCCAATGAAATAATTCCGCAGTTGTTTCATCAGGGGTGGCTTTAAAATCGGAGCGCAAAGGTATCCTTTTTTACCGCAGTAAAAACATCGCAAAGTAAAGCTGGACGCTGCTTTGCAGGCATTAAGGTATGCTTAAAAAGTGCTTACGATTGCATAAGGGCAAATTCGCCGTGCCAAATTTTATTTGGTTAAAAAATTTAATTAAGTCAATAGGTATTTTTCGCTAGAAAAATATTTTTAGATGGCTGCGGCGGGATCGATTCAGCCAAGTTTGGCCCAATTTTGGTTCAAAAGGCGATCAGAACGATCAATTCTTCGCTTATAAAGCGATTCTGCCGGAATTAACAATATATGCGTCACAATCGCCCTTTCCGCACTCGATTGCTAAATGAAAGCTATATAACTTTACATTAGTCAATGTACAATCCAATCAATCTAAATCATCTATACATGAAAAAGATGTCTATTTCGCTGACAGCACTTTTGACAATAGTGGCTGTACTTGTGAGTGTAAGCAGCTGGGCACAGAGCCCTGCAGCTACTGCTACCGGTAAAACATCGGGCGGCGCTAACATTACCATTAAGTATTCTGCGCCTTCGGTAAAAGGAAGGAAAGTTTGGGGCGGCCTGGTTCCTTACGACAAAGTATGGCGTGCGGGTGCAAACGAAGCGACAGTCGTTGAAACCGATAAAGATGTAACGGTAGAAGGCAAGGCTCTTCCGAAAGGAAAGTACAGCTTGTATGCAATTCCTGGTGAAAAAGAGTGGTCGATAATCCTGAACTCACAAACAGGCCAGTGGGGTATTACACGTGGTGGCGAAACCACACGCGATCCTGCGAAAGACGTTGCTGTTGTGAAGGTGAAGCCGGTTAAATCTTCGAGCATGAACGAAGTATTGAAGTATACAGTGACCGATAAAGGAATTTCTTTGTTGTGGGAGAACCTTGAAGTACCGATCTCTGTTAAGTAAGGAGATTGTGTTACTTAGATAGATTAGAAACCCCGCGCCCTGAAGCACTCTTGTTGCTCCGGGGTGCGGGGTTCTTTTTTTATTGATAAGCTTTCAAAAGTCACTCAGTCCAGTTTCAGGAATTTGAATGATTTGACATTTATCCGCAGGATATACATCCCCGAAGGATAATTTCGAACATCTATGGTATGAGTTCCAGCCGATGCAGCTTTCGTCAGAATAATTCTTCCCTGCAGATCGGTGACGTGAAGTGTAACATCGCCTCCAACCTTTACATAAAGATCGTCTTTCACCAGGGTAGGATAAACCTGGGCCTCCGTGTTCACAGCTTCATTCACGCCGGTAACAACCATCTCCACAGGCTGCGAGAATTGACTGGAGCATTCGCCTGCAGTTGCTTTCACCGTATAACTGCCCGACTCGATCACCGTATAACTTTTTGAAGTTGCTCCTGTGATCGCGGTACCGTTCAGATACCATTGGTTGCCGATCGATTGGTCCGAGGTCAACGTGGCGTTCGAAACGGTGATCACTGGTTTGGAAGGATTCACACAAAAGCTTTGATCAACACTAGCCGCAGCATTATAGCGGCTGTCGCCCGGCTGCGAGGCCTTTACTATGACCTTGCCTGCCGAGTTGATCTTTACTTCTCCGCCAATAATGGTAACATTGGTTGATGTGGTGGAGTATTCTACAGTAAGGCTGGATGACGCAGTGGCAGTCAACTGAAAATTTTTGTCACCCACGACGTGAGCCGAGATTGCAGGGAACGTGATGACCTGCGATGCTTTTGCCACCGTGAGGGTTTGCTCAACGGGCGATGCAGCGGCGTAAGTTGAGCTTCCTGGCTGTCGGGCCGCGATAGTCGTCTGGCCACCGCCGACGATCGTCACTTTAGTGCCGGAAATTGTTGCTACGTTTTGATTGCTTGAAGTAAACTCGACGGGCAGCCCCGACGATGCCGTCGCGGTAAGATCAAACGAAGAATCCCCAAATGTTTTTGACGACAGTGGTTCGAAGGTTATCGTTTGTGCCGAGACACCGGGTGCGATCACCGATAAGAATTGTTCCACGGCCGGTGCGGCCTCGAATGCTTCGTTGCCGCTTTGCCTGGCGATGATCGACGTTGTGCCAGCCCCAACAATAGTTACCATGTCGCCCGAGATGGTCGCTACGGATGTGTTGCTGCTTTCGTAAGAGATCGTTAAACCGGAAGACGCGGTGGCTTCAACTTTGAAGGCGGTCGCGCCACTAACTTTCTCACTGAGCGGTCCGAATGTTATTGTTTGCGTTTTTTTATCAATAACCAATGTACGTGTAACAGGAGTTGCTGGAAGATAATCGACGTTGCCGGTAGCTTGTTTAGCAGTAATATTGACACTGCCTGCCTTGTGAAGGGTTATCGTGTTGCCTGAAACTGATGCGATTGATGGATCACTGCTTTCAAATGTTATAGTCAGGCCAGAAGAAGAGTACGCCATTGCGTTTGTTATGTCGAATGATGTCTCGTTGAGTGAATGGTTTTCGAGGGTGTTGAATGTGATCGTTTGTGCAACGCGGGCAACTACTTTTCTAATAACGCTGCGGCCTCCGTCACTGATAAGCAAGTCGCCGGCAGCGTTGAACGTGATGCCAAAAGGATATGCAAGCCTGGCGTCGATTGCAGCGCCACCATCGCCCGTACTACCTTGAGGGGAGCCCGACCCTGACACTGTATACATTTCCTTGGACGTCATGTCAATTCGGGTAACCTGTCCGTAAGAGCCCACGTACAAATCGCCATTAGGCGCCAGCGTTAATGCAAAAGGTTGCGAGAAGAAAACACCTCCGCCTGATGAGCCGGCATATTTTACGACACCTTGACCTTTGCCCGCAAAGTTGGTGATGATCCCGTCACCATCTATTTTCCGGATTGTTTGAATTGAATAATCGGCGATATAAATACTACCGTCTGACGTGGTCTTAATCGCATAGGGTGATAACAGTTGGGCGTCAATGGCTGGTCCGCCATCTCCGGCGCTTCCCTGGCCACCGTTACCAGCTATTGTGGTAATGATACCGGTGACATGATCGATCTTTCGGATTTTGTGACCAGATGTAAAGATGACGTCGCCGTTGTTGTCGAGATCCAGGCCAAGCACGTCATTCAGTTGTGCACTGGTTGCAAGTCCACCGTCGCCGTTGTTATTAGTTCCGCCATTGCCGGCGATTGTTGTAATGATGCCGGTGGTCATGTTGATCTTCCTTACCCTGTTATTCCATCGATCGGTGAAGATGATGTTACCATCGCCATCGAGTAGTAGCGCATGCGGACTGTATAATTTCGCACTTGTTGCCGGGCCATTGTCACCACTAAAACCGTATACACCCGATCCTGCAATCGTAGAAATTATGCTGGTCGTGTGGTCGATTTTTCTGATCCTGTTACCAGTTGCGTCGGCATAAACAATATCGCCGTTAGGCATAACGAGAATACACATGTTCTCGTGCAGGATCGATTCGAGTGCGAGCGTACCATCGGGTGGCGCATAGCCAATACCCGCTGCGGTAGAGATCGTTGTTCCGGAAATTTTTCTCATACGACCGCTGCAATAGAATATAAGGTCGCCATTCTTGTCAAAGTTCAGGTCCTGGACAGTTTCAAGCTGCGCGTCGAGTGCCGGGCCGTTGTCACCGCTATCCCCCAAGGTTCCGTTACCTGCAATGGTTGTAATGATGCCTGTTGAAATAATAACCTTCCTGATTCTAAAGTTACCGTAGTCGGAGATAAACATCTCGTCTCCTTTTATTGCCATGTACCTCGGCGAGTCTTTGAACTTGGCGTTGAGTGCCTGCCCGCCATCTCCAGAGAAACCATTTGTGCCATCACCAGCAAACCGTGTGATGATGCCTGTCGCCGGATCGATCTTCCTTATTGCATTACTGGCGATGTCACTCACGTAAAGATTATCATCATCGTCGATCGCCAGGTGAAGGGGATACATGCCCGCGTCAATTGCCGGGCCATTGTCGCCGCTCGAAGTTGTTGTACCCGTACCCGCGTACGTTGTGATGATCTTTGTAACGGCATCAACCTTCCGGATCTTCCCCATATTTCCACCCGCGATGAAGAGATTGCCGTGACTGTCGAAAACGATATCCGTGATTGTTTGGAGTTTGGCGCTTAAGGCGGGTCCTCCATCTCCACTTTCGGTGCTGCTACAACATTGAACATTTCCGGCCACGCGTTCGATCTTACCATTAGCATCAACTCTTATCACCGAACCGGCACCAGCGAGATAAACCAAGCCATCAGGACCCAGCTCCATACAATCAAGCGACATCATCGGCGATTCGAGAGCAGGGGTTCCCGTAGCGGGAACTCCGAAGTTGCTGTTTCCAGCGAATCGAGAGACAAGTCCCGTTACAGGATCTATTTTCCGTATGGTCCATGCACTCTGATCCATAAAATAAATAGTGCCATCTGCGCCTACCGCAAGACGATAGGGCATCACGTCAGATTCCAATGCGGGTTTTCCATTGATCTCGCCGCCAGCGACACGGACAATACGCTGAGCTTCACATGTGACAAATGCGACGAGCAGTAAAACGGCGGAGGTGAGGAGTTTCATTGGTGAATGGAGAATATGAATATACCACAATAGACACTACCTTCGACAGCAACTGCACACATCTTATGAAAATTAGGTGGTATGGATTTGTAATGCTGGCATGCGTTTTTACCGCTTGCAGCAACGATTACTACACCGTTGAAGATTTCAAAACGGTTCCAAAGGTCGACACGCATATTCACATCAGTTCCGAAAGTTCTGCCATCGCCGACCAGGCGAAAGAAGACAACTTCTTCCTGCTTACGATCAATGTCGACAGCGACAGCACAAATCCGATCGACGACCAGGAACGATACGCACGCATCCAGGTAAATAACTCACCAAAGCAGGTCGCATACCTTTCAACTTTCAGCATGAATGGGTGGAGCACACCCGCATGGGAGCAAATGACAATAGATCGACTGAAGAACTCATTCGAACATGGTGCATTGGGGATCAAGATCTGGAAGAACGTTGGTATTGTTGATAAAGACTCGACCGGGAAGTTCATTATGATCGACGATCCCGGTTTCGATAAGGTGCTCCGTACGGTAATTGAGAATAAAAAGACATTGCTGGCTCACATCGGCGAGCCGAAGAATTGCTGGTTGCCGCTCGAAGACATGACGGTGAACAACGATCGGAATTATTTCAAAGAACATCCACAGTATCACATGTACCTTCACCCGGAATATCCCGAGTATGAAGATGTGATTGCGGCCCGCGACCGTATGCTCGAAAAATACCCGGACCTTCGTGTTGTGGGGGCTCATCTTGCGAGTGTGGAATGGAGTTTAGATGAGATGTCGAAACGGCTTGACCGCTTTCCAAACCTTGCAATGGACATGGCGGCACGGATCCCCCATTTGCAATACCTGACACAGAAAGACCGGGAGAGTGTGAGAGCATTCTTCGATAAATACCAGGACAGGTTGATCTATGCAACAGATATGGGCATGCGTGGTGATGCTGATCCCGAAGCGAGGAAGAGAGAGTTACACGAAGTTTGGTTGAGGGACTGGCGGTATTTTGTGACGGCCGATAGCCTGTCGTCGCCGAGTGTGAATGGGGATTTTCAGGGCCTGAAGTTGAAGAAGGCAGTCGTGGATAAGGTGTTTAGGGAGAATGCAGTGAGGTGGTTTGGGATCAGCAACAGGGCTGAGTAAAGCGGGCTTCTAATATTTACGCTCATCCTTTCGAACGTAGCCACGTCTGCGACACCCTTGAAGCAACGCTCGATGTACTTGTCATACCTGTCGCGGTTGTGTTCAAAAGAATAGACGTCCGTTTCGTTGCCATTCTTTCGGGCGACTAATATTGACGAAAATTTCCAATTCTGACGCTATGTCGCTTTTCACTTAACCAACTCATATCTCGTCCCGTCGTGTGTGTACACCAATTTTTTCGAAGTAGGCGTATGGGATTTACAACCTTCTGTATACTTCGCTTCTTCCTGTGTAAGCACCAGGTCGAAATATTCTTTTCCTGATTTCACAAACTCGTAATTCGACCGCACATCATTTATAGGGCATGGTTCGTTTTCTTTGAACTCATTACTGATAAACGCCTCGTTCGAATAATCCAATCCTACAAAACCAATGCTTGCCGCGCCTTTCGACGTCAGCTCCTTGATACGTAACGACCTTTCGAAATGGTGATTGCCAGTGGATGAGCAATCACCCAACAATGCCATCTTGCCCGCACCGATCTGCATGA
The DNA here is from genome assembly GCA_035656375.1 of Cyclobacteriaceae bacterium. Taxonomy (GTDB): domain Bacteria; phylum Bacteroidota; class Bacteroidia; order Cytophagales; family Cyclobacteriaceae; genus ELB16-189. The sequence goes on along the minus strand of DASRSO010000020.1, from coordinate 10,938 downwards.
GCCGATACTCCCCTTCCAAATAATCCTCTTCAGTTTTCATTAAGATCGTCTTCCAGAGCTTGCTCGATTCTTTCAGATAACAGATTGTATTCAGGTTCCAGAAGTGCCCGTGCAGGTTGTGGAGTGGCGCACGCGTTACAACAACAAGTAGCGTTTCTTTCTCGCTCACCTTCCAGAGTTCTTTGTAAACGACGCTGAATGTGTAAATCTCATCTTCGTATTTGTAATCGGCAGATCTTTTATCGGTGTTGATGTGAACGTAGATCGATTTCAGGATCAGGCTGTCATGGGGAATTGTTTGTGCGACAGCCGGGCCGCCAATCAATATAAACAGCGATAAGAAAAACCTATTCATCAAAAGATTAAACACGCGTGAGCTTAACCGGCGGCGTCATCGAAGCATTCCACTGGCAGACATACACGTTCTTGTCGTCGTCGATGCAAACGTCATGTCCGTGCTGGAATGTTTTTTCCGGCGACTGGAATGCCTGTTGCAGCGCTCCATTTTTATATTCGGGTGCCGTGCCACCAGGGTTCGACACAACTTTATTCGCCTGGTCGAGTATTGTTACGAAGCCTGAGCCGCTGAACATTTTTCCTTCGGCATTTTTCGACCAGCACACGCCTGCATAAATATTGTTGCCATTAACAACCGGGCGGCACACATACATTCCCGGCATTTCAAGTTTCTTGATAAACTTCCCGTCCATCGTAAAATACTTGAAGCAATTTTCTTCGCGCGATGTGCAGATCAACATGGGGTTGTTCTTATCTCTTGTGTCCACCGCAACGCCGTGGGCGTTCTTAAGATTGTGGTCTGGGTTCGAATTTTCGTGGCCACCGAAATGACGAATGTACTTGCCGTTGCTATCGTATTGAATGATGTAGTCTGAGCCATAGCCATCGGCAACATAGATATCGCCGTTCGGTGCGACGGCCGTTTCTGTGGGCTGAAATTTCATTTCAGGTTTATAAACGCCGATCGTTTTCGGGTGACTGATCGCAAACATGATGCGACCATCGAGCGTCGTTTTTAATACCTGCCCGGTCTGTGCTTTCCAGTCGCCGTTTTTATCCTGGAAATAACCGCAGTCGGTCATTACAAGAAAGTCGTCGCTTCCTTCTTTCGATATCGACAAGCCGTGGCCACCGGGCAGTGCGTTGCCCCAGAAGTCAAGGACCTTTCCGGATCTATCGAAGACGATGATGTTGTTGTGAGTGTGGTCGCCAATCATGATCAAACGGCCTTTGCTGTCTTGCACCATTTCGTGACAATTCAACAATGGATTGGTGTTGGCGCTCATCTTCGCCCAGCCTTTGTCGACCTTGTATTTGAAATCACCGTGACCGACGATCGTGTCGGCAGGTTTTAGATTTTGGTGAATGATGTTGAAGAATGGCGTCATACCCATTCCAACGATCGCCGAGTTTTTGATGAAGTTTCTTCTTGTTGTCATCGCGGGAGACCTTTATGACCTTAATTTACTATGAAATGGTCATTCCAGCATCCCGGATAGATCTTTAGATCTTATTCACCTTCTCATGATACCTCATCACACCCATCGAAAGTGACAGCATAAACTCGTGACTGGCAAAACTGAAATTCGTGGTGGAAGGGCCCGGGAGCTCGAAGACATATCCCAACTTAAGATCGTTGATCATTGCCACAAACTGTACACCGTAGGTCTTTAGCCCTCTCGTAAACAACCCTGCTGAATAGTTCTCTTGCACGAGGAGGCTTGCATTCAGGTCGGCCGACAGCGGCAGTCCTTTTGCTGCGCGAAGCAACACCGATGGTCGCAACCTGAACTTTTCGGAAAGAAAAAATCCATACGACCCGAAGAGATATAGGTTCTGATCGTACAAATTGATCGTAGTTCCAAACTGGTGCACCGTTGCGGGCAGCATTCGTGGTGCGGAAACCCCTGCAAGCCAGTGTTCTCCTTTAAACAAAAGGCCGGACCCGATGTTAAAGTTTGTAACACGGATAGGATTGAATGAAGGATCGCCTGTGTCGCGAATGGTAAGTAGGGCGGGGTCGGAAAGATACCTGGTGAAACCTGCCTGCATCCCGAACGACATTGTTGCCCATTTGAACCTGATCTTGTAGGCATACATCGTATTGAAACCTGTACTCTTCGAATCACCGATACGATCCTGGAGAACCATGACCCCGAAGCCTCCTTTGTCGTTGAGTACCGACATGTGACTATTGAAGTTGAATGTTGTTGGATTCGATTCGAGGCCGGCCCATTGTGTTCTGTATTGTATGCCTGCATTGAACATGCTGTTGGCTCCTGCATAAGCTGGATTGATCGTGATCGGATTATTAATATAAAGCGCGTTGATCGGATCCTGTTGCGCGAGAACACTGCACGCAACCATACAGAAGACCATCAGGAGCTTAAAAGTTTTCATCGGCGCAGGGTTATAAATCCATTCGCGGTCTTCTTGCCGCTTCCGAACTCAACACGATAGAAATAGGTGCCGTTGGGCAACTCTTTTCCGTTCTGATCGAAACCTCTGAACACACGATCATTATTGTCGTAGTCGGTAATTTCAAACACGGCGCTTCCCCAACGATTGAAGATCGTCACCTTGTTGGTTTTGGTGTCTGGAATGATCTCTATGAATTCGAGGTGCAGCGTTTCATTCAATCCATCGCCATTTGGTGAGAGTGCGTTGTAAGGAGTGATATCGCCGGCAACTGTGATGTCTATATTTTGCTGCGTACAACTTGCGGCAAGGTCGCACACCTGGACGGTGAGAAATTCTGACCCAGAGAAATCAGTTTGTGAGTAATCGACAGTAAGTATGTGAGAACCGCTGATCGTTGCTGCCGCGCCGCTTTGTGGTGAGGCCGTGATCTTCAGGCTTTCAAATGCTATGTCGCCTGCTCCATCGTGATCTGAGATCAACGGCCCAAGGTCGAGCGTAGCTATGCCGCGAAGAGCAGTTGTAATTATAGCGTGCTCAATTTCGGGTGGTATATTATTGGGGTTCGGCACGGCCGTTACCGTGCAGGGTTTGCCGGTTTGTGTTATGCCAACCGCGGTCGACAACTGGCTAAAACAATTGGGTCCATTGGCGACTTTCACTGAATAATTGCCCGCAGTCTTCACCACGATGGTCTGCGTTGTTTCGCCACCCGACCATTCATAATGTTGAAAGCCTGAAGGAGCCGACAGCACTGTAAAAGCATCGTTACATAATGCGGTTAGTCCGGTAACCGTGATCGACGGCGTGGCAGGTGTAGTGTAAACATTTACACTTACCGCAACTGACGACTCGCTTGAGCACCCCGCCGCGTTACTCACTGTAAGCTGATGAGTTCCGCTTGCGCTTACTGTTATCGAAGGAGTTGTTTCCCCACCCGACCATGAATAAGATTCAGCCCCGGCAGGACCTGTTAGTGTTACACTGCCACTATTGCAGATGTTCACGTTGCCTTCAACGGCAATGACTGGTGTTTCGGGACGGGGAAGAAAATTGAACGTCACCTCATCGGATACAGGTAGATCGCAAGTGCCGTTGTTGATTGCGACAGAATACTTACTGCTTGTTGTAACGAGTACTTGCCTTGTAAGCGACCCGTCTGACCATTTGTAATTCGAAAAGCCTTCGGGTGCTTCGAGGAGAAAGCTGGCGCCTTCACAAAGCGTCAACGTTCCGGAAGCATTAAGTACCGGCTTCGAGGCCTGGAGAACAATGGCTGTCACTTTTACACGTGAGCTTTCGCAGGTGGTTGCCGGATCGGAAATGCTCACGAAGTAGTCGGTAGTTGCAGAGAGTGAAGGTGTGGTAAATTCCTGTCCGGTGAATATTGGAGATCCTGTGAACTCAGCTTCGTACCATTTGTATTCTTGCGAAGATGTTGCGCCCGTTGCACTTATCTTAACTGAGCCAGCATTGCATCGATTGGCAGAAACAGCGCCTGGTGCGGGCGGTGGACTACAATTCAAGACAGTGATATCGGATAGCTTCGGCTCGCTCCAGACACCTTCGGAGTCGCGAACGCGAAATCCAAGTTTATGAGGTCCGGCAGGTACACCCGAGATCAGCAGGGGAAACACCTGGTTGATGTTCAGCGCGGGTGTTGTAACGGCAGAAGGTATGGCGAGGCCCTGGCCAGGATCGGTATCGATAAAGTATTCGGCAGCAACGATATCACCGGCAGCCGGATTGATCGGATAAATATAGAATCCCCGGGTTTCGAATTGCCCCCATCTTCCATCGGAGTCTTTTATCCGTATCGTAAGAAAATGAAAGCCAGCCGTTAGATCTTCGGTCGGAAGATTAACCGTAAAGCTGGATGTATTCCCGGAAGGAATGCTAAGAGATGTGCCTTTACCCGGACCGGGATCGGTATCAAAAAAATATTCGGCCCCTGCAATTGAAGGTGCGTTGGTAACAGAACCTGTCACATAAAATCCGCGGCTCTCGAATATTCCCCATCGTCCATCCGATGCTTTCACACGAATGCCAAGAAAATGAAATCCCTGTGAGAGACTACCTGTAGGTACGGGAACTGTGAAAGATGTTGTTGCTCCCGGGGTTACAGGAATTGATGTGCCCCCGCCCTGACCGGGATCGACATCAAAAAAATATTCTGCAGCGATAAGATCAGGTACGTTGGTCGTTGCAGTTGTAATGAAGAAACCTCTTGCTTCGAGTATGCTCCAATGCTTGTCGAGATCTCTCACACGTACAGCAAGAAAATGGAATCCTGCCGAAAGACTTGTGGTCGGAACATTAAAGACAAAACTGCTTGTAGCACCTGTCGGAATAGTTATTGGTGTGCCGTTGCCTTGCCCCGGATCGGAGTCGATGTAATATTCAGCTTTCGAAATGTTTGTAGTGTTTGGCGAAGCAGTAGTGATATAAAAACCTCTTGCTTCGAACAAGCTCCAGATGCCTCCGTTTTGTTTCACGCGAAGACCGAGCATGTGAAAACCTGCGGTAAGCCCGGCAACCGAAATGTTTGATGTAAAGTTGAGTGAAGCGCCCGGTGTTACCGGGAGGTTGGTGCCATTGCCCTGACCGGGATCGGTATCAAAAAAATATTCAGCCTTCGCAAGATTCTGCGCGTTAACGCTACTCGCTCCGAGCAGGACTACAAGAACAACGAAAGCGATCGACTTCATTCTATCGACCTAGTTGCTCTTGCGGGCATCGACGGTAACAGAAAGAGTTCCTCCTGGTGCAACAGAAGGTGTTGTGATGTTCATGCTGAAGATGCGGGGCACGCGACCATTGCGACTGTTCGTCCAGTGGAGGCTGCCTGTTACGTCGAACAGTAGCCCCATGTCTTTTCCATCACTACCCGAATTGTTTGCTGGGCCAGCGGCAATAGTAAAGTCGAGCAATGGGTTGCTCGATCCTGCGTTGATGTCGGTTTGTGCCGCCATCTGTGGACTTTGGTTAGCAACATTACCACCACCATCAACGTTTGAGTTCACCGCCCACGGTGTAGCATTGGATGTGGCGTTAGAATTGTTTAGAGTAACGTTGTTGGTGATGTTGTTGTTGAAGGTGCTAAAGCTCACGTTCAGGCCTACGTTTGCCTGGTTGAAGATGTTGTTGCTGAAACTAAGGAACCGGCAGTTGCTGTTGAATACAGCTACTGTACTTCCGCCGGCATTATTGGTGCTTGTAAACAGGTTGTGATCGAAGCGCACGTTTACACTATTTGTAAGTCCACCAAATTGTTGACCGAGACAACATGTTTGAAAAAGGAAATAGTTGTTCTGGAACAGGAACGCCTGGTACGTTGCGCTGCTGTTGAAGGCCTGGTTGTTATAAAATATACATCCTTCAATGAGAAAACCACTCGAGCTTAGATCCCACTGAACGGAGCCGCTGAACTGGCACCGGATGAGCCGGATGTTGTTTGTGCCGACGTCGCCGCCAACGGCATTTCGCGATACAATAACAGTGTTGATGAATACAAGTCCATGCAGCTCGGATCCATCGGGTGAGCCGCCTGCCGGGCTGTTTCGGATGGAGGCACCATCGACAACGGCAAGTAGTGGCAGGTTTTTGTCGGGGGACCAGCCAGGACCGAGCACCGTAATAACTTTATCCATGATCTGGAATCCGGCATAGGTATTTGGACTGCCATACACATACACGGTGTCGCCGGAACTGCTTGCGTCGATCGCGGCCTGGATGGTATTAAACTGGCCGAGGTTCGATGGGTTACTGCTAACGGTACGCACTGTGGCGTTTGCTAAGAAAGCAACGCACAGGCCGATGGTGAGGATGATCGATTTCTTCATGGTTGAATGTAGGTAGACACCAAAAAGCGCTCAATACCTGAAAGCCATGAATCTGGGATCGAAAAAATACACTGATTCAGGTAGAAGAACTCACCTGTTGGAATTGTATTTTGGGTAAGATGAGACCCTCCCCGCCAGTCGTTCCGATTATTTTATTGGTCTGCTTTACATGGCAACTACCTGCTTTCGGGCAGGCAGAGGATACGACGAAATTAAATGCGTTGATCGACACACAGCGGAAGTACTTTGAAAGGGGTCAGTACGATTCGGCGTTGATCTATTCGAAGCAAGCTCTTCCGTTGGCAGTTAAAATTAAAGATGTAGATCAGCTTGCGAAGTCGTTATATAACATCAGCCTCATCTACACTCAACTTACAAAGTACGATAGCGCGGATGTTCATTTGGATCGCATCGAAGATCTGAGGCCGAAAATTCGCGATAGTGCGATCCTGATCGGTGCATATAACACGCGGGCGATGCTCAGTAATTATCGTTCTGATTACACGACGGCGGTGGAGTCGTTAATGAAAGCTGCCGAGTTAATCGAGGCATCGAAAAAGAGATCGGCAAAGAATCTTCTGCCACAGATATATGGTAACATTGGTCATAACCTAATAGCCGAAAAACAAATTGAGAAAGGTATTGAGTACGAGATGAAAGCGTTGAAGCAAACAGGTTATCCCTCGGAGGCAAGATTCCGCGTGATGATACATCTCGACATATTTGATGCATATGTGCAGCTGGGTGATTTAAAGAAAGCAAAGCTTTTCCTTGACTCTGCGATAGAGGGAAACAAGTCGTTGAATAACATTGCGGTGAGCGGACTTGTTGCGAGCAATAGCGGGATCTATTACAAGGCGACCGATGACATTCCTAAAGCTCTCGCGGCCTTTCAGAAGGCTTATGAATTAAGTGAGCAGTCGAACAACGATTATTTCAAGGCAGAGGCGGCTGACAACATGGCGACTTTGTATTTGAGGCAAAATAATCTAACACTTGCTGAGAAGCTTGCTATGGAGGGTAATGTTATCGGAAAACAACTCGATCAATTGAAAGTTGTCGCGAGCACGTACAACACTTTGAGTGAGATAATGTCGACGCGTAAGGATTTCAGGAAGGCGTTAGAATATTATGAGCTTTATAAGATCTATTCGGATAGTGCGACAAACAAGGAGACGCAACAGGCAGCGGTGGCACTTGAGAGCCGCTATCAGCATCAGAAACGTCAGAAGGAAATAGCGGCGCTCACGGCAGCAAATGTTGAACAGGAGCTTGCGGGTGTGATGAAAGATCGGATGTTGATTGGCGGATCCATATTGTCGGTGGCGATCATCGTGGTGCTTGCACTGTCGTATTTCAACAGCAAGCAACGGCGCGAGATTGCAGAAAAGGAGAGGGTGCTGCAACAGGAGCAGATCAAGTTCCTGGAACGGCAGCAACAGGTGGTGTCGCTGCAGAGTATGATCAACGGGCAGGAAACCGAGCGGACGAGGATTGCCAAAGATCTCCATGATGGTTTGGGTGGATTGTTCTCGACCGTGAAGATGTATTTCAGTACGCTTCAGCACAGGAATCCGGATCTTGGTAAGGACGAGCTTTTTCAGAAGGGGTATTCGATCATCGATACAGCATCTGTGGAGGTGCGACGGATAGCCCACAACATGATGCCGGAGGTTTTGATGAAGCTTGGTCTTGTAAATGCGCTGAAAGATCTGTGCGACAGCATAACGTCTGGAAAGTTGCTGACGGTTTCGCTCGAGGTCCATGGCATGAATGCGAGGCTTAGCAGCACGACGGAGATCATGCTTTTCAGGATCATCCAGGAGTTGTTGAACAATATTATCAAACATGCGCAGGCGACAGAGGTGATCATCCAGTGTGTGAGAGATCAGTCGCGGTTGAGTGTGATCGTGGAAGATAATGGGAGGGGGTTCAACACGGCAGAAGCCGAGGCGGGAGGTCATGCGGGTATGGCGACGGTGAAGAACAGGGTAGACTATTTGAAAGGTAAGATGACGATCGACTCTCAGAAGAATGTAGGTACAACTATAATGATGGATTTTCTGATCAATGAGTGAGAGAGTAATCAATATCCTGGTGGTGGATGATCACCCGATTGTTCTCGATGGCATAAGGACCATGCTAAAAGATGAACATGGTTTCAGGATAACAGGCACGGCTAAGAATGCGGCTGAAGCGTTGTTGTTTCTGGAGGTTCAGGTTCCTGATATCATACTGCTCGATATATCTCTTCCGGACATGGATGGGCTGGAGTTGTGTCAGAAGATCAGGGCGGAGAACAACACTTCGAAGATCATTGGGCTTACTTCGTTTAACGAAGCGGGAATGATCACTGGTTTGCTGCAGCGTGGAGGTAACGGCTATTTATTGAAGAACATGGAGCGATCGGAGCTGATACGTGCAATTGAAACAGTTTTGAAGGGCAAGATCTTTTTGAGTGAGGCGGCAAATGAGTCGATACTTGCGCAGTTTCATAATCCCAAGGCGGCGGCGGAAGAACCGTTGATCACGCGAAGAGAGAAGGAGATCTTGTTATTACTTGCGGACGGTTTGAAGGGACCAGAGATAGCTGAAAAATTATTTTTGAGTCCGTTGACGGTGGAGACGCACAGGAAGAATTTGTGCAAGAAGTTGAATGCGAACAGTGTGCAGTTATTGTTGAAGGTGGCGAGGGAGAGGGGGATTATTGGGTGAGGGTTGAGGAAGATGAAATCATTTATAGCATGTCTGGAAATGTTGCCATTCTTTGTGGCGCGGGAATTTCTTTGAAGAGCGGAATTCAATGCAAGCTGATCACCCTGGTGATCTGCCATTTTCCACCGCTCTGACGTTTCCAGATATGAACGAATTTTGCGTAATGCATTTGAGTAGGTTTTGGTTCTTGTGAATTGATGAACCCGTGCATTCCCATTTCGACAGCCCCAAAATTCCTGATCTCATAAACTTCGATGCTGCCGGGTTTGAGCCTGCGACTGACCTTGCCGCAGATATTATTCTTCAACGCCTGGTTGAGTTCTGTTTTCGAAGTTAGTAGTCCGCCCTGGTCGTGATAAAATTCGAGGTCTTCACTGATCAGTTCTTCCATGACGTCGAGCTTGCAGTTATTATAAGCGTCTTCCCACCGGGCGTCGAGCGACGCAATGCTGTCGTAAAGAGTAGTGGGCGCTTCGAAGTTTACAGTCGAAGTTCTGAAGCTGGTGAGAATGATGAACGATGCGACGATAAGGAGAGCGTAGCGGATGGTCATGAGTTTAGATTTGAGTTGATATCTAAACCATGTTTCGTGCCATTGCGAAATCTGGTGTTTGGTGGGGATTGTTGGAGGTTATTTGTTCAAAAGTGAACGGAGGTGCGTACGGTTTTATTTTGAACGGAAAAACCGCCAGAGAAATGCCTTTCGGTGTATTCTGACGGTTCTTATTGTAGCGGGGGTAAGACTCGAACTTACGACCTTTGGGTTATGAGCCCAACGAGCTACCAACTGCTCCACCCCGCGGTGTTACGATTCACAAGAAAACCAGCCATTTTCAGGCCATTTTTAGAATCGGAGGCCAAAAGTAACGCTTAGGGGGTGAAAACCAATAAAACCCATCAAGCTTTTTTTTCAGAACGTCCACCCCACACTAACATTCACAAACCATGGCGTGTTCGACACACCAATATTATTCGCGCGATGTGTCTCCGTTCTCCCCGTACGCACGTTGCTGTAGGTAAACTCATCGCCCTTCAACGTCGAACCAACGTTCGGCCACCAACGAACACTCGGCACAATCGTCAACCCTCCAACCGGGATCCAGCGATAGTATGCACCCAGCCCCAACGTGTAAGTCGTGTATGTTGTGATCTTCGTGTCAAGGTCGTCGTCGTAGTACATCTCCCAAATGTGCATCTTCGGCTCAACACGAAGGTTGAAGCCCTCGGTGAAACGATACCCAAACCCCACACCCAACGTGTGCGTAACGTTGAACGCCAGGTGCTGACCGCGCGCCTCAGTGTTCACAAGATTGTCGCGGAATTTCAATCCGAAACCATGTGAGTAGTCGATCACAAATTTTTTCATCCAAAGATTTCCCTCGATGTTGAAACCGTGCAAGACCAGTGGCTGGTTCAATCCGAAAACCACACTTACCTCCGGAGGTTTCCGCTGTGCGCAGATAGTTGTTGAGATCAATAATGACAGGCCAAATAGCAACGTTTTCATGTGCGTTTTTGTTTATGCAAATCAACGCACCGGGCCACCCGGCCGACGACGACATTTGTCTACTTCTTAAGAGCCCGTATCCTGGTAAGATGGCGAGGGTGGATCCCAAGCATCGAAGCGAGATACTTGTCCGGAACTTCACGAATGAACCGCGGCTGATTCGCCTGCATCCAGGAGTAACGCTCTTCTGCCGTCTTCGCAATCAGGTTGAAGACGCGTTCTTCCATGCCAATGTAGTTCTCTTCAATGTTGCGGGTCCAGAAGGTGCGCGCAAATTCATGCTGCTCATACAGGGCAATCCAGCTTGCACGTGGCATGATCGCTATCTCGGTCTGCTCCATCGCCTGGATGTTTTCAACAGAAGGTACCTGCTGAATAAAACTCTTAAGAGATGTTACAAACGTACCCGTTAACGCCACCCACCTCGTTACCTCACCA
>DASRSO010000019.1:0-27809 GCA_035656375.1 Cyclobacteriaceae bacterium | reverse complement strand
TGAAAAATACAATCACCAGACGATAGCAATAGGCATCGCTGGCGATTACAAAGTGAAATCACTGGAGCCAGATCTGAAACTCTTTATGGACCAGGGACACAAGATTGGCTGGACGATCCGGTGCAATACGTTGAGGTCGTTAATGAAGATCGATCTTGATAAGAATGCAGCGATCGGTGCGGGTATCATTAAGAACGACAGCATTACTGAATACCAGCGCAGGATCGGCGCGGTGTTGGGCGAGTTCCCCGGCAAGACCGTGAACAAATTGATGGACGAACTGACGTCGATACCTATCGCTTTGCAAGATGTTGTTGTTGCGGCGCTCGCACCTTCCGCCGAGGGTAAGGACATTATCTTCAAAAAAGTAAGGAAGGGTGAGATACTTCCCCGTGCTCTTGCACAGGCACGCACGGAAGAATTGATCCTGATGAATGCTTCTGCCAAACAACAGAAGGAGTTCGAAGAACTGACGGCCGACCTCGGTCCGATAAGCCAGGAGAAACAACTCGCGATCGAAAAACGACTCGGTGTGTTCGAATCTCTCGATCGTAAAAAGCTCAGTCTTGACTCAGGTGAGTTGGTGTTCGAACAAAACTGCGCGACATGTCACAAGCTTGGCGGTCAGCTGGGCATTGGCCCGCAGCTCGATGGTATCGGCAAAACGGGAGCTCGTGGTTTGATCGAAAAGATCCTCGATCCAAACCGGAACATTTCGAAGGCATTCAGGAACTACACGATCAAGATGAAAGACGGAAGTGTAAAGAGCGGGTTGTTCCGCCGCGACGAAGGTGCATCGAAAGTATTTGCCGACCTGGGTGGCAAAGAGTTTACTGTTGCGAACAAGGACATCGCAGAACAAAAACTATCGAAGTACACGTTGATGCCCGACAGTTTCGAGAGCACGATCAGCGAAAAGGATTTTAACTTGTTAGTGAATTATCTATTGAGCTTATGAGAGCGATATTGATTTTACTACTTATCCCGGCGTGCGCGGTTGCGCAGGTTAAATTCAAGAAGACCCATATCTGGGATGAATTTTATACCGAAGGATCGACCATTGCCGATGTGAATAAGGATGGCAAGCTCGACATCATTGCGGGAGCAAGATGGTTCGAGGCGCCGGACTGGAAAGTGCATGACATCTGGAAGCACAAGAAATTTTACTACACAAAAGGATATTCCGACTCGTTCCTCAACTTCGCCACAGATGTGAACGAAGACGGTTGGCTTGACATGATCCTGTTCGATTTCCCTGGTGATGAAGTGTACTGGCTCGAAAATCCGGCTGGCGCGGATGTTCTTTGGAAGCGCACGCTCATCGATTCAATTGGCTCGAACGAATCGCCGATGATGGTGGATATTGATAGTGATGGCAAGCAGGACCTGGTATTCGGCAACGAGAAGACTGGCCAGATGAACTGGTGGAGTCACTCGGTGAAAGCGAAAAAAGTTACGTGGACCCGACATGCGATCAGTGAAGAAAAAGCCAAAGGTGTTGGAATGTTCCAGCACGGTCTCGGGTGGGGCGATCTTAATGGCGACGGTATAAAAGACATAATGATCATCGGTGGATGGTGGGAAGGTCCGAAAGACATGAAGTCATCGTCCACATGGAAGTTTCATGAAGCAAATCTGGGATACCCGTGTTCACAAATGCTGCCGTACGATTTCGATGGCGATGGAGACATGGATGTCGTGTCGGGTTCGGCACACAACTATGGATTATGGTGGCACGAGCAGATCAAAGATCAGAACAACAACATCAACTTCAAGCGGCATGTGATCGATAGTACGTTCTCGGAAGTCCACAGTGTTGTTATGAAAGATGTAAACAACGATGGTCTGCCCGATCTCATTACCGGCAAAAGATTCTTTGCACACCAGGGTGAGGGTCCCGGTGGACAGGAACCTCCGTTTATTTACTGGTTCGAACTATTGAAAGATGGAAAAGGCAAACCCGTATGGGTTCGTCACATGATCGACAACAATTCGGGAGTAGCTATCCAGTTTGAAGCGGAAGATGTGAATAAAGATGGGTTGCTTGATTTCGCCATCGGCAATAAAAACGGTGTGTTTTACTTTGAACAAATTCCACAAAATAAAAAATGAGTAAGATTAATGTAGCTATTGTAGGATTAGGTTTCGGTGCCGAATTTATTCCGATCTATCAAAGGCATCCGAATGCAAACATGTATGCTATCTGCCAGCGGACGAAGTCGAAGCTTGATGAAGTAGGCAACGCGTACAAAATTGAAAAAAGGTACACCGACTTCAATGAACTTCTTAAAGACCCGAACGTTCACGCAGTACATATCAACAGCCCTATTCACATGCATGCTTCACAGTCTGTTGCTGCGTTGCGTGCCGGAAAACATGTAGCCTGCACAGTGCCAATGGCGACCACGGTAGAAGAATGTCGTGAGATCGTAAAGGCTGTCGAAGAAACCGGGCTCACGTACATGATGATGGAAACCGTAGTGTACAGCCGTGAGTTTTTGTTTGTAAAAGAAATGTACGACAAAGGTGAGCTCGGCAAGATACAGTTCCTTCGTGCTTCGCATCAACAGGAGATGGAAAAGTGGCCAGGTTACTGGGAAGGTCTGCCCCCGATGCACTATGCAACTCATTGTGTGGGTCCGGTGCTTGCACTTACCCGTGCCGAAGCTGAATATGTAACTTGCATGGGTTCGGGTACGATAAGTGCTCATTTGATCCCCAAGTACAACTCGCCGTTTGCTATCGAAACATGTCACATCAAGTTCAGGAATTCGGATCTCGCTGCTGAGATCACACGGTCGTTGTTCAACACGGCGCGTCAGTATCGTGAGAGCTTCGACGTTTACGGTTCCAAAAAATCATTCGAGTGGACACAGATCGAGCACGAAGATCATGTTGTTCACGTTGGTGAGCAGCCTTCGCGCGTAAAGGTGCCCGACTATGCCCATTTGCTTCCAAAAGAGATTGCGCCATTCACAACGGGTGGTGTTTACGATTCCGACAGCAATCAACACCTGTCGTTTACGCAGGGAGCGGGACATGGTGGGTCGCATCCGCACCTCGCAAATGAATTTCTCCAGGCGTTGGTTAACAAACGGAAGCCCTATCCGGATGAACGACAGAGCGCGAATATTACTTGTGTAGGGATACTTGCTCACGAATCGGCGCTTAAGGGGGGAGAGATCATTAAGCTGCCGGAATTTACTTTGGGGCGCTGAGGGCGAGGTGCTGGGTGCGGTACTCATTTATTGGGGTTAACCTAAAGATGCCGGCACTCAGCACCTGGTACCTTGCACCTGCCACCCCCGTACCTCGCGCCCCCTTGTGCTCATCGCCCTCCGGGACAATTTTACACATCCTATCACTCCTGAGGTCAGTCATCCACAGCCATTCTGTCTTTACTCACGTACACGCGCGGGTATAAAATTTGAGGGAAATGAATTTTTGAACTCAAATGTTAAAGTTATGAACGAACGTGAAAGAACGCGTAATCGCCGAAATAACAATCGTCGTTACGCAGCCGACTACTATAGTAACAGTGATCAACCTCGCTCCGAAAGTTATGAGGAATGGCACCGCAGAACCTACGGCCTTCCCGCAAGCGGACGAATGGGACAACGCCGCCATGATATAGCAGCGTGGGGTAATCCGAGCTTTACTCAAAACACAACCAATCGTGAGCGTCAACGCTTCAACGATAACCGGGATGATCGCGAGATCGAAAATCGTGATAACCTCCAGCATGAAAACGATTATGAATACAATCGCTATTACATGGGGGATCAACGTGGCACCTGGAATCGACGCGGCGATGAGTCATACAACTGGGGCGAAAACAGCAATCGCTACGAGCAAGCCGGGATTCACAGGGGCAAAGGTCCGAAAGGATTTACGCGCTCCGACGAACGCCTGCGCGAAGACATCAACTGCCGTCTTACCGACGATGCATACGTAGATGCGTCGGGCATAGATGTTACAGTTGAGAATGGCGAAGTTACGTTGTCGGGCACCGTTACCGATCGTTTCGAAAAACGTCGCGCGGAAGATATTGCCGAGTTGGTGTCGGGCGTAAGGAATGTAGAGAATAGAATTCGCGTTAAGTGACGTGGAGTGAGCAGCTGTTCTGGCTATTGATCTTGCCTCTCCCGATTTCTTGTATCGCCTGGACAGTTACACACGAAGAAATATTTCGGGAACCACACGAGTATTGCGTACGAATGAGTAAGCAATCGCGGCGTGTGGTTGCCCGTAAGTTTTTTTATATGCTCACATGTGAGTATTGTTTTAGCCATTATGTGACTGCAGGCTTTATTGCCTTAACAGGCTTTAAGTTACTGATGGATAATTGGGTTGGATACCTGATTGCCGGCTTCGCGGTGGTATGGATCGCCAATGTTTACATGAGCCTGTATGCATTTTTACGAACAGATCTGAAGAAGGAGAAGATCAAGGCCAACGTGGTAGAAAAGGAATTTGAAGAGATGGGGTGATTTCATAACTTAACACCTCATTTTACCGCAATCGTCATGAAATTCGCGCTCCTTTCCGTTACATATTCCGGGCTTTTCTATGCAGGAAAGCCCATGACTATCGAACAACAGATCCGCAAGGCGAAATCGCTCGGCTTCGAAGCCCTCGCTATCGAGACGAAACGACCGATCGCTTCACCAATCGATATCAGTAAAAAAGAAAGAGAGCGGATCAAATCCGTTGCCGCCGATGAAGGCATCGCCTTGTGTGCCCTCGAAAGCATGAGCAATTTCTGTAGCCGCCACATGGAAGACCGCGAGAACAATCTCGCTATGATGAAACTCACTTTAGAGATGGCAAAAGATCTTGGCATCGATAAGGTGAAAGTATTCGCAGCATGGCCAGGCATTATCAACGATGAAGAAGCAATAGCATCTTACGCTCCTTACGACCGTGGCAATTATTTCAAACCGGTCAACGCTTCAGACCTTCGTGTTTGGAATCGTGCGATCGAAGGCATTCGTGAAGTAGCAGACTGGGCGAGCGACATGGGCATAACTTTACTCTTACAAAATCACGCACCCGTACTTACACCGGGTTATGAAGATACTCTCGCGATGCTCAACGAACTCGACCGCAAGAACATCGAACTGTGTCTCGACGTTCCGTTGTTCTTCGACCGTCAGAAAACTGAATATGTGAAAGAAGCTGTGGAGAAGTGTCGTGATTACATTTCTTATACACATTACGGTGCATGGAATTTCCGAGAGAACGCGGATGGCGAAATCGAACAGGAGCCCGCACCAACACACGGAGGCAAGATCAACTACGAAACATTTATTGAGCAACTTCAGAACATCGGCTACGATGGATATCTCGTTTCAGAATACTGCCTGCCGATGATACGGAACCATAAGATTGCAGGTGTTGAAGAAATTGACCGCGCTACGAAGATGGCGATGGTGTATATGAAAGACCTTATTGCCAGGACAGCACCGGTTGCAGTTCGTTAGCCTGGGGTTTAAAGTTTGAAGTTCCGGCTAACGATAATGATGTTCCTCCAGTTCTTCATCTGGGGGGCATGGTACGCCACAGGCGGAAACTACATGAAGAGCCAGGGCATGTCGGACATCATTTACCTGGCGTACCTCGCAAGTCCCATCGGTTCAATTATTTCTCCTTTTTTCCTGGGCATGATCGCCGACCGGTTCTTCCCGGTACAGAGGGTAATGGGTGTAATGCACATATTAAGCGGTGCGTTTGTTTTTCTTGCGCCATCATTCACCGGTCCTGTGTTCCTGGTTTTTCTCCTGTTCCACATGCTCTGCTATATGCCAACAGTAAGTCTTGCATCGGCAACAGCATTCCATCTTGTGGAAGACAAACAAAAAGATTTCCCAATCGTGCGACTGTTCGGAACTATCGGATGGATCGCAGCCGGGATCCTTGTGAGCTTGTTATTGAAAGGCGACACGACAGCTTTGCCAATGTATATCGCAGGTGGTGCCGGCATCGTGATGGGTTTGTACAGCTTCACGCTTCCAAACATCCCGCCGAGAGGAAAAGGAACGGCGTTCTCATTTCGCGATGTGTTAGGCATCGATGCACTGAAGCATCTCTACTCACCATCGTTCGTTGTGTTTGTTGCAGGATTGTTACTGATCAGTATTCCTTTCGCCGTCTATTTTCCATACGTGCCCGTCTTCCTTCGCACGGCTGGTGTCTCCGACCCTGCGTTCAAGATGACGTTCGGGCAGATGTCGGAAGTGATATTCTTATTGTGCATGCCGTGGTTCTTCCGGAAGTTTGGTATCAAGTGGGTACTGATCATGGGCCTTATGGCGTGGGCGATCCGTTATGGTCTGTTTGCCCTCGGTGCTCCGGATGCTGTTGCATGGATGATGATCGTCGGCATACTGCTTCATGGAGCGTGTTACGATTTCGTGTACGTGGCTAGCCAGGTATACATCGATTCGAAAGCTACGCCGGCGATCCGTGCGCAGGGCCAGGGGTTGTTTGTAATGATCTCATACGGTATCGGACAAGGGCTGGGTACCATTGCTGGAGGCAGGATCTTTAATTCCATCATGGGTAATGGAGAACAGACTTTGCTGCAGTGGCAGTATTTTTGGACCATCCCGCTGATCTTCGCTGTCGTTGTAACTGTTATGTTTGCATTCGGGTTCCGCGAAAAAACTCAAGATGTCGCACAATCACAGTCACGCTCATACGGCCATTAGGGCCACGTGGTTCAGCATTATTGGCAACACATTGGTGGCATTGATGAAAGTAGCTGTTGGCTTCTTCGGTAATTCCTTTGCATTGATTGCCGACGCCATTGAGTCAACGACCGATATCTTTTCCTCGATACTCGTAATGCTGGGCCTTCGCTACGCGAGCCGTCCACCCGACAAACTTCATCCATATGGTCATGGCCGGGCTGAGCCGCTAATGACGTTTATCGTTGTTGGCTTCCTGATCTTTTCCGCGTCGGTCATTGCCTACCAGAGCATCGTAAACATTCGCAATCCGCACGACCTCCCGCAGTCGTATACGCTCTGGTTCCTCGCTGTAATAATTGCGTGGAAAGAGATCTCGTTCCGGTTCGTGATGAAGAAAAGTAAGGAGACCAACAGCAGCTCGTTAAAGGCAGATGCGTGGCATCATCGAAGCGATGCGCTTACATCTGTGGCCGCGTTCATAGGCATCTCGATCGCCTTGATCTTTGGCGAAGGATACGAGGCGGCAGATGATTGGGCAGCTTTGTCTTCCTCTGCGTTCATATTGTACAACTGCTATCACATCTTCCGGCCGGCGTTGGGTGAGATCATGGACGAGAATGTTTACCATGAGATGGAAGAACGGATCCGCACTATCGCCATGACAGTAGAAGGCGTGACCGGCACCGAAAAATGCCTGATCCGTAAAACGGGAATGACCTATCAGTTAGAGCTTCACGCCAACGTAAACGGTGACATCACCGTAAGGGCGGGCCACGATATCTCTCATAAATTAAAAGACAAGTTAAAAGATGAGATTCCCGAGTTAGCGAATGTTACAATTCACATCGAACCCTATATCTCCATCTCCAGCAATGCATAGCTTAGAGTCTTTCCATGTGCATCCATCACGAGACTTGTCGTAACGCCTCCACTCAAAGCTCCCGTGCACACGAATAACAACGATGAAATGTTTGGCATCTCGTATCTAACAACGTCGCCGGTAACAATGTGTGAAAGATGGGATCTTACTTTCTCAGCCGTCACTTTCGATCGCACCAGCTCATAATCGCTTTCATTGTATGGTATCAGCGAAAGCGTAAGGGTATTGCCTTTATCGCCTGCACGGCTATGTGCTATGTCGTAAAGCTTCATGACTCAAGAAGTTTGACTTCGTAGCGGACTTTATTCCTGGGAATGAGCGTCGACACAATGCCGATCACTTCGTTTACGTATTTTCGAACGCCGCCTCCCCCACCAGGCCCGTTCGTATACAACGCCTCGACCTCCTCGCCAACGAGTTGTGCAGTTTTCATGTTATCCGCTTTTCCTGCAACTCTCAGTCGGACTTCGTATGGCTGAACGTTGTTATGAAACCTGTCGCCGTGAACAGAATTCATCCCGATAAGATCGACACGAATGTCTTTCACAACATTGGCAAGGCGTTGGCGAACGGTTTCGCCGGCTAGCTTTGCCCTCGCGACAGCATTAGAGCCAGCGTATGTGATCTCGCCTTCACCCAACCAGAACGCCTGGTACCCGACACTTACTTTATAATTCCCGGGTTTCTCACTACCTGATCCGCCTTCGATAGCCACACGGTTCTCGCCAACTTGCTTTAATCGCACGGAAGTGAAATCCGCAACAACATCGGGAGTAAAATACTGGTGCGGGTTCTCGACCTCGTACAACAACTGTTCTTTGGCAGTCATCAGGTTGATTACACCGCCGGTCCCTTCAACCTTCGAGATAACTGCGGAGCAATCTTTCGACACATCTGCAAATGGATGGCCGAGTTGAGCCATGTCGGGAACGTCTTTCCTGCCGGGATCGGCAAAGTAACCGCCTGTGATGTGACCCGCACATTCCATGAGATGACCGATAACCGTTGCGCGCCCCATGAGTGTGTAGTCGTTCATCGGCCAGTCAAACTCGTGGATCATTGGCGCTATGAACAAAGAAGGATCGGCAACGCGACCTGTAATGATCACGTCCGCATCTGTTTTGATTGCTTCCAGGATCCCATCGGCGCCGAGATAGGCGTTTGCCGAGACCGATCGTTCAACAGGTTCGATGAGATGCAGCACGTCGTCGCCGGTGAGTACTGCAACCTTTATTTTTAATTTTTTTGATTTCGCGATGTCAATGACTTTCTGCCCTGCTGCGAGCGGGTTGGCGGCGCCCATATTTGTGATCAGCTTCGTCTGCCTAGCGAGCAGCAACTCCAATAATGAATCTATTCTTCTTTCGAGGAGAGGATCATAACCCTGGGTTGGGTCTTGCAATTTTCTTTTCTGCGCCAATCCGATCGTGCGCTCGGCGAGGCATTCCAATACCAAATAGTCCAGGTTTCCTTTCTCGACGAGCACGATCGAGGGATCGAGCCTGTCGCCGGAAAATCCTGCCCCACATCCGATCCTGATCTTTTCTTTCATAAGTGGATAGATCCGGTTATCAATGCCATTATCGTCATAACGATGGTTGTTCCCATCGCCCATTTAAATATAAACTTCTGGTGATCGCCAAGCTCGACCTCGCATAAGCCAACGAGTAAAAATGTAGAGGCAGTGAGGGGGCTTAGTGGAAACCCGACGGTCATTTGTCCGAGTAACGCGGCGCGGCCAATCTCCAGCGGGTCGATCGCATAATGTCTTGCTGCTTCGGCGAGCACGGGCACAACTCCGAAGTAATATGCGTCGGGTGTAAACAATAAGCTCGATGGCATACTTGTGAGCGCTGTCAATGTCGGCAACCAGTTTGCGTGATTTTCGGGGATCATCGACACAAGAGATGTTGCCATTGCATCGATCATTTTGGTGCCCGTGAGAATTCCGGAAAATATTCCTGCTGCGAAAACCATACTCGATACCATGAAGATATTCGAGCCGTGACTTTTGAGTACTTTCTGCTGGTCTTTCAGGTTTGGAAAATTAATGAGCAACGCGATACAGCTGGCGATCACGAAAAGGACCGGCGCAGGGACCCATCCACTCATCAAGGTAACGATCAGCAATACGGTCATCAGTGCATTAACGATGATGAGCTTTGGTCGTCTGAAGTTCTTTTGTTCTTCGGTGAGCGACGTTCCATGATCGTAGTCGAGTTGCACAATGCCCAGTCGCTTCCTCTCTTTTCTTCCGAGCCACCATGCGACGAACAGTACCCAACAAATGCCGGCAAGAATAGCGGGCACGCTTGGGTTGAAGATGTCGGTAGCGGTTGAGTTGAGTGTGCCTATTGCGCGCGCGGATGTGCCCGACCAGGGTACAAGGTGAAGGGGGCCTACGGCCAGGGCAACGATGCCCGACAGAACGAGGCGGCTCATTTTTAATTCTTTATAGATAGGCAGCAGTGCCGATATCACGATCATGAATGTGGCTGTGCCATCGCCATCGAGGTGAACGATCATGGCGAGGATGGCGGTGCCCATTACGACTTTCAGAGGGTCGCCTTTTACCTGTCGGATTATAAACGTCACAACGGGATCGAACAATCCCACGTCGAGCATGACGGCAAAATATAAGACGGCGAAGACGAGGAGTATGCCGGTTGGGGCGACTTGTTTGATCCCGGCGAGCATCATTTGAGATAGGTCGGGGATGGTGGTGCCGGCGATGAGGCCGAAGATGAGGGGCACTACGACGAGGGCGGTGATGACCGAGGCTTTTTTTGAGATTATGAGGGCCAGGAAGGCGGCGATGGTGAGGAAGCCGAGGAGGGAGAGCATAGTGTTGATAAAAATAGTAAGGAATACCTGACTGTGTATCGATTACACAATGATTTATTCTTCGCGGGCACGCGTAATTGCCCGGATGAAGAAGTCGCGACATGAAATGCGAAAGCTGTTGTTTCCATATATGGAAACTCCTACTTTTGATTCCCAGCTTGAATCGACGAGGCTGAAGTTTGATGTGGAATACCATTCCACCGCACGTAAGTTCTTATCCGATATAGGAGTAAAAGCCAGGGAAAAAATTTATGAGAACGTTAATAGATGCCGGGTTGAACAAAACCCACAACTATTTAAAAAAGTTACTGATGTGCTTTGGGAGTTTCGAACAAACTATCAGGGCCTGCAATACAGGTTATTGGCGTTCTGGGATAAAAGAATCGAAAACCGTCCGATCGTTCGCGTAACACACGGCTTTATCAAAAAGACCGGCAAAATTCCGTCTCACGAACTAAAACGTGCCAGGTCCATTAGCAAACAATTTTCACAAAACATGGGACATGAAAAAAAAGCGTAAAACAAAAGAATGGTATACACATGACGAAATGCTCGACATGCACATCGGCAAACCCGGTACTCCTGCCCGCGACAAATTCGAGATGGACTTCAGCATGACCCTCCTCGGCTCCGCCATCCGCGAAGCCCGCATGCGCCGAAACCTCACCCAGGAAGAACTCGGCAAACTCGTCGGCGTTAAAAAAGCCCAGATCTCCAAACTCGAACAAAGTGCAAAAAACACTTCCGTCGAAACCATCCTTCGCGTCTTCGGAGCCGTCGGCGCCCGCATCACCTTCAGCGTCGAACTTCAAAACAAACGCATAAAGGCCGCTTAACAACCCGGACCGATCATTGATGTATAATTGCTATATGAAAAAGTGCATCTCTCTCGCAATCCTCCTCCTCGCAGCTTTCACATCCTTTTGCCAACCCCGCAAAACCCCCAAAGCCCTCTTCATAATCGTCGATGGAATTCCCGCCGACGTCATCGAAAAACTCCAGCCCCCCACCCTCATGGAGATATCTAAAACCGGCGGATACACCCGCTCCTTCACCGGCGGCATCAAAGGCGGCTACAACCAAACCCCAACGATTTCCGCACCAGGTTACATCAACCTTCTTACCGGCGTTTGGGCAAACAAACACAACGTGTGGGACAACGACATCAACGATCCCAACTACAACTACTGGAACATCTTTCGCATCGCCGAAAAAACAAACCCCAACCTGAAGACCGCCGTCCTCTCAACGTGGACCGACAACCGGACCAAACTGGTTGGCGAAGGCCTCGAAGAAGCAGGAAACATCAAACTCGACTATTCATTTGATGGACTGGAACTCGACACCATAAAATATCCCCACGACAAGAATGATGATTACATCCGCAACATCGACGACGCCGTTGCTGCCGACGCTGCAAAGATTGTTACCGAACAAGGCCCCGACCTGTCGTGGGTATATCTTCAATACACCGACGATATGGGCCACCAGTATGGCGACAGCGATCAGTTTTACAACGCTATCCTCGCGGCCGATAAGCGAATCGGGAAAATATGGGAGGCAATCACGCTGCGCGAAAAAACTTTCGATGAAGACTGGCTGATCGTTGTAACCACCGACCATGGTCGCAACGCAGAAACGGGCAAAGATCACGGCGGACAATCAGACCGCGAACGTCTCACGTGGATCGTTACCAACAGCCACAACCTCAACGAACATTTCAAACAAACTCCAGCCGTGGTCGACATCCTTCCATCTGTCTGCAATCACCTCGGAATAAAAATCCCCGAAGAAGTCCGGAATGAGCTCGATGGAACACCGTTCATCGGACCTTTGGAGTTCACCGACCTGAAAGCAACAAAAGAAGGCAGCAAGATCACGCTCGAATGGAAAAGCCACGTTAAAGACAATCGCAACCTCGCAGTGTATATCTGCGCGTCGAATAAAACTAAACGAGGCGATCCCGACGAATACATAAAAGTCGGAGAGGTCCCCGTGAAGTCTGGAAAGCACAGTTTCTCGTTCGGAAGCAACTCACAATTCTTCAAGATTGTTGCAAAAACCCCTACCCAGGCCGCAAATACGTGGCTTGGAACCGCTCCAAAATAAATTTTTTCACCAGTCTGTTGCGTAACTACCTTGTTACACATATATTCGTAACCACATAGTTACTCTTATGGAGACACGACGCGACGTATTCCAGGCCATAGCCGACCCAAACAGGCGGGCTATACTCGGCCTGCTGGCCAAAAAAACTCAAACGCTGAACGGCGTGGCCGACAACTTCAACATCAGCCGCCCTGCAATCTCCCGTCACATGAAGATCCTCATGGAGTGCGGGCTGGTCGTAATAAACCAGCAAGGACGCGAACGGTATTGTGAAGTGCAGATGGATCGCCTCGAAGAAGTAACCGATTGGGTAGACAAGTATAAAAAAATATGGGAGCAACGGTTCGACAAACTCGAATTATACCTCACCGAGATCCAACGAAAAAAGAAACACAAAAAGTAAGCTTATGAGAAAAATAGTTCAATTTATGCACGTATCCCTCGACGGGTTCGTGGGGGGTCCTAACGGAGAAATGGACTGGATCAACGTCGATGATGATTTGTTTCAATTTGCCAATGAACGCACGAAAGCATCCGACGCAGCACTATATGGCCGCAAGACGTTTGAAATGATGGATGCTTACTGGCCAACTGCAGCCGACCAGCCAAACGCATCGAATCACGACATCGAACATGGAAACTGGTACAACGAGGTGGACAAGATCGTTATGTCAAGAACGATAAAATCCGATCCATCGAAGAAAATGAAAGTAATAGGAAAAGATCTTGTCAAAGAGATCAATGAGATCAAGAACGGCAACGGGAAAGAGATCGTGATCTTCGGAAGTCCCGGCGCGGGACATTCGTTGGCGCAACTCGGCCTGGTAGATGAGTACTGGCTGTTCGTAAACCCGATACTGATCGGTAAAGGTATCCCGATGTTCAACGGGCAAAAGGAGTTAACGAAAATGAAGCTCGTGGAAACACATGTATTTAAGTCAGGGGTTGTTTGTTTAAATCATCAAAAGTTGTGAAAAAAGTAATTCTCTTTATGCACGTGTCACTCGATGGATTTGTGCAGGGTCCAAAAGGAAATGGTGACATCGAATATTTTATCGTTGACAAAGAGATCAATGACTTCGCATCCAAACGGATACAGTCGTGTGATGCAGCCCTGTATGGACGCAAGACCTGGCAGCTGATGGAGAGCTACTGGCCAGTCGCCGGCAATCAGCCAAACGCCTCGGCGCACACGAAAGAGCATGCGAAGTGGTATGCCGGCATCGACCACTACGTTCTGTCGCGTACCATAAAGTCCGACCCATCGAAAAAACTAAAAGTGATTGGCCAGGATCTTGTGAAAGAGATCAATGATATCAGGAACGGCAAGGGGAATGAGATCCTGATCTTCGGGAGTCCTTCCACAGGTCACGCACTTCAGCAGCTGGGGCTCGTGGATGGCTACTGGCTGTTTGTTAATCCGATCCTGATCGGCAGCGGGACGCCGCTGTTCGATGGTCAGAAAGCTACCACAAAACTGAGGCTTGTGGAGTCGCATAAGTTTAATTCGGGCGTGGTCTCTGTAAGCTATGACAGAATTAAATAGAACTTTGTCCATATTCTGAAATCCCGATTGTCATACAGGTAAACAAAGTTTACTATGAATGAATACATGTTGATTTTCCGGCACGAAGACGGCCAAAAAGTTGCTTCACCTGAACAGATCCAGGAATGGATGAAACAGACCATGGACTGGATCGGTGGAATCGCCGCACAGAACAAGTATGTTGGTGGCAACGGGCTGCCGATGGAAGGGGCAAAAGTCGTCGGGCACGACAACGTAGTCACCAACGGCCCGTTCGGCGATATCAAGGAAACCATCGGTGGTTACGTGATCGTTAAAGGCGAGAATGTGGACGAAGCCGTTGAGTTTGCGAAGGGATGTCCAATCCTGAAGGGACAGGGCAACACGGTGGAAGTGCGGCGCATTGGTCACAACTGACAGGTGTGAAATATCCGGAGCTCATTCCGCATCTTTTCAGAACAGAGCACAGCAGAATAACTGCTGTGCTCTGTAAGTTATTTGGGACGGCTCATATTGAAACTGCGGAAGACATTGTAAGTGAAACTTTCATGCAGGCACTCGAGACTTGGCCTTACAAGGGCGTTCCCGAAAATCCTGCTGCATGGTTATACTCCGTCGCGAAGAACAAGGCAAGGAATTACATCGTCAGGCAACATATCTTTTCTGATAAAGTTGCCAACGAAGTAAAGATCAATTCAAGCCCTGTGCATGAGATGGATATTGATCTGTCGGAGAAAAATATAACCGACAGCCGGCTGCAGATGCTGTTCGCGATTTGTTATCCGTCGATACCAGAAGAGGCACAGATCGGCCTCGCGCTACGTATCCTTTGCGGGTTCGGTATAGATGAGATTGCCAATGCATTTCTCTCGAATCGTGAGACAATTACGAAACGGTTGATGCGTGCCCGGGAGAAACTAAGAACCGAAAAAGTAGAGATCGCTTTTCCCGGGAATGCGGAGATCAATCAGCGCCTCGACACGGTTTTGAGAACTTTGTATTTGCTTTTTAACGAAGGATACTATTCGGAGACGGAAGACTCGGTGCTTCGTGAAGATCTCTGCCTGGAGGCGATGAGGCTTACGTACATGCTGATCGAGAACGAGAAGACCAATCGACCGGATGTAAATGCATTACTCGCATTGATGTGCTTTCATGCATCGAGGTTTGCGGCAAGAAAAAACGGGAGTGGCGAGATCATACTATACGACGACCAGGATGAGTCGTTGTGGAGCCAGGAGCTCATCGCAAAAGGAGTGTTCCATTTAAATGCCGCATCAACAGGCAGTAAGCTGTCGAAGTATCACCTGGAGGCAAACATCGCATACTGGCATACGGTCAAAACAGATTCCAAAGAAAAATGGGAAAACATCCTGATGTTCTTTAACCTTTTGTTGCAAATAGAATACTCGCCAATTGCGGCACTGAACAGGACGTATGCCCTCTCTAAAGTTCACGGAAAAGAAGAGGCGATAAAGCAGGCCGAGAAATTGAAGTTGACAAACAATCACTACTACTTTATGCTGCTGGGTCATTTGTACACCGGCATCGATCGGCAAAAAGCAATCTCTAATTTCCAGAAAGCGTTGGATCTCGCGACAACATCTTCCGACAAAGCGACGATCAGTAAAAATCTACTTAACAATTTCCGCGATCACCAGTAAATTTTCGATCTGCGCCTGGTGAAGCATTCCGGCTGCCTGCAGGAGGTCTACCCACTTCCATTTATCGATCTCAGGAAAATCCTTTCCCTCCACGAGATTGCTCGTATACTTGTGAGTACTGAAATCATGATCGGTAACAACGAGGTACGACTCCAGGGTCTTCTCCTGTTTGTTGTACTTGCGTGAAGGCAACGGATGTTGCGAGAGCACGTTGATCGAATTGATATCGATACCTGTCTCCTCCTCAAGCTCACGAAGACAAACAGCGAGTATATCTTCGCCCTTCTCCATAATGCCTTTTGGTATAGACCAGTTATTCCAACGCGAATGCGTGGGATGGCAGACGAGGATCTGCTTCAGCTTCGTAGAATAGAGATATGTGCCGCACGTGACAACCACGACGGCAACTTAGTGTTTCTACCGGTTGGCAGCAACAGAATTCCGGTTCTTGGGAACAATGCTCCCGAAAGGTTTCGCTACGGGCCGCTCGTTGGTGTAGTCGAAGCCCAGCACCGCAGCCACTGTCGGCGCGATTTGACTGAGTGTCCCCTTGCTATTTTCCCTGATCTCACCGGAAGCCGGAACATCGGGACCAATTGCTGCAACCCAAACCTCGCCCGACCCGAAGGCCAGTCGTCCGTGACTTCTCCAGTTCATCTTGTCATGGCGATATCCGCGACCCCGACCGTGGTCGGTGGTGATGATCAATGTCGTATTGTTTTTATAACTCGGATCCGACTGGACGAATGCCCACAGTTTTTTGATAAGTGTGTCGGAACGATGGGCGGCGTCGAGATATTTATCATACATGCCGCCATGCGCGTACGAGTCGGTTTCGTCGAGCCCGATAAATACCGCCTTCGGATGTTCGCGCTTCATATACTCGATCGCGTAATACATGGTGAACACGTCGTGCCGTTCGGTCACAGGGTTCGGCATAAGTTCCTGGAGCTCGTTCAGCAGTTGCTCGCGTTCGCTGATTGGCGTCGGGCTGTCGTGCGCTGTGTCGTCGCCGGCGTTCACTGTAATGTGAGAAGAGTTCTCACGGAATATGTAGGGGAACACACCCCATGTTCCGAAGGCGGCAACTTTATTCTCATAGCCCGGTTGATGTGAAATGAATTCAAAGACTGT
The DNA here is from genome assembly GCA_035656375.1 of Cyclobacteriaceae bacterium. Classification (GTDB taxonomy): domain Bacteria; phylum Bacteroidota; class Bacteroidia; order Cytophagales; family Cyclobacteriaceae; genus ELB16-189. The sequence goes on along the minus strand of DASRSO010000019.1, from coordinate 10,961 downwards.
TTGATTGGGGTTGTCGATCTTGTCGTTTGATTTTATACGGCGGTCGACAAAGCCAGTGAGCATCTCATTGTAGCCGGGGTATGAGAACCAGTGGGGATTATCGCAATCCACTTTATTATCGAAATTCCTGTTACCCAGAAGCTGTCCTCTCGTTGCAAGCTCCGACCACAAAAATGGCATCAGCATTTTACGACGAGTATTTACATCAGTATGCCAGTACGCAGTGGCAGTGTGCTCGTCGCGCGTTGCTTGTTTGTTGAGAAGCAAAACTGAATCGGCACCTTCGAACAGTTCCTGCCAGCGAAAGCCATCGAGGGTTACCAGGATCACGTTGGAATTCTCGGACTGGCAAAAACCAGTTAATGAAATTCCAAACAATAAGCTGCACAGAATTCCCAACCTCATCATGCATGCAATTTCAACTTCGTATGTGGCTTGAGGTTTACTTGAAAATTATCGAAATGTAAAATACGTCTAACCGAAAAAACTTTCGCATCGATTTTATTTAGTTTCAGCCCGAATGCAAACGGCCACGCTCTCAATCATTATACCTGCATACAACGAATCGAGGACCATCGTGAAAGTGCTGACCAGGATCACGGACGTAAAACTTCCATCCAACGTTCAAAAAGAGATCATTATAGTCGACGATTGCTCAACAGATTTCACCAAAGAAGTTATTGAAGACTATATACTTGAGTCCAATCATAGTTGTATTCGGTATATGCGAAATGAAAAGAATTCGGGGAAAGGATTTTCGCTTCGGCAAGGCATTAAAGCAGCAACGGGAGATTTCGTGATCATACAGGATGCCGACCTCGAATACGATCCGCGTGACTACACCAAGCTGCTTGAACCAGCAATGGAAGGTGTCGCCGATGTGGTCTATGGTTCGCGGTTAATGAGCACCTCCCCGCGGCGTATTCTCTTTTTTTGGCACTCAATCGGAAATCACTTCCTCACGTTTCTATGCAATGCATTCAGCAACCTGAACCTGACCGACATGGAGACTGGCTACAAGTTGTTCCGCCGCGAAGTCATCGCTTCGATCAATCTCCGCGAGAACCGATTCGGCTTCGAACCAGAGGTTACGATCAAGGTCGCGCGTGTTCCGAACATACGCATCTTCGAAGTGGGTATCTCCTACTATGGACGCACCTATGCCGAAGGCAAGAAGATCGGGTGGGTCGACGGCGTTCGGGCTATCTGGTGCATTCTCAAATACTCAATGTTTTCACGCGCGTGAAGCACGGTAAGAAATGGTTGCTGTTGTTACCGGTCCTGGTGATCTATCTCATCGGGATGTTTATCGATGTGATGGAGATCGATGCGGCTCAATATGCAACTATGTCGCTCGAGATGACCAAAACGGGAAACTATCTCCAACTGTTCTATCGTGGAGAAGACTACATCGACAAACCTCCGCTCCTCTTCTGGGCAACGGCGCTGTCGTTCAATCTCTTTGGAGTAAGCAACTTCACGTATAAACTGCCGTCGGTACTCTTCACATTGCTGGGACTGTTTTCGACCTATCGTTTGGGAAGAATGTACTACGGCCGATGGACCGGGTATTTTTCAACACTCATTCTTGCGTCGTGTCACGCATGGTTTCAGTTCAACCAGGACGTGCGAACCGACGCGATACTGGCTGGATGCACAATATTCGCTGTGTGGCAACTGGCTGAATATGCCCGGTCGAAAAAGATACACTCCCTGATCCTTGCGGGGATCGGTATCGCGGGTGCAATGATGGCCAAAGGTCCGATCGGCTTGATGGTGCCGGCGCTTGCGTTGGGTACGGAACTGTTACTGAAACGAGACTGGCGAACGATGTTCCGCTGGCAATGGCTGTTGCTGATACCGATCGTGTTGATTTGTCTCACACCGATGCTTTATGGACTTTACGAGCAATACGATGCGTCTGGCGGCAAGCAGACTTACAATGGTTTCATAACCTCTGGAATAAGATTCTACTTCTGGACGCAGAGCTTTGGGCGGCTCACGGGTGAAAGTTCATGGTCGAATGACACGAGTCCATTCTATTTCATTCACACATTTCTTTGGGCATTTCTTCCGTGGAGCCTGCTGTTCTTCATTGCGATGGGTAAAAGGTTGAAGAAGATCATCTTCAATGGATTGATCATTAAAAGAAGGCAGGAAGCATTAACAGTTGGTGGAATAATTTTTCCGTGGATTGCATTCTCGTTGTCGAATTACAAATTACCGCACTACATCTTCGTGATGTTTCCGCTCGTTGCGATCATGACCGGTGCATTCATCCGAAAGCTAATCAAGAAATACGATGGCGATTTCAGACCGATCAGGATCATCCAGGTTGTTGTCAGCATTTTACTGCTTGCGGTTGGAACGTTATTGTTCGTATTGTTCCCGGCAAAGAATGTAGTGGTAATTGCAGTTGCGGCACTAGGTGCATTCATGACCACCTACTATATCGTGTATAACGGTACGCGTTTCAAACAGGTATTGTTCCCATCATTCTTCGCAATCGTTACCGTAAACTTCGTATTCAATGCGCACTTATATCCCTCGATGCTCGACTACGAATCGGGAAATATTGCGGGTCATATCGCAACTTCGTCGAAGTACGACCTTGCCGGTTTGAACTATGCGCCCTACGGAATGGACTTTTACAACCGGGACGCTGTTCCACAGTACACGACAACCGATCAAATAAAAACCGCTCATCATGGAAAATCGATTTGGGTATACACCGATATCGAAGGTCGTGCAACAATCGCACAAGACTCGATGTTCATCGTAAAAGACAGCGTCTTGCATCATTTCCATGTGTCAACGTTGAATGGAAATTTCTTGTCACCAAAAAAGCGTCCTACCGCCACTAAAGAAATGCATCTTTTACTTGTGCGTCCTTGAACTGTAGCGTTACCTTAGTCGCACCAACCACTATTACCATGAATTCACAAACGGAATACCAACTACAGGCCCTCGAGCCTTTTTTGGAAATGCTTAGGGAAAAGGAAAGTGAACTTTCCAGGAGCGATTGGGAGCATCTGGTGAACTCAACGCGAGAGCGAATTGTTGCGGTGCCTGAGCAATATCTGCCGGGCGTAACGCGACCGTCCGATGAGCTTACGAAAGCCATCGAGTTGATCTTCAACGAACGACTTAACTAACTCAATAATCTTTCAAAGCTCCGGAGGCTTCTTAAGCTTACGGAGCTTCTTCTGCTGTTTCTTATATTCCTCGGCGATCTCTTTCGCCAACATTTTAGAAACATCCTTCGCAAGTTCTTTAGTCTTGCCTTTGATGGGCATATCGAGGCGAGCCAATAGTCCGTGAATGGCAGACGACGCTGCGTCGCGAAGTTCTTTCTTAGTGTGTTTTTTCAAGGCTATCCGAAGATTGAAGCGCTGGGAGCATTTTTCATAACCGACTCTATCCCCTTCTCCATTGCCGAAGGGCTTTCGTACATCTGGCTGGTACCTATGATCTGAAAGTTCTTTGCTTTCATGTTGAAGTACGATTTCCCGTTGGTCGACGTGCCACGATCGAAGGCTTCGTCTCGCAATGCATTCTCTTTTACTGAAGCGATGCCGTTCTCACATCCGGAACGACTGGCGTAGCCTTCACTTGTTAAGATGATCTCGTTGTTGTCTGCAACCAGGTTGAATTGAAATTCGTCGTTGGCGCGTTTTGATACCAGGAACTTTCCCATGGGGTGATAATTTTCACAAAAGTTAAATCCATACAACCGAGTAGATCAAGAGAATAAGGTTTCCATTTCGTTAATTTTGTTCGTTAATTTTGTGCAATGGTCCGATTGCTTTTCCTGTTGTTTTTGATGCCTTTCTGCGGAATTGCGCAAGCAATATTTGCACATAACGATTACGTAAAACCAAAACCGTTTTACAATGCTTTCGCATTAAAAGCGAGCTACATCGAAGCTGATGTCTTTCTTCGCGACAATGACCTGCTTGTTGCGCACGACCGTTCAGAACTTGATCCGTCGAGGACGCTTCGGAATATGTACCTCGATCCCCTTGCCGCAAAAACCGATTCGTTGTACGGCCTCACGTTAATGATCGATCTTAAAACAGAAGGAACACCGACATTAACTTCACTCGTAAAAATCCTTGCGCAGTATCCGCAGCTCACGAGCTCGAAAAACCTGTCGATCACGATAAGCGGAAGTTATCCGCCACCAACTGAATGGAATAAGTATCCGGCGTACATCAGGTTCGACGGGCGAGCGGGGATCCAATACACACCGGAACAACTTCAACGCATTACGCTGATCAGCACCAGTTACGGAAGTGTGAGCTCATGGAACGGAAAGGGAACTATCCCCTCCTCCGATCTTTCGAAGTTGAAAAAGGTGATCGATGAGGTACATAAGAATGGCAAGCCCGTGCGTTTCTGGGGATCACCAGACGAACCCAATGCATGGGATGCTTTCATAGCCGCGGGGATAGATGTGTTGAACTCCGACCACATCAACGAACTGTCGGCGTACCTAGCCAATCATTGATTCCATCGGCGGCTCTGCCGTTTCGATCACCGCCTCGTTGTCTTTCAGATTGGGTAGTGTAAGGTAGAAGATCGTCCACTCGCCGAGTTTCGATTTCACGGCGATCTTTCCGCGAAGCATCCGTACGGTTTCGCGCACCAGGAACAAACCAATACCAGTTCCCTGCGAATGCTCGACGGCGCGATAGAACATATCGTAAATACGTGGCAGATGCTTTTCCTCTATGCCGATCCCGTTGTCGGTGATCTTAAGAACGAGGTTCTGTTCATTGATCTGCCCTTCGATCACTACGTAGTTCTCGGTCTTCGTTGTATCGAGATAACGAAAAGCGTTCGACAATAAATTTTTCATGATGATCCCCAAACGTGTCTTGTCCGAATGAAACTCGGCGCTCGATTTGATCTGCAGGCTCATGCTGATCTTGTTCGCATCCGGTAAAAACTTCAGACTGTCGACAATCTCGTTGATCTGGGCTTCGATCTCGATCGTCTCGATCTTCAATGACTGCCGTTTATTCTTTGCGTAGTCGGTGATGTCGCGGATAAAGCTCTCGAGCTTTCGCAACGACGAAGTCATCATCCTGAAGTAGTGCGCGTGCTGTGGATTGTTGATCTCCTTTTCTGCCAGTATCACCAGTCCCTCCATCGAAGCCAGGGGCGACTTCAGATCGTGTGCAGCACTGTAGATAAACCGGTCCAGTTCTTCGTTCAGTTTCTTCAGTTCACGGTTCTGTGATTGGATCTCGGCAAACTGGGTCTTTAATTTCTTACTCAGCTTTACGAAGGCCTGCGAGAGATTAGCGATCTCGTTGGTTTCTTCGTCACTCTTCAACTCATCTTCATCGAACCCTTCATTCACCATAAATTTACCCATGGTACTCGATAATTTCTTGATGGGACGGGCCAGTCGGGCAGATGTGTAGAATGTCAATATGATCGAAAGCGCGACCGTAAGCACAGACGTGATCGTAAACACAACCATGCTTCGCTGGGTAAACACTTCAATACGTTGTTGTGATAACAGTGTAAGCTCTTCGAGGTGTCGCGACACCGCTTGTGTCTTCATACTCAGAGATCCCAGCAGTCCGTCGCCCGGTGTGATGCCAATTTCGTAGTTGATATCTGCAAGCTTATTGAATGCATTGCGGTAGTTGTTGAGCAAAACAATGCCCGGTCGCGATGTTGGTCCAAGGTCGGCCTGGACCTGGTCGGCAAGCTCGTTGAATTCGTCAACGTACCGGCTCTCTTTGCGAAGCAGGAAATCTTTTTCGTGACGGCGGAGCGTGAGATACTTTGTAGGAGAAATGACGTTGGTGGTCTCGAGTTGATGGGCGAAAGCACGCATGATACCCTCCTGTCCGTAATCTTTGAAGCCGCGTTCATTGATCTTTCGCAGCAACGTTCGAAATGTCTCGCTGTAGTCGGTTAGCAGGCTATCGATCTGGTGAAACTGGTAATCGATAAGGAACTCGTTTTCTTCCATCTCGACACGCAGGTCGGTGTTACGCGTGCGGATGAGATTCCAAAGGCTGTCGCGTTCACGAACCATGTCGCTCTGGCCGGTCTCATAAAATTGCTGGTTGACCGATTCGAAGCGAAGTACGTCGAGGTCGGTCTTAATGAGTTTAATTATGCGGATCCGTTGGTTGTCGATGTCCTGCCCGATACTTCCAACCGAGCGGGTTTTAAACAAGAAGACAAGCGACAGTACCGCGATAATGCCAATGTTGAACACCAGAATGCCGAGCGTGAAGAATATCCGCTTGCTTATAGAATTCAGGATTGGAGGCATTCGGGATAGTTAACTGCAAAGTATATCCGGGCTTTTACAGCAATGTTACCGCAAGATTATTATGCGTTAAGCAGCATTTACCCGAATAAATAAATTATCGACCGGTTATCATCACCCAAACAGCATACCCGGGTGCATGTTTGGACCATTTCTTGCTGCCGAGAGAGCGATGGATAAAGTAAACAACTCTCGCCTCATCGTCGTATCGAATCGTCTCCCACTCAAGATCACAAAACAGGATGGGAAGACCGTTTTTTCGGAAGCAGACGGTGGGCTGGTGAGCGCTTTGAAAAGCTATTTTGAGAAGAGTCCTGAAAGTCAATTCCCCGAAAAATATTGGGTTGGAGCGGCCGATTTCCCAGAGAAAAAGTGGAAGAAAGCCTCATCTGGTGGAAAGCTTTCATCATCATATACGATAGAGCCAATCTTCTTCGAAGAGAAGGTTTTCAGCAAATATTACAATGGATTTTGCAACGCGACTATCTGGCCGTTGTTCCATTACTTCCCGAGCATCACGGATTTTGAAGACGATACATTCAATGCATACGAAGAAGTCAACCGGGTCTTTCGCGATAAGATCCTAAGCTTTGTAAAACCGGGGGATACCGTTTGGATACATGACTACCAATTGATGTTGCTGCCTGGAATGATCAGGGAAGCGATGCCGGAGCTTACGATCGGTTTTTTCCTGCATATCCCTTTCCCGTCGTACGAGATCTTTCGACTGTTGCATCGCGACTGGAAGAAGAAGATCATCGATGGTTTGCTTGGTGCGGATCTGATCGGATTTCATACCGGTGAATACTTACAGCACTTCCTGAAGACCACCACGATGGTTTCGGGCCTTGATCACAGGTACCGCGAAGTGTTCAACAAAAAAGGGATTGTAAAAGCCGACTTATTCCCGATCAGCATCGACTTTGAAAAGTTTGCCGACACGCGCGATAATCCCGGGATCATTGCCCATAAGCAATCGATACGGGAACGATTTGGCGAAGCGAAGATCATCTTTTCGGTGGACCGTCTTGACTACACGAAAGGTGTTACGCACCGCCTGTCGGGGTTTGCCAAATTTTTAGAAATGTTCCCCGAGTGGCGGGGAAAGGTTGTTTTCATTATGGTAGTTGTGCCTTCACGACAGATCGTTTCCAAGTACAACGAACGTAAGAAAATGATCGAAGAGCAGGTTGGACGGATCAACGGAAAGTTTTCGACCATAGAATGGCAACCGATCATTTATCGTTACAGTCAGCTTGCTTTCGAAGAACTGTCGGCGCTGTATCAGTCGGCGGCGGTTGCATTGATCACTCCATTGCGCGACGGCATGAACCTCGTGGCGAAGGAATACATCGCAAGCAGGATTGATAACGATGGTGTACTGATACTGAGCGAGCTTGCCGGTGCCGCGAATGAACTAGGCGAAGCGATGCTGGTAAATCCAACCGACAAGGTTGAAGTTGCCCGCAAGATCAACGCGGCGTTGACTTCATCGCCGGAAGAACAGAAGCAGGCGATGGTAGTGATGCGCCGGCGCATTAAAGAAAATGATGTGGTGGCCTGGGTGAGCCGTTATTTCCACGAGCTAAAAGATATCAAAGGGCGACAACACGAGCTGGGTATCAAGATGATCGATGAAGACACTTCGACATGGATCATGGAGTCGTACCAACAAGCTAACAAGAAACTGCTGTTCCTGGATTATGACGGTACGCTCGTGCCCATCGCGGCCTTGCCAGGCAATGCGCATCCCAGCGCTGAGTTGCTCTCGTTGCTGAAGACGTTATCGAACGATCCATCGACAGAAGTCGTGATCATAAGCGGGCGAAATTTCCAGATACTGGAAAAATGGCTCGGGCACCTTTCCATTCACCTGGTGGCAGAACATGGCGCTTCGCTACGGCTGAAGGGCGAGAATTGGCAACATTACACCGACATTGATTCGTCGTGGAAGAATCTTATCAAATCGACGTTCGAGTTATACGCCCAAAGGGCACCGGGTTCCTTCATTGAAGAGAAGGATCATACGATAGCGTGGCATTACCGTGGGGTTGACGAAGAGCTTGGGTTTATCCGATCGCGCGAGTTGCTGGATAGCTTGTATCACCTGGTGCGTAACACACATCTGAATGTTCTCGATGGGCATAAAGTAATTGAAGTGCGGGCGGCAGGCATCGACAAGGGTATTGCCACAGGGAAGATCATGGAGCGTTTCCCGTCTGACTTCATCCTGGCGATCGGCGACGACAAAACGGATGAAGATATTTTCAATGTATTGAAGGGTAAAGGTGTGACAATAAAAGTTGGTAACGACCTGACAGCGGCTGAATTTAATGTCAGGAACCAGCGAGAAGCATTTCGCCTCCTCGATAAGCTTTCAATGAATTTAGTTTCGAAATGATGAAGCATCACCAGTACAAAATGGGACTGGTAGGAAATTGTTCCTACCTGGGATACATCGACGACAATGCAGCTGTGAAATGGTTGTGCTGGCCGAAGTTCGATTCATCGTTCATCTTTGGATCGCTGCTCGATACCAAATTGGGTGGTGAGTTTTCGGTCACGCCGACGGGTGAATATAAAAGCCGCCAATACTACGTGCCGAACACGAATGTGCTATGCACCGAGTTCGAGTCGTCCGCGGGGAAATTCAGGGTAGTCGATTGTGCGCCGAGATTCTTTCAATATGAGAGGGTGTTCAGGCCGACGATGCTGGTGCGAAAGATCGAGCTGATCAGTGGAAGCCCGGTCATAAAAGTAGTGTGCGATCCGCGGGCAGATTATGGGAAGCGTAAGCCGGAGACCGTACCTGCCAGCAATCACATTCGTTTTCTCGACTATGGATTGCAGTTGAGGCTTACGACAGACATTTCACTTACGAGCATCATGGAGCGCCAGCCATTCGTGCTTGTTCAGAATCAATACCTGGTGCTCACATATGGCGAGGCGCTGGAGGCTCCGTTGAAATCGACCGCGGAAGATTTCATAAACAAAACAGTTCGTTACTGGCAGACGTGGATAAAGAGCACTTACATTCCTGACATCTACCAGGAGCAGGTGATACGTTCGGCGCTTGTTTTGAAACTTCATCAATACGAAGACACTGGCGGCATCATAGCATCGGGGACAACGAGTTTGCCGGAGCACCACATGAGCTCACGCACATGGGATTATCGTTACTGTTGGTTCAGGGACTCGTACTACACGCTGAAGGCATTCAACGAACTTGGTCACTTCGACGAGCTCGAAAAATATTTCGAGTACATACAGAATGTGCTCATGCGCGACACGGGAAGAATGCAGCCGCTGTACACGATCGATGGCTTGAAGGATATTGAAGAAATTCACCTTGATCTTGAGGGATATCTTGGTAATCAGCCCGTGCGCGTTGGCAACAAGGCTTATGAGCAAATACAGAACGACGTGTATGGCCAGGTGTTGGTAGGACTATTGCCGTTGTTCATAGACAGGCGGCTTTCGTTCGCGGGAAGAAGTTCGTACAAGCATCTTGCGGATCGACTGCTGTTCTGGATCGAGAAAACGATGGACGAACCAGATGCGGGCCTGTGGGAATTCAGGAATGTAAAACAGGTACACACATACACGTTGCTGTTTCATTGGGCCGGTGCGAAGGCGGTGGCGAAGCTTGGAAAGAATTTTGGTGACAAGGGGATTGTTGAAAGAGCGGAAGGTATCGCGAAGATTGCGGAGCAAAAGATTGAAGCCTGTTACGATCCAGTGAGGAAAGTGTACACGCAGGCATACGGTGCGGAGTATCTCGATGCGAGTACGCTCAAGCTGATCACGATGGGTTACCTCGATCCGAATTCAGAGAAAGCGAAACTGCACCTGAAGGCACTGGAGCAGTTACTTAAAACTGACCAGGGTTTGTTTTATCGCTACGTTCACCAGGATGATTTCGGAAAACCGGAAGCTACGTTCCTGGTTTGTGCGTTCTGGTACGTGGATGCTCTTGCGTGTGTGGGAAGGATTGACGATGCAGCGAAGACACTCGACAACATCTTATCATTCGCAAATCATTTGAATATTTTTAGTGAAGATGTTGGTCTCGATGGATCGCAGTGGGGAAACTACCCGCAGACGTACAGTCACGTGGGTTTGATCAACGCGGTGTTCAGGATCTCTAAAAAGGTTGATGCGCCTGGCTTTAAATAGACTTGTTGTACAGCATGATCAGTGAAAGAGCGCCGTACCTGGTGTTGGGGTCGAGATGGCGATAGGAGATCAGGCCCTCGTCGAGCTGCTTCTTCACAACTTCAAAATACTTTGCCTTGAATCGTTTCATTGAGCAAACGACTTTTCCCTGTTCGACATAATATCTGAACAACGCGGGTTTCGATTCATCGATGGCCTGGTCGAATACTTGTTGTATCCTGAAGACGGTGATCTTGCCGGTGACGACCCGTTCGTAGTATTTGCGGCCGACTGATACGAAGATTCGGTTAATATCCTCCTCACGATCGTAGTACCGGAAGAATGAAACCTTATGGGCGGGGAAGCTTTGGATGTTGGCGTTGCTGTTGCGGTAGAGAACGAGGTCGAAGCTGGCGCGGGCTATGTCGCCGACGACTACGGAATTATCGGAGAGGACGACTGCTCCCTGGTGCCACACGATGTCCTTCGCCTGGAGATTGGCGGCTGC
>DASRSO010000018.1:0-98181 GCA_035656375.1 Cyclobacteriaceae bacterium | reverse complement strand
ATATGAACCTTTTGAAAGAAGAACATCAGGGTCGTTCACATCGAGGAAATCATCGAAGTTCTTACCATTGATCTCAACGATCTTGTCGCCTGTCTGAAGGCCGATCTCTTTGCCGTATTCGAGAGAGTGAATACCGCCGTGACTGTTTACATAATCTTTGGGAAGATATGTATCGCCGATAAACCATGTGAGACCGATGAAGATGATGACACCGACGATCACGTTTACGATGATACCACCGAGCATGACGATGAGTCGTTGCCAGGCTGGTTTTGTACGGAATTCCCAGGGTTGAGCCGGTGCATTCATCTGATCTTTGTCCATACTTTCATCGACCATACCGGCGATCTTCACATAACCACCGAGAGGGAACCAGCCTATACCATATTCAGTATCGCCTTTCTTGTACTTCAGCAATGAAAAGTTGAGGACGTTCGCGAGGGGAAAAAGGAAATCAAAGAACAGGTAGAACTTCTCCACCTTGATCTTGAACATGCGGGCGGTAATGAAGTGGCCCCACTCGTGAACAACTATCAAAATTGATAAGCTCAGCAAAAGCTGGCTCGTCATGATCAAACCTTGCATAAAATAAGTTCTTCTTACTAACTCTTAACCAATTCCAGGGCCCGGATCCTGGTTTCTTTATCTGTATTCACGTAATCTTCCAGTACCGGTTTGGCTATAAAATCAATTTTTTCGAGACACCGTTCCACAATTTCCGGCATTTCCAGAAAAGTGATCCTTTCTTTTAGAAATTCCTGTACTGCTACCTCATTTGCGGCATTAAGCACGCAGGGCATGTTGCCCCCCCTATTCAGGGCTTCAAAAGCGAGCGCAAGATTACGAAAAGTTTCGGTATCGGGCTTCTCAAATGTGAAAGACGGATAAGCCGCAAAATCGAAACGTGGAAAATCACTCTTTAACCTGTTGGGGTATGACAGGGCAAATTGAATCGGTAAACGCATATCGGGCAGTCCAAGTTGCGCTTTTAACGATCCGTCTTCGAATTGTACAAAAGAGTGGATGATCGACTGTGGATGAATGACGACGTCGACCTGTGAAGGCTCGAGCCCAAACAACCAGCGGGCTTCAATCACCTCCAGGCCTTTGTTCATGAGCGTAGCCGAGTCGATCGTGACCTTGGCGCCCATTGTCCAGTTGGGATGCTTCAACGCCTGGGCACGTGTAACTGCTTCGAGGTCGCCTCTTTTTTTGCCACGGAAAGGCCCCCCGGAGGCTGTTAACACAATTTTCTCGATGCGGTTATGGAACTCGCCCACGATACACTGGAAGATGGCTGAGTGCTCCGAATCTACCGGGTAGATATTTACTCCTTTGTCCTGGGCAAGCTTCGTAACGAGGTCGCCAGCCACGACGAGTGTTTCTTTATTTGCAAGTGCGATCGCCTTACCCGCTTCGATAGCTTTTATCGTAGGGCGGAACCCGGAATACCCGACAAGTGCTGCAAGAACAATGTCGATAGAATCCATCGTGACGACAGAGGCAAGAGCGTTTTCGCCCGCATAGACTTTCACGTCGGTATTTGCCAGCGATTCCTTTACCGTGGTATAGAGATTTTCGTTGGTGATGACGACTGCGTTGGGCTTAAACTTCCGTGCCTGTTCGATAAGAAGGCCGGCGTTGTTGTTTGCCGTGAGCACTTCTACTTCGAATATGTGTGGGTTGGCTGCAATTACCTCGAGGGCTTGTGTGCCTATAGAGCCTGTAGAGCCGAGGATTGCAACGGATCGCTTTTCCTTAGGAGTATTTAACGAGCTCATTCGCGATAGTTCGATCGTTCGACAGGCGTGGTACTTTATTTTGTCCGCCCAATTTGCCGATTGACTTCATGTATTCAATAAAGGCATCTTTTTTCAGAGGAACAAGTACAAGCTTTCGCAGGATGCTTCCCGAGATCAGGTCGTCGTAATAGGTATTCAGTTCACGAAGCTGGTCGTCGAGTTCGCGTGCGAATGCTTCCAGGTCGCCTGGCCTTTTCCCGAACTCAACAAGCCATTGATGATGCGGCAGTCCTTCCTGCGGCGTTACCTGTGGGGCAACGGTAAACTCGATGAGCTCTGTTTCCGGAAATTTTTGAATGGCAGCTTTCATGGCTTTTTCAACTTCTTCGCCAATTACGTGTTCGCCGAAAGCGGAAATGAAATGTTTGATGCGACCGGTAACGAGGAGACGGTACGGGTTCTTTGACACGAACTTGACTGTATCGCCGATCGAATAACCCCAAAGGCCGGCGTTGCTGTTGATGATCAATGCATAGTTCTTGCCGAGCTCTACTTCTTCGATCATCAGCCGGCGTGCGTTAGGTTTTCCGTACTCTTCTACTGGAATGAATTCATAGAAGATACCTTCGTTGAGCAATATGAGCAGACCTTCCTGGGTTTGAGAATCCTGGTAAGCGAAGAAGCCTTCCGAAGCGGGAAATGTTTCGATGGAGTCGATCTTCCTGCCTATGCTGTCGAATAATCTTGCGCGGTATGGTTCGAAGTTGACGCCGCCGTAAACGAATACAGAAAAATTCGGGAACACGTCTTTTATCTTTTTTCCCGTGCGTGCCTGTATCCTGTCGAAGTACATCTGTGCCCACGGAGGAATACCGGAGATGAGTGTCATGTTTTCCTTAATGGTCTCATCAATGATCTTCTCAAGTTTCGTCTCCCAGTCTTCGATACAATTGGTCTCGTAGCTGGGCTTCTGATTGGTCCTCAGATATGACGGCACTTCATGATTTGAGATGCCCGAAAGTCGTCCGGTCTTAATCCCGTTTTTTATTTCGAGCTCCGGGCTTCCCGACAAAAAGATCAATCCACCGTCGAGGAACGAAGCGTTACCCGTTTCATGCACATAGCTAAGGACAGCGTTGCGTGCGCTGCGAAAATGATTGGGCAGCGATTCTTTCGAGATGGGAATGTACTTGGTGCCTGATGTGGTACCGGATGTTTTTGCGAAGTATTCAGGTTTACCGGGCCAGGTGATGTTCGGTTCTCCTTTAACAATTCGTTCAATGTAACCTTTCAGTCCTTCGTAGTCGCGGATCGGCACCTGTTTGCGGAAGGCCTCGATGTTATGAATGTCGGTGAAACCGTGGTCCTCACCGAAAACCGTAAACCGCGCATCACGCACCAGTTTTTTAAAGGTCTCCTGCTGAAAGTATCCCGGCCGGGATGCCCATTTATGTGTCTGGGAGGCGACCAGCGACGCGACAGGCCGGGCGAGTAAGGAACGAATACCCATATAGGCAACAAATGTATTAATTTGCGAATGGTTAATCTTAGAAAATGAAAGCGATACCAACCATTATCGTAGGATTTCTTGCAGGGATCGGTGGAGCTTATACCTACAGCCGCTTCGAACAGAAAAAGAACCAGGATCACGAACACCAGTCATTCCAGAACGTCGCCAATCCATCGACCGACGAAACCTACCGCGCACCCATAACGAGCAACGTCCCGCTGTCGACCATGGCCGCGGTCGACTTCAGCGAGGCCGCCGCAAAAGCAACACCAAGCGTGGTCTACATCAACAGCATCGCACAAAGCGGGGTCTCTTATACTTATTGGGATATGTTGTTCGGCGGTGGCGGATCACATACGCAAGTGAGCAGCGGCTCGGGCGTGATCTTCTCCAGCGATGGTTACATTGTTACCAACAACCACGTAGTTGAATCGGCAGAAAAGATCCAGGTGCTATTCCGCAAAAACGTTTACGACGCCGAGCTCATCGGCACCGACCCTTCTACAGATCTCGCCGTTCTCAAGATCAAAGAAACCAATCTCCCCGCCGTAACATTAGGCAGCTCAAGAAACCTTGCAGTTGGTGAATGGGTGATCGCGGTGGGAAACCCGTTCTCGCTTGCTTCGACCGTTACAGCCGGCATCGTGAGTGCGAAGGGAAGAAGGATCAATATCGTTGAAGACAAGTTCCCGATCGAGTCGTTCATTCAAACTGATGCTGCCATCAATCCCGGCAACTCTGGTGGAGCATTGGTCAATAAGAATGGTGAGCTCGTCGGCATCAACACCGCGATACTTTCACGCACCGGTTCATATACAGGCTACGCGTTTGCAGTTCCCATCGACATCGCCCGCAAGGTTGTAGAGGACCTTATTCGTTACGGTGTTTCTCAAAAAGCAATCTTTGGAGCATCTATCGGTGAATATGACTTTCAAAACGCCCGCAAGTATGGTCTCGATACCAACATCAAAAACTTCCGTGGTGTGCTTGTTGAGAAAGTTGACCAGGAAAGCGCCGCCCGAACTGCCGGACTCCGTGCAGGCGACGTTATCGTTAAAGTCGACGACGAAGATATTGACAGCGAAAGCGCCTTCGAAGAGAAATTAAGTTATCGCTCACCGGGCGACAAGATAAACGTAACCTATACTCGCGAAGGAAAACAATTGAATGGCACCGTTACACTTCTCAATCGTTTCGGTGATA
This sequence comes from Cyclobacteriaceae bacterium, assembly GCA_035656375.1. Classification (GTDB taxonomy): domain Bacteria; phylum Bacteroidota; class Bacteroidia; order Cytophagales; family Cyclobacteriaceae; genus ELB16-189. Next base: position 93,726 of record DASRSO010000018.1, on the reverse strand, counting down.
CCAATCTTGTACGTCGCAAGATCTATAGCGACAACAACCTTGGGGCAAATCTCGAAGCTGTGGAATACGGCGTGAAGATCTTTAAGTTGAAAGATGAAGGGCTGCTCCAGAAGATTGGGCTGCCGGAAAATTATACCATCGTGGCGATTAACAGGCAGAGGGTGAAAGATCCGCAGGAGGTGATCGATTTCTTCACAAAATACAAAGGGAGGGTGTTAGTGCAGGGGCTGACGAGTTCGAAGGAGCAACTGCCACTCGAATTCTTTTTAAGATGACGCCTTCGGCGGTGGAGAGTGGAAGGTGCCGGGTGCGAGTGCAAAGTGCCGGCACCTGTAGTCTTAAAACAGTCTGCAATTAGCGAAGGATCATTATTGTTACGAGGCGTTCGAAACATCACTCATGTCTCCATGGTCAGTAAGTTTCAATTGCTCTGCAGGGTATCAGCACCTGGCACCTGGCACGCCGCGTAGCGGCTTAGAGTGACATTCGCATCTTCAACTTCTTCGTCAGCTCATCCACCGAGTTCTTAAAGTTGGGGTCCGTCTTCATCATGTCCTCCACAGATTCGAGAGCATGTATAACAGTAGAATGATCTCTTCCTCCGAAATTTTCCCCGATGAGTGCTAACGTAAGTTGAGTGTATCGCTTGCAAAAGTACATCGCAACCTGTCTTGGGATAACGATCTCTCTCTTCTTCACTTTCCCCTTCATTGCTTCCAACTCGACACGGAAATAATCCGCAACAGTCTTCTGGATATAATCGACGCTTACGTCTGATTGAATTTCTTTTACAATGTTCTTAAGGACTTCTTTCGCCAGTTCGAGGTCGATCTCCTTCTTTAAAAGAGTGGCATGGAAAATAAGTGAGTTCAACACGCCTTCCATGTCGCGAAGGTTTGTGTCGACACTATATGCAAGGTACTCTGCAACCTCTGTGGGTATGTCGATACCGTCGGATTGCATCTTGTTGTGGATGATCGCAAGCTTCGTTTCGAAGTCGGGTTCCTGCAGGTCGGCAGTAAGCCCCCACTTGAATCGCGACAACAGTCGTTCCTGGAAACCTTTCAGGTCGCGGGGAGGGCAATCGCTGGTCATGATGATCTGCTTGCCCGACTGGTGAAGCTGGTTGAAGATATGGAAGAACATCTCCTGTGTTTTTTCACGGCCGGCGAGGAACTGCACATCGTCGAGGATCAGCAGGTCGACCTGGAGGTAGTAGTTCTGGAACTCCTGGATTTTATGGTTTTGCAGCGCGTTGAGGAACTGGCTGGTGAAATCGTTCTGGTCTACATAAAGAACGATCTTGTCTGGAAGATTTTTCTTGATGTCGTTACCGATAGCCTGAACAAGGTGAGTTTTGCCAACGCCGACTCCGCCGTAGAGCATGAGCGGGTTAAAAGACGTAACCCCGGGTTTCTTTGCGACAGCGAGCCCTGCGGAACGCGCGAGCCTGTTACAGTCGCCCTCCACGAAGTTCTCGAAGCTGTACATCGGGTTCAGTCGTGAATTGACTGTTTGCGGATTCAGCGGCTTGAACTGAAAAGGAGAATAGTCGTTCAGGTTTGCCCCGTTCCCGTTTTGTCCCATGCCCATTCTTTTGGTCCCGTTTCCATTGTTGGGATAATTGACCATAAGTGGAGGGTTGCTGGTGTTGCCGCTGTCGACAACCACGGAATATTCGAGTCGCCCGGTTGGTCCGAGTATGGTGTTGATTGCTTTTTTGAGAACGGGAACGTAATGTTCTTCCAGCCACTCATAAAAAAACTGTGAGGGAACCTGTATAGTGAGTACGTCGGCTTCGGTTCGCAGCGGAACGATTGGCTTAAACCAGGTATTGAAACTTTGTTCGTCAACACTCTGCTTTATAATATCGAGACAATCATTCCATACTGTTCCGTAGTCGACTTCCATATTTACATAGCTTTGAGTAGAAAGAAATTTTTCCTTTCCCGCTAAGGGTGGGGGGACAAAAGTGTAAAAAAATTCGAACACCAAAAACAAAACCGCGCGATGTTCTTTATGAAATTTTTCGTGCCGGATTTGTTTGAAAAAATTTCAAAAAAAGAGAGCTAATATTTCGTTGCGACACACAAAAAAATTTTTCAGTCGACTCCGATCAGAGTGAACAAAAAAATTCGTATAAATTCCTGATGCAAAATGCCGATCAATGGTTGAATGCCGCTAAATCAGAATTGGATGGAGCGGATCCTTTCGAAAAACTCTCGTCGGCAAAAGGAAATCTTATTATAAAGCCGTGGTACGACAGGTTTGACGTACAAAATCATCAAACATTTATTCTTCCAGCCGAAAATTCGTGGCTTGGCGCGCGCGCGTGGGTGAATGCGCCATTAATAAATGTAAAAGATGTGGCTAGTGCCAATAAAAAAGCGCTGGAATACCTTGCCACAGGCGCCGACGGGATAGTATTTGAGGGCGATGAGATCAGCGAAGAGCTGATAAAAGGCATACAACTCGAACACTGCTCTGTGTTCTTTAAAGGAGAAGCACAAAAAAAGATCAACGGCATCTCTTTCTATAACAACTCTAATAGCTTAACGCTTTCCGGCGACACTCCTCTTGATAAATTTCTTAGTACTGCCGTGGAACATAATGTTTCACGAATTCTCTATGAACCCGGGAATGATTTTTTTCTTGAGATCGCACGACTGAAGGCGTTGCGAATTTTGTGGAGCCGACAACATGCCAATAAAAAACTCACTATCCACGCGTTCATCAGGCCGTGGATCTCTGAAGCTTATCAGCCGCACGGAAATTTGATTGCGGAAACAACGCGCACGCTTGCTTGTGTGCTTGGTGGATGCGATGCGGTCACGTTGATCCCGGAAACGGACAGCGACAACATGCAAAACCGTATCGCCCGAAATGTTTCACTGGTGCTGCGGGAAGAATCGCACATCTCAAAGACGGCAGACGCAACTGCAGGATCTTATTATATAGATTCACTCGTGCGACAGCTGGCGGGAGATTCAAAATGGCCGGAGCAAGAAGAACAAAAGCCTTCCATTGTCTGGACGTCGCCGGAAAAATTCAACATCCTCTCCTCTTACAATCACAGCAAGGAGATCGCAGATTTCGAGAAGTCAGGTTTTAATGCGGGAACACCGCCGTTCCTGCGAGGTCCGTACGCGACGATGTACACCGTGCGGCCGTGGACGATCCGTCAGTATGCCGGCTTCTCAACTGCGAAAGATTCGAACGCATTTTATCGTCGCAATCTTGCAGGCGGACAGAAAGGACTCTCGGTAGCATTCGACCTCGCAACACATCGCGGCTACGACTCGGATCATCCGCGCGTGAAAGGCGACGTCGGTAAAGCCGGTGTGGCGATCGATTCTGTTCTCGACATGAAGATCCTGTTCGACCAGATACCGCTCGACCAGATGAGCGTATCTATGACGATGAACGGCGCCGTGATACCGATCATGGCATTCTATCTCGTTGCTGCCGAAGAGCAGGGAGTTCAACTCAAACAGTTAAGTGGCACTATCCAGAACGATATACTAAAAGAGTTCATGGTGCGTAACACTTACATCTACCCTCCTGCCCCGTCGATGCGAATAGTGTCGGATATCTTTTCGTATTGCGCAAAAAATCTTCCGAAGTTCAACAGCATAAGCATCAGTGGCTATCACATGCATGAAGCTGGCGCTCCCGCAAACATCGAACTTGCCTACACACTGGCCGACGGACTCGAATACATTCGCGCCGGATTGAAGTCGGGAATATCGATCGACGATCTTGGTCCGCGATTAAGTTTCTTCTGGGGCATCGGTATGAATTTTTTTATGGAGATCGCCAAGATGCGTGCGGCACGTTTGGTGTGGTCGGATCTCGTGAAGCAATTCAATCCAAAGAATCCGAAGTCGATGGCGCTTCGAACACATTGCCAGACTTCCGGGTGGAGCCTCACCGAACAGGATCCTTACAACAACGTAACGCGTACGTGTATCGAAGCACTCGCTGCTGCACTCGGTGGAACACAATCGTTGCACACCAATGCACTGGATGAAGCGATCGCACTACCGACTGATTACTCCGCAAGGATCGCACGCAACACACAGATCTACCTTCAAAAAGAAACAGGCATTACGAAAGTAGTCGATCCATTGGGCGGATCGTATTACCTCGAGTCGTTGACGATGCAACTCGTGAAAGATGCAAGAAAACTGATCGACGAAGTCGAAGCGCTCGGTGGCATGACAAAGGCTATCGAAAGTGGATTGCCCAAGATGAGGATCGAAGAAGCTGCTGCAGCCAAACAAGCCCGCATCGATAAAGGCACCGATATCATTGTTGGTGTTAACAGATACGAGACCGACGACAAGCCCGATTTCAAAATTCTTGAAGTCGACAACACCGCGGTGCGCAATGAACAGATCGAACGGCTGAACGAACTGAAGGCTTCGCGAAACAATGCAGATGTTGAACGTGCGCTTGAAAGACTTACCGAAGGCGCAGCTGGTAACGCCAACCTGCTTGAGCTTGCCGTGGATGCCGCGCGCAAAAGAGCAACGCTTGGCGAAATCTCTATGGCCATGGAAAAGGTGTTTGGCAGGTACAAAGCCACCATCAAGTCGATTTCAGGTGTATATTCGAGAGAGATGAACAACAATCGCGAAGTGGAAGAAGTACGTGGTCTGTCTGATCGTTTTGCTTCGATCGACGGACGGCGTCCCAGGATACTCGTCGCGAAGATGGGCCAGGACGGGCACGACCGTGGTGCGAAGATCATCGCAACCGGCTTTGCCGACCTGGGCTTCGATGTCGATATCGGACCGCTGTTTGCTACACCGGAAGAAGTTGCGAAGCAGGCTGTCGAAAACGACGTGCACGTTGTGGGCGCCTCCAGCCTCGCGGCCGGCCACAAGACTCTTGTTCCGGAGCTCATCGCCGCCCTCAAAAAGATCGGTCGCCCCGACATCCGGGTTGTCGCCGGCGGTGTTATCCCGCAACAGGATTATGATTTTCTTTACAATGCCGGGGTCCAGGGGATATTCGGACCAGGAACGCCTGTGACAGAAGCCGCCAAAAGCATTCTGCTAAAAATGTTAAGCGAGTAAAGATTTCTACAGGAAACTCCTACCTCTTATTAGTCTTCTTATGGGGTTACTTCCCTCTCAACTGTCGCATAATTGTGATACTTTTAAAGTCCCGAAACACCCTTTAATATGAAGATCAGACTGTTCCTCCTGCTGGTGTGCTTGCCGTTGCTGGGTATCAGCCAAAGCAAGAATGAGAAATTCCTGAAGAAGGCAGAGGCCTCATACGCCACAGGCGATTATGAAAAGGCCTTCAAATACCTGGAGAAGTTCAGAAAGAAGGTTAACAAGAAACTCGGTACTCCTAACCAGTACACGCCTGTGTACTACCTCTCATACGCCAGGTACAACCTTGCTTCGGGCATGATTGTGGAGTTCGAATCGAATCTTCAATCGGCAATAACGGCGATAAACCAGGCGAGCGAGAAAAATGAAAAGTCATACCAGTTGCTGATCGATGCTGCCAATCTTCAAAACCAGAATGGTTCTTTTTTGAAAGCACGACTGTTGCTCGATGATGTTAAGAAACAACTTGAGGCTGCAAGCTTGCTCAAGGATCCCCTCGCTGCAAAGTGGGATCTCGCTTACGCGGAAGCGATCGCAGGCCAGGGATATTACAACCAGGCTATCGAAATATTAAAAGAAAGACAACCGTTCTTCGCAGGGAGAGCTAACAAGTCTGAAACATCGGTTGTGGATGGCGCACTGAAGAGCCGGAAGCTGAGTGATGACGAGTACAAGGAACGTGTGGCTGAATATTCAAGGGCATTGATCCTGTTGGCTAAAACGCTTGGTGATAAGGGTGAATTCAACGAAGCCGATCCGCAGTTCATAAAAAATGAACAGATCATTCGTAAGGCGCTTGATCGCTATTCGATAGAATACATTACGAACAAATACTACTGGGCGAACAACCTTGTCAATCACGGTCTCGAGAAGAGCCTCGAAAATGCGATTGAAGACGACTACGGAACATTGCTTACAAAGCTCAAAGCCAATCACAAGCCCACGCATTGGCTGGCCACGAAACTTTACGAGGCGCAGTTGAGGATCTATTTGCGCGACGAATCCTCGCGATATTATAACCTCAAGCTCGAGTATGAAAAATTGATCAACAGAGAATTCAAGTCGACAAGTATCTATGGACCGCGTCTTAAAGCACTTGAATTCGATTCGAAGCTGAGTCGCGATAAAACTTCCGGCCTGGAGAACTCCGCACTAAACCTGTTGAATAACAACAAGGCACTTCCAAAGGCAAACGAGGTCACTGTGCAGATCAATGAGTTTTTGGCAGAGCTCGCTATCTTCCAAAAGAAGTTCACCAACGCGGAGCTGTACCTGCGCTCTGCGATCGATATCAAGAAAGAACTTTTGGGTGAAGATGCGCCCGCCACGCACCTTTCACGAGTATTGTACGCGAACTACCTGGTTGACTATACAAACAACATTACTGAAGCCGGCAAGATTTACCAGGACAGCTTCACAAAGGTTGTAGAGAAAGAGATCGGAGCCGACCAGGAAAATCTACTTGACATACTAAATCACGTTGCGACACTTTATGAAATGAGTGACCGTTATGCGGAAGCAAACGCAACACTTGAGAAAGCAAAGAACATCGCAAACATTCGCTTCGACCCGAAGCACTGGCAATATGCCATTGCGCTTACCAACATTGCCCGTCTCGAGATCAAAACCGGTGAGTACGAAAAAGCCGAAGCCGATGTCGCCAAGGCGATAGAGGTAATGGAACTGAAGGAAAACCGTGCCGATAATCTTAAAGTATACCTCATCAACGCTGTCGAAACCCAGGCCGTTCTCTTCGGTATCAAAGGTCTGTTCGACGATGCAGAGGACAATCTTCAACGTTCTTCGAAGATCATCGGCAAAGCCGGTCACGACCTCGTTGGCCTGGACGAGCTCGCTACCGCGCGTGAATTGTCAAGCCTCCTTATTCAACTCGGTCGTTACAGCGAAACAGAAAGCCTGCTGAATAACATGATCACCGAATACGAGAAACAATATGGAAAAACCTCCCTCCGATTGATCGATCCCCTCGTGAACCTTGGCAGGCTTACCATGCTGAACGGTGATTACACCGAAGCCGACAAGATTGCAATCCGTGCGAACGAAATCGCAGTAAAGATCTACGGCGAAGTTTCTACGAAAACGGCTCCCACACAAAAGCTGCTTGCCGACATCGACAACCAGATCGGTGACTACGACAATGCGAAGGCAAACATCGAGCGCGCACTGAAGAGCCAGGAGAAACAGTTTGGCCGCAATCACATCGAAGTTGCAAAATGTCTCTCGCAGCTTGCCATCATCAAATTCCACAAAGGCGACGACAAGAAAGAAGTCGAGAAGATGATGCTCGAATCGCGCGAGATCATGGGCAATAAACTTGGCAAGGACAATCCGCAATACGCCGAGATCCTTAAGAACGTTGCCATTCTTTATATCTCCGAAAGAAAATTCGACATCGCTTTCAGCTCACTTACACAAGCCGAGCAGATCTGGCGCTCAAAGACCGGACGCAAACGCAACATCAACGCAGCAAGCATCTACGCTCTTACCGGCGACGTCTTCTATCAGCAAAAGAACTACGTTAAAGCCGAAGAGTTTTATAACAAAGCAAAAGATCTCTACGAACGTTTCTTCAACAAGAACCACCCCGAGTATGTGAAGCTGCTCGCAAAGCAAGCGAAGGTGTACTACATGGAGAAAGATTACAAGCGCGCGAAACGCAACATCGAAGAAGCGCTTGGCAACTACGAGGAATTCATCAAACGTACATTCCCTGCGTTGAGCGAGCGTGAAAAAGCCAAGTACTGGGCTACCATGAAGGAGGACTTCGAATTCTACAACACTCTCGCGTTCAGTCAGCTTGAAGACTTCCGCGACCTGAGCGGTAAAGTTTACAACTACCAGTTGCTCACGAAAGCGCTCTTGTTGAACAACACGATCAAAACACGTGAGCGCATCCTGAACAGTAAAGACGAAAATCTAATCAGCCTGTACAACGAGTGGCTCGAGAAGAAAGAATACCTGACCAGCGTGCTATCGATGAGCACCCAGCAGCTTACTGACAACGGTATCAACCCCGCCGCGCTGGGTACCGAGATCGAAAGCCTGGAGAGACAACTCAGCGAGAAATCAGAGTTGTTTGCACAAGGCTTCGAAAGCAAGAAGATCACTTACGAAAACGTACAGAAGTCGCTTAGCAAGTCGGAGATCGCCATGGAGATCGTGCGCTATCGCAACTTCAATCACTCGTTCACCGATTCTGTTGTCTACGTTGGCTTGTATGTGAGAAATGATAATGCAAGACCGAAGGTGATCACCATGAAAGAAGGCTATCGCATGGAGAATCGCTGGATGAAGTACTATCGCAACTGTATCACCGGTAAGATCCCCGATCAGTATTCGTACAAGATCTTCTGGGAACCTATCAAGAACGAGATCGGCACTTATACTGCCGTCTATATTTCTCCCGACGGCGTTTACAACCAGATCAACCTCGAAGCGATCCCTACTCCCGATGGCAAGTATGTGATCGATGATTCGAACATCGTGATCGTTAGCAACACGAAAGATCTTTATATCCGCAAGCAGAAAGCCAAGCTCGCAGGTGGTGCGTCGACGAACTCAGCTACTATGTTCGGCAACCCTACATATTATCTCAGTGCGTCAGCGGAAAGAACGATCGCTCCACTGCCCGGAACCGACATTGAAGTTCGCGGCATCGACGAGATGCTGAAGCAAGGCGGATGGAAGACCGCCGAGTATCTCGAAGCTGAAGCCAGCGAGGAACAGGTAAAACAAGTCGACAGCCCGAATGTATTGCACATAGCTACACACGGATTCTACACACCGGAAATCGACCCTTCGGAGTTTGAAAAACTGACTGAAAGCGAAGCTCAGTTGTCGGAGAATCCGTTGCTCAAAACAGGCCTTCTGTTGAAAGGCGCCGGCGACGTGTTCGCCGAAACCAAGTACAACTACAACCTCAAGAGCGGTATCCTTACAGCTTCTGAGGCCATGAACCTGAACCTCGACAAGACCGACCTGGTGGTGTTGAGCGCTTGCGAAACAGGTCTTGGTGATATCCACTTCGGTGAAGGTGTCATGGGATTGCAGCGCGCGTTCCTGGTGGCGGGCGCGAAAACGCTCATCATTAGTATGTTCAGGGTCGACGACAACGCGACACAGAAGCTGATCCGCACGTTCTACAGCAAGTGGCTTGCAACCAAGAATGCAAGACAGAGCTTCATCGACGCGAAGAAAGAAGTCCGCACCGAATTCCCCGAGCCATATTATTGGGGTGCGTTCATGATGATCGGACTGGACGCGGCAGCGAACTAGTCAAGGAAATACGTCACAATGTCCTGTTTTGGCGGAAAAATACGCCAAAACAGGACATTTTGACTTAAAAAACCCCTTGGTCTGATATTCTCTATAAGGGTGCTACAAACAAGAAAATTAAAATCTTATGAGCATCGTAAAATACAATTCCACGCTGAATGAGTTCGTACCGACAAACTTCAGCAACCTCATTGACAGGTTCTTTTCAGACAGTGTTGCCCGTTCGGGCGGATCGGTTTACTCTTTTGTTCCTCGTGTTGATGTGATCGAAGAAGAGAAGGCATTCGAGATCCACCTTGCCGTTCCAGGCATGAACAAGGAAGACTTCAAGATTGATCTCAACGACAATTACCTGACGATTAGCGGTGAGCGCAAACTTTCGAAGGAGAGCAAAGAGAAAAATTTCTTCCGTTCGTTTGAAACACAATACGGTTCTTTCAGCCGTTCATTTTCGCTTCCTGAAACGGTAGCAGGTGAAAAGATCACAGCTCAGTATACAAATGGTATCCTGGTGGTGAGTGTGCCGAAAGACGAGAAAAAAGTGGTGAAACAAAGCATTAAAGTAAACTAAGAACGTAACATCAAAGCGCGAAGCGCTTCACTCCCGGAGGGAAGCGCCGCGCAGCGGCTAGTGGGGTTAGGTTTGGTGTGGTCCCGAACTAGCGGGACATGGGGCGCTTCGGCGCCCCTTTTTTTTGCTCCCCTTTCCTCCTACCTTTCTAATCCAAAATGTTGAGCTATGCGTCGTGGTGCCTTTTTCCTTCTCGTGATTGTTTGCGCTCTCGTTGGAGCCGTTGCCGGTTCACTCATTACGTTGAATCTCATAGAACGTACCGTTCCTTACCAATCGATAGAGGACAGGCAGAACCTGCGACTTACAAGTTACCTGCCTGACTCGGGCCGAAGGTCGAATGTTCCCGGTCTGAACTTCGAAGGTGCTGCACGAGCTGTGACGCCAGCTGTCGTGCACATCCGCGCGACGTACGGAGCAGGTGATTTCAGTATGAATCCGCTCGAACATTATCTCAATACACCGACACGTTCTTCGGGCTCGGGAGTGATCATAAGCGACGATGGGTATATCGTTACCAACAACCACGTTATCGAAGATGCTACCAATCTCGAGGTGGTGATGAACAACAACCAGCGTTTTTTCGCAAAGGTGATCGGTCGCGACCCAACAACCGACCTGGCGCTGTTGAAAATAAAGTCGCGCGATCTTCCTTTTGTAAAGTATGGCGACTCCGACAATATCGTACCTGGTGAGTGGGTGCTTGCTATCGGAAATCCTTTCGATCTTAACTCGACGGTTACGGCCGGTATTGTGAGTGCAAAGGCGCGCAACATCGACATCCTCCACGACCGCAACCATCTCGAAGTGGAATCATTCATACAAACCGACGCTGCAGTGAATCCCGGTAACAGCGGCGGCGCACTGGTGAACCTGCAGGGCGAACTAATCGGTATTAATTCTGCGATCGCCACGCAAACAGGAAGCTATTCCGGTTATTCTTTCGCGATACCGGTAAGTCTTGTGAAGAAGATAATGGACGACTTGATGTTGTACGGCCAGGTTCAACGAGGTCTTTTGGGGATCCAGATCAATGATGTGAATGCAGACATGGCAGAGAAGAGAAAGCTCAACCGCGTTACCGGTGTTTACGTGAGCCACGTAAATGGTGGAAGTGCTGCGTATGAATCCGGCATAGAGATCGGCGATGTGATCGTTGCTATCAATGGCCATTCGGTAAACAACACCAGTGAGCTCCAGGAATGGGTGGCACGAAATCGTCCAGGCCAATCGATCAAAGTAAATTTCATGCGCGACGGAAAGGCGTTCGAAGTAAAAGCTGTTCTGAAAAACTTTTCAGGCTCCGAAGAAGTTGAGAAGCCAGTAGTACTTTACGAAATGGAAGGAGCCACATTCGAAGACATGACGTATCGCGACCTCAACAGGATGAATATCGATGGCGGCGTTCGCGTTACGAGACTGGATGCCGGCGTGTGGGAGAAAGGTGGGCTGAAGGGCGGCTTTGTAATTACGCACGTCGATAAAGTTGAAGTTGACAATGTGGAAGATCTGAACCGGATATTAGCCATTAAGCGAGGAGGAATGTTGATCGAAGGCGTTTATGAAAATGGTGAGAAAGGCGTTTACGGAGTTAACTGGTGATCATGAAAAATTTTGGCATTAAAGAAGCCCTCAAATCTCTCGGACTTTCTACTTCTAATCCCGGGGTTAGCACCGGGTCTAAATGGATAAAATCTTCCGGCGCCGTTATCGAATCCTACTCCCCCGTCGACGGTAAGTTGATCGGAAAAGTTCAGAGTGCTGACGAAGCTTCTTTCAGGAAAGTGATCGACCAGGCAGAGAAAGCGTTCGAAGAATGGAAGCGAGTACCAGCGCCTCGTCGCGGTGACATAGTGCGGCAGATCGGTGAAGCATTGCGTAAAGCAAAGGAGCCACTTGGTAAACTGGTGTCATACGAAATGGGCAAGTCGTACCAGGAAGGACTGGGTGAAGTACAAGAGATGATCGACATCTGTGACTTTGCTGTTGGTCTTTCGCGACAACTTCATGGTGTTACGATGCACTCCGAACGTCCGAATCACCGGATGTACGAGCAGTATCATCCTCTTGGCATTGTAGGAATTATCTCGGCATTCAATTTTCCCGTAGCGGTATGGTCATGGAACTCGATGCTTGCGTGGGTGTGCGGCGATGTTTGTATCTGGAAGCCATCGGAGAAAACTCCGCTCTGCAGCATTGCGTGTCAGAACATCGTAGCTAAAGTTTTCAAAAAGAATGATGTACCTGAGGGTGTGAACTGCCTGGTGAATGGTGACTTCAAGGTTGGGCAGATGCTGGCTGCGGATGAACGCGTGGCATTACTTTCGGCGACTGGCTCGGTGAGAATGGGCAAGGCCGTAGCGGCTACGGTTAGCGAAAGGTTAGGCAAGGCTCTTCTCGAACTGGGTGGCAATAATGCAATTATTATCTCCGAACATGCCAACCTCGACATGGCTATTCGGGGGGCTGTATTCGGTGCTGTAGGCACTGCGGGCCAGCGTTGTACCACGACGCGCCGTTTGATCATCCAGGACAACGTATACGAGGAAGTTGCGTGGCGTCTTCGCAAGGCTTATGAGCAGTTAAGTATCGGCAATCCTCTCGATACCACTAATCACGTGGGTCCGCTCATCGATAAACTGGCAGTGAAATCGTACCAGGAGGCCCTGAAGAAAGTGGCGGCAGCAGGCGGAAAGATGCTGGTTCCGGGTGGAGTATTGAAGGGCGATGGATATGAGTCGGGCTGTTATGTGAAGCCGGCAATTGCCGAGGTGAAGAATGATTTCGAGATAGTACAACAGGAAACGTTCGCGCCGATCCTATACCTGATCCGTTATGGAACACTCGACGAAGCTATTGAATATCAGAATGGTGTGAAGCAGGGACTGTCGTCATCGATCATGACCACGAACATGCAGGAGATGGAAAAATTTCTTTCGTCGTCGGGATCCGACTGTGGTATAGCTAATGTAAACATTGGAACTTCTGGTGCCGAGATCGGTGGAGCATTCGGTGGCGAAAAAGAAACTGGTGGCGGACGGGAATCGGGATCCGACTCCTGGAAGGTTTATATGCGCAGGCAAACGAACACAATCAACTTCGGTAGCTCTCTACCCCTCGCTCAGGGAATCAAATTTGAAATCTGAAGCGACTTGGAAATCACTCGTCGAAGGTCTATTTTTAGATAAACTTCTCACTTCATGGCAGGAAAAAAGTATCGCACGGTCATGCTGATTGATGATAATGAGATCGACAATCTCATCAATCAGAAGATGATTGAGGCTGCTTCTATTACCGAGAACATTTACACCCACACAGGAGCAAAAAGTGCGATCGAATTTCTCAGGAACATGGAGAAAGTTGACGTGGCCGACAAGGTTCTGCCCGACGTGATCTTTCTCGATATCGACATGCCGTTAATGGATGGCTTTCAGTTCCTGGATGAGTTTGAGAAACTTAGCAGTCTCGCCAAAAAGAAGTGCAGCATTGTGATGCTCACCTCTTCGATAAACCCACAGGATTTCAACAGGTCGAAGAAATACACGAACGTAAAGCTGTATTTGAACAAGCCGCTCTCGCACGAGAGTATTATGAAATTAGATGTTTAGGCTACATCTATTGAGATAAGATTCTCTACAAACTGCTCATCCATCCTGATCAGGCTCGTCGGCGCGAAATACGTTACCGATGTCTGCTTGAACTTGGGGATTAACGCGTTGATCTTCTTGGCCTTCTCTTTCTTCGCCTCGCTAACGGCGATCTTCAGGATCTTGATAAACAACAGCACGTTTTCGCAAGTATCCTTTCCGAACATGCGGATCTGGCGCTGAATACTATTGGTAAGCTGGTTGAAGAGATCGAAGTCCTTCACAAGGCAATACTGAAGCGCGAGCACCGCCTTCACCTCCATTTGTGCGAAAGGATACTTCTTCAGGCTCATATCGTTGAGCATGTTGTTGATCAGCTTCGCCGCCTCTTCATACTTGCCAACGTAATAGCTCGAAAGAGCGCGATAGATCACATAAATGAGATGCCTCGGAACGTCGGCTGTATCGGCCTCGTACTCCATAAACAGGCTCTCGTTTTCAGCATAGAGTTCTTTTTCAGTACCCAAACGAATGCTTCGGTCGAGCTTCGAAACAAGGAACTGTGCAGAGAATGTATAGTAAGGATAGTTCACCAGCAGGTTCGAAGCTGCGTCATTCACTTCCTCGAAATACTTTTCAGCCTGGCGATACACTTTATAGTGATTGTAGTATTCCAGTTTCAAAAACTCGAACACCAGGTTGAGGTGATAGTAGAGCGGGTCGAGATTGTAGGTCTCGAAGATCCGTTGCACGTGAGCAAAGATGTCTTCGATCGACTCTCCTTCCTGTTGCATATCGTCGGCCTCCACAAACAACCTGTGGTAAATAAGCATGCAGCTTTGGTACACATACAGGCGATGCGACTCGTACAGCTTCGCAACGTTCTGCATCTCCTTCATCAACAGTGCAAGTCCAAGCTTCTCGGTGGGATCGCCCGAAAGCAGGTACCCGCCGTACTTCTTGAAATACTCTGCAAGCAAGTCCTCCGCCTTATCGACAGCCAGCATGTAGGCAACGTGACGGTTATAGAGCTGCGAATAGTTGAAGTGATCGGGAGTATTGATGTGCATTTTCTTGAGCGACTTGTACACGACGGTAAGCTCGTTGGCCAGGTCGTAGTCGATCAATTCCTTTTCGAGTTTCTTGAGAGTGGTGATCGAAATGGTCTTCTTTTTAGTGAAGAGCACCTCGTTGAGGTTGGCCACTTTGCGCAAAATGTCGGTTCGGGGACTTTCCATTTGCTGCAGGAGGTGTTCTTCGATCTTCTGGTTTAACCGTGATCGAAGCGTATAATAGGCGTTTGCGTTCACTTCCAACTCGACCATAATTTTGCTGTCGGAGAGCTGTCGTTCGCGTAAAGCCTTTAGGAGGTAAGCAGATTTTTCGGCGTTGCTTTCAATGAGGGAGTCGTATATGGACTTGAAGTCTTTCTCCGAAAGCTGCTTAATGATATTCTTTAGTTTGGCCATATCGGGGTCAAAAAGTTACGCAAAAAATCCATTTTAACAGCAAGTCAGGACTTTTCGGCACAATGTCACCGCCATTTTTACCGAAGATTTGGTATGGATACTTTTTTGATGCGGGTACAGAAATTAAAGTATGGATGCTTACTCAACAATGATCATCGCGGCTGTCAACGCCGTGAAGAATGCGGTGGTGAAGATCGATGTGTATAAAACTATCCAGGGGAAGCTCAGGCCGGCAGGTTCGGGATCGGGTATCGTGTTTTCCTCAGATGGGCTGATCTTCACAAACAGTCACGTCGTGAATGGTGCGGAGAAAATAATGGTCTCTTTGCTCAACGAAAATGAGATCGAAGCCGAACTGATCGGCAAGGATGCAGACACCGACCTTGCCATACTCAAGATATACACAAACGGATATTCGATCGCGAAGCTTGGCGATTCGTCGCAGTTGCAGATCGGGCAACTGGTGATCGCAATCGGCAACCCGTACGGATATCAGCACACGGTTACAACAGGGGTGGTGAGCGCTTTGGGGCGTACGCTCCGGTCGCAGTCGGGCATGTTGGTCGACAATGTGATACAAACAGATGCCGCATTGAACCCGGGAAACTCGGGCGGTCCTATGATCACCACAGAAGGGGAAGTTGTTGGTGTGAACACGGCAATCATCCAGGGTGCGCAGGGTTTAAGCTTCTCGGTGGCCATCAATACTGCAAAAGAAATAGCCAACCAGTTGATCACAACCGGTAAGGTGTTCAAGGCATTCCTGGGATTTGCGTTGCAAGAGATTCCTCTCAACAGCAAGGTTGCCCGGCACAATCACCTATCAAATGAAAAGGGACTGTTCATCACGGGAATCGAACCCGACTCGCCAGCCTCGCGCTCGCAAGTAAGGGAAGGCGACATAATTGTTGGTTTTAATGGCAAGCCGGTAAACACCCTTCACGGGTTGTTTAAGGAACTGAGCAAGAAGGAGATCCTGACGCTGGTAGATATTGATATTGTGAGACATACTGAATTGCTGAAACTATCTATCTTCCCGGCGCAAAAAAGCTAGCTTCGAAATGCGCAGACTCCTGCTCCTCCTAATCATACTCAGCCCTGTTGTCGGGTTGAGCCAGGACTTCCGGTGGACCGGCGACAACAAATATGTTACAGTTGAATCGGGTGAGCTGGTTCAATACGTATTGCCCGCCGCGAACCGTACCGTGGTGGCGTCGGCAAACGACCTTACGCCTTCGGGGCAGCGACCATTAACGATAAAGCACTGGCTTATCTCGCCAGATCAGTCACGCATCCTGATCTTTACAAACACAAAAAAGGTTTGGAGGCTCGAGACCCGTGGCGACTATTGGGTGCTCGATGTAGCAACGAAGCAATTGAAGAAACTCGGCAATGGACTGCCCGCATCGTCGCTCATGTTTGCAAGATTCTCACCCGATAATTCGAAGGTTGCGTATGTAAGCGAGTACAATGTTTTCACTGAAGACATTTCCACTGGCGAGATCACCAAGCACACCACGGATGGGAATCGCAAGCACATCAATGGTACGTTCGACTGGGCTTACGAAGAAGAGTTCTCGTGTCGCGAAGGTTTTGTGTGGGGTCCGGATAGCAAGCAGCTTGCGTTCTGGCAGGTGGATGCCACGAAGATCCGCGACTTCTACATGATCAACAATACCGATAGTGTTTATTCACGCATCGTGCCTGTCGAATATCCAACAGCAGGACAGACACCGTCGCCAGTAAGGATCGGGGTGATCGATGTAGCAACGAGCAACATCAAGTGGGCGCCGGTTCCGGGCGAACCGAGCCAGCATTACATCCCGAGAATTGAATGGAACTCTGCTTCGGAGCTGTTCATTCAACAAATGAACCGCAAACAGAACGAGAGCAAGCTGTTTTCGTACAACACGACCGACAACTCGATAAAGGTCATCACCACAGATAATGATGAAGCGTGGATCGACATCTTTACACCGTGGGAAAATGTGTATGCACTGGACTTCCGTCATAAGATCAATTGGATCAATGGCGGCAAAGAGTTTATCTGGTTCAGTGAAAAAGATGGTTGGAGACATGTGTATCGCGTTGGTAAAGACGGCAAGACAACACTGATCACAAAAGGCGACTTCGATGTATTAGACATCAAGTTGATCGACGAAAAAGGAAAGCTTCTTTACTACCTCGCGTCGCCAACGAATGCCACCCAGAAGTATCTGTACCGCAGCAAGCTCGATGGGACCGGGAAGCCAGAACGTGTAACTCCGGCCGATCAGCCGGGCTCACATACATATAATCTTTCCCCGGGCGGGAAGTTTGCATACCATACGTTCTCGAATTCATACACAAAACCACGGAACGAATGGGTATCATTGCCCGATCATAAGTTGATAACCGGAGGGAACGCGGCTGCGCCGGAGGCACGCAAGGTCCAGTTCTTCAAGTTAAAAACACAGGCAGGTGTCGAGATGGATGCATGGATGGTGAAGCCAACACGCTTCGACAGTACGAAGCGATACCCGGTATTGTTCTACGTGTACACCGAACCCTGGGGTGCGAATGTGATCGATCAGTACGGCGTGGCCGACAACTTCCTGTTCGACGGCGACCTTGCGGATGAAGGCTACATCTACATCTCTGTCGACAATCGTGGAACCCCCGCTCCGAAAGGCCGGGCGTGGAGGAAATCGATCTATCGTAAGATCGGTCGCCTTAACATCCAGGACCAGGCCGATGCCGCGAAGGAAATCCTGAAATGGAAATTCGTAGACCCCGAACGCGTGGCGGTATGGGGATGGAGTGGCGGTGGCGCTGCTACGCTCAACCTGATGTTCCAGTACCCGGAGATCTATAAGACAGGTATTGCCGTTGCGGCCGTTACCAACCAGCTCACGTACGACAATATCTACCAGGAACGCTTTATGGGATTGCCACAAGAGAACCTGGAGGACTTCGTGAGCGGGTCGCCCCTCACCTATGCAAAAAATCTAAAGGGTAACCTGTTGTACATACATGGAACGGGTGACGATAATGTCCACTATGCAAACGGGGAGATGCTTATCAACGAGCTGGTGAAACAAGGGAAACAGTTCCAGCTCATGGTGTACCCGAACAGGACACACAGTATCAGTGAAGGAGAAGGCACGACAGAGCACTTGCAGAAATTGTACTCAGATTATTTGAGGAAGTATTGTCCGCCGGGGGCAAGGTAATATATTTGAGGCCTTTTACGGGGGATTAGCTCAGCTGGCTAGAGCGCTTCCATGGCATGGAAGAGGTCATCGGTTCGAATCCGATATTCTCCACAGATTTAATACCCAATATCCGACACCTATATCCAATAACCGATTATTGGATCTGACGACCTTCGATGAAATCTCTGAAGGCCTTTTTATAAGTATCTCCTACTGGTATCAGCGTATTCCCGATCTGTATTTTGTCCTTATGCACCGAGTCGATCGCATCGAGTGCTACGATGAATGAGTTGTGAACGCGAATAAATTTTTCTGCCGGAAGTTGTTCCTCAAGAACTTTTAGCCTTTGTAAACTGATCACCTTCTGTGTTCTTGTGTGGATAGTGACATAATCTTTTAGTCCCTCCACATACAAAATATCGTCCCAACGGATCTTCACCAGCTTCGTTCCATCTTTCACGAAAATGAAAGGCGACGGTGCAGGTGTTTCGGGGTTGGGTTTCTCGGCTACACCTGAAGGTGCCACACCCGACATGCGTTGGCTCACTTTATCGACCGCCTTTACGAATCTTTCGAACGTAATCGGCTTTAGAAGATAGTCTGTGATGTCGAGTTCGTAACCCTCCAGTGCATATTCGGAATACGCTGTGGTAAGGATCACCAATGGTTTCTTTTGAAGACTCTTTAAAAAAGAAATGCCGGTGAGCTCAGGCATCTGTACATCAAGGAAAAGCAGGTCGACATTGGTTGTGCGGAGCACGTCCATCGCTTCCAGCGGTCCGGAGCAGGCTTTGATGAGATTCAGGTAAGGGACTTTCTTTACGTACTCGGTGAGAAGATTACGCGCGAGCGGTTCGTCTTCAACGATAAGGCATGAGATAGTCAATTCAACACCAGTTTTAACTTAACATAGTAGCGATCCGCCAGGTCCTTCACGTCAAGTTCATACTTGTCGGGATAGGTGAGCTCGAGCCTGCGCCTGACATTCTGAAGGCCGATACCTGACTTGCTGCCGCGGTCCAAATGTACGCCATTTGTTTTTCCGTTCACTTTCGCCCCGGCGGCCTTGCTATTTTCGACGGTGTAGAAACAATTTTTACCATCAACCTTTATCGAAAGGTTCACCCATGCATTCTTGTTGTTTGCGTTTACACCATGCTTGAATGCATTTTCCAGGAATGTGATCAAAATGAGCGGGGCAACCTTGATCCCGCTCGGACTACCCTCGACCTTAAACTCGATCGGGATCTGGTCGGTGAGGCGAAGTCGTTCGAGGCTCACATAGTTTTGCATGTACTCGATCTCCTTGCCAAGCTCCACCTGTTGATAGTTTGACTCGTAGATCATGTACCGCATCATTTGCGAAAGCTTGGCAATAACTTCAGTTGTGTTGTCTGACTTCGTGTAAGCGAGGTAATATAAATTGTTCAGTGTATTGAACAGGAAGTGCGGGTTGATCTGCTCTTTGAGAAAACTCAGTTCGGCAGTGAGCTTCTCGTTCTCGAGCTCTTTCTTCTTGGCCTCGAGCATGAACCAATCCTCGGCAAATCGCAACATGCCCACAAACACCACCACGAAGAGCGACGTTGCCGACATCTGCACGATATAAATATTGCTGTAGAAATAATGTTCGGTATAAGTATACCCGTCTACCATATAGCGCTGCAGGTGCACGCGGATCGTGGTGATAAGGATAAAGGGTATTAAGAATTCGAGCAGGTACCGGCCGATCTTTCTATGCTTTTCGAGAAACCGTGGGAGAAAGATAAAGTAGTTTATGTAGGCCGCAATCATGTTGAACGCGACGTGGAATGCAGTCCTCCAGAATGCCGTCGCGAGATCCTGTTCCATGCCGCGCGGCGGCCTTGAGCTTATGTTGTAGAAAAAGAAAGACAGGTACACGCACCAGAACGATACGTGGAGCAGAATAACACGACGGTTGTGATTAAGTGAGTTCATGCCGTTACTGTGGCTGCTGGTCTTTTTAACAATTTATTGACAATTCTCCTGAGGTCTGCCTGGGTTGTAAACTTTAAAGTGACGGGTCGTAAAATTAAGTCGATTCGCTCCAAAACGCAGCCATTCATTTGGCTTTTCGACCGGTTGTCAGTTCTACTCGATTGAGTGGGTCTGCCCGGGGGAAATCGGGCAATTTGGGTCAATGTCCGGATCTGTCGAATATTCAGTCTGAGGATCGAATAGCCGTTACCGGCCATCTAAAACCGAAGCATCATACACAACCTATTTAACACCTTTGTGGTTTAGTTTGGTTGGCGACACGATCTAAAGCTTATGAGGCGAACATTTACACATACACTATTTACGATTACCCTGGTCCTGGTTTCTGCAGCGACGTTTGCTCAAGTACAAAAGGAAGGTAATGGAAAGATCACCGGTACTGTTCTCGACGCCCAGTCGGGAGAACCGGTCGAGTTTGCGACGGTAGCAGTGAAAGACCCGGCTACGGGTAAACCAATCGACGGAACCGTCTGCGACGACAAGGGAAAATTTAGCGTGACTAAAGTACCTAACGGTACATTCAAAGTTGAGATCTCCTTTATCGGCTACGAAACCTACTCCCAGGATGTCGCAATCTCGGATCGCCGGGCGACAGTCGACATGGGTACACTTAAGATCGGTGCTTCGGTAACTCAACTGAACGAGGTGGTTGTGGAAGGTCAACGTTCGCTTGTTGAAGAAAAAGTAGACCGCATGATCTACAATGCGGAGAATGATAACACCACCCGTGGTGGCGATGCATCGGATGTGCTTCGTCGCGTACCGATGTTGTCGGTGGATATGGATGGTAACGTTTCGCTTCGCGGAAATCAGAACATCCGGGTGTTGATCAACAACAAGCCTTCGACCATTACAGCTTCGAGCGTGGCAGATGCCTTGAAACAGATCCCGGCCGACCAGATCAAGTCGGTTGAAGTGATCACTTCTCCTTCTGCCAAGTACGATGCTGAAGGTTCTGCAGGTATCATCAACATCATTACGAAGAAGAATACCATGCAGGGATTCACCCTGAACGTGGACGGAAACGCGGGGCTTCGCGGGTCGAACCTCGGTTTGAACTCAAACTTCCGCACCGGGAAAATGGGATTCTCGCTGGGAGGTTTCGGGCGCAGCAACTACAATGTAACCGGAACATTCAGCAACGCGCAAACTACAAGGAACTTCGACACTTCGGGCAACCTCGTGTCGCAAACTCTCAACACACAGGAAGCCAGCACGCTCAACCGCGGTCTCTTCGGTAACTATAACTTCGGTTGGGATTACGACATCAACAAAAAGAATTCACTCGTTGCCTCAGTTCGCCTGGGAGCACGCAATGGTCGCAATTTCCAGGATGGCCTCGCCACACAGACATTCACCAACGGCTCGCTCGTCAACAACACACTGACAGATGTAACAACCAAAGACCTCTCGAACAACGTCGATGCCAACCTTACCTACACCCGCCTGTTCGATCAGCAAGGCAAGGAGTTCAGCCTCATGACCTCATTGAGCCGCAACAACCGGACTAACAACTTCGTGAGGAGTGCACTCGATGTGAACGACGAATCGACAATACTCAGCAGGACCAAGAACGACAACGACAGCTACAACCAGGAGGCAACTATCCAGGCAGATTACACAACTCCACTCGGGAAGAAGCAGATCGTAGAAGTGGGCGGTAAGAATATTTCCCGGATCGTTTCGAGTAACTATCAATACTTCAATGCCGTGGGTGCCGACGGAGACTACGTGCTGAACACGGATGCTTCACGCTCGAACAAACTGGACTACACACAAAACGTAACTGCAGGATATCTTTCATACACCGCAACCTTACCGAAAGGCTATTCATTGAAGGCCGGTGGTCGGTATGAGTACACGACTATTCACGCAAACCTGAAAGACGAACAGGAGATCCACATTCCTTCATACGGAGTACTGGTACCCAGCGCAAACCTGTCGAAGAAATTGAAGAACGGTACGTTGAAGATCGCTTACAACCGTCGTATCCAGCGTCCTTCGATTCAATACCTGAACCCTAACATCCAGGCGGGGAATACTGTTAACATAACCGAGGGAAATCCCACGCTGCAACCTGAATACACAAACAACTACGAGTTGTCGTACAGCACATTCATGAAAGGCGCATCGTTCAATTTGTCGACTTTCGTAAGGAATACGAACAATGCGATCCAGAACGTTCGCGACATCGCTACGTTCGACGGAAGGCAGGTGATTCGTACTACCTACCAGAACATCGGTAAGGAAGATGCCTATGGAGCGAGTGCATTCACAAACATCACGATCAGTGAAAAACTCTCGATCAATGGCGGATCGGATTTCTATTACGCCGTTCTTAACAACAACAACCCAGACCCGGCATACAGTGCGAGCAACGAAGGCTGGGTTGTAAGCGGAAGGATGTTCGGTAGCTATAACTTCACCAAGACCTGGGGACTTCAGTTCTTCGGTTTCTATCGTGGACGCCAGGTGCAACTCCAGGGAAACCAGGGCGGCTTCGGCATCTACAGCCTGAGCGTGAAGAAAGACTTTGCTAACAAGAAGGGAAGTGTCGGTTTCGGTGCAGAAAACTTCTTCAACGTAAATGGATTCAAGATCAGGAACGAACAGGAGTCGCTTGTTCTTACACAGAAGAGCGTGAACGTCATGAACAACCTGAGCTTTAAAGTGAACTTCAGCTTCCGCTTCGGCAAGATGAGCTACGATCAACAGCCACGTCGTGGAAGACGATCGATCAACAACGACGACCTGAAAGATGGCGGCGGTGGCGACGGCGGCGGTGGAATGGATAACGGCGGCGGTGGCGGCGGCTTCAGTGGTGGTGGCAACATGGGCGGTGGCAATCGCGGTGGCGGACAGCGGGGCAATGCGGCTCCTGCAACCACCAACAACAATGCAGCAAGCAACACCAACGCACCTAAAGCCGATCCCAAAGCAGTAGTAGACCCGGTTGGAACATGGGCATACACCGTTGAATCACCTCAAGGTGGCGGTGGTACGATCGTGATCAGGAAAGAGGGCGACGTGTTAACCGGAACGTTGACCAACAACAGGTTCAATCGCGAGAACCAATTGAAGTCGGTGACCATGAATGGCAACGAGATCACGTTCGGTTATGAGAACAGCTTCAACGGAAACACGAATGTGGTTACGGTGAAAGCAACTATCGAAGGAAATGATATGAAGGGAATGATGTCGGTAGGACAATTTGGATCCTTCCCCATCAACGCGAAGAGAAACTAGTACTGGTTTTTTGGTTTGATTCGCCCTGCGGCACTGCTGCAGGGCTTTTTTTATTTTACGGCTTCCGCGAGTTGCCGCATTTTTCTAACGCGGTCGGGATCGACGGTTCTTACAACAAATTCAGATCCTTCGTCCTCTCCCATTCCCGCTATGTTCTGGTTCCTGAACTCCATTTGACTTGGCCGCGATGTCGTCGCCGAAAAATGGATCTCGGTTGCCTTCGTTTTTGAAACGATCTCTTCTACGGTCTTCTCGTTAACACCCGATCCCGGCATGATCGCGATGCGACCATTGGCTTTCTTAATAAGTTCGCCAATAAGGTCTGCACCTTTTATCGCCTGCGCTTGCTGGCCAGCTGTAAGTATGCGATCAAATCCTGCTTCGATACAATCTTCCAGCGCTTCGAATGGATCGCGCGCCATGTCGAACGCACGGTGACAGGTTACTTTCAGGGGACGGGCCTTGTCGATAAGTTCCTTACAACGCTTCTTGTCAATCCGACCATCTGGTGTGAGTATACCGAACACCACGCCATCGACACTGAGCTTCTGACATTGCCAGATGTCGCGTTTCATGGTATAGAATTCCCAGCTGGTGTAACAAAAGTCGCCGCCGCGGGGGCGGATCATAACAAACACATCGAGGGATACGTTGCCTCGTACGGTCTCGATGACACCGAACGATGGTGTTGTGCCGCCTTCGGCAGGATTGTCGCAAAGTTCTATGCGGTCGGCTCCGCCTTCCTGTGCTTTCAGTGCCGACTCTATATTGTACACAACAATCTCTAACACCATTGCGATCGAAAATTGGTTATTGGTTATTGGTTATTGGCTATTTAATCCCAACCATTCTTTTTACTTCCTTCACAAGCTTGCGCGGATGGTAAAATGAAAGGAACATCAGCTTTTGAAATTTATTGTACAGCGGCGGATGCTTCCGCAGAAAACCGGGGACAGGCTGAAAGTTCTTTTCGTCCATTGTCATGTCGTGCCACGGCATGCGCTTCGAGCCTTGCAACGACACATAGCCGTCGAAGCCGACGAACATGTGAGTAACGAGGCTGTTGTCGGTGCGAAGAGTTTCCGGGCGATTGTCGCTTATCTCGAACAACGGAAACAGTTCTTTCCTGATGAAGAAAGCGTTCCATGGCAGCACCGACACCAACTCATAACCTTTTTCTTTGGCAAGCGGCACCAATGCAGCAAGACTACATCCCTGGTTCACGTTGCCGTCGGCTTTTTGAACGAAGGCCAGCTCGTTAGACATGGTGGGATTGAATTCTATGACAACCAGTTTTGGCTGGTAGACCGACATGGCCTTCCAAACGTGATAATCGTTTCCATCGATATCAATTGAAAGAAGGTCGAAGTCTTTTGGTATGGGGATATCTTTCAGGATGGTATCGAGGTTGCTCTTCGAATCGAACCCAACAAACTGGTTGATCGGATAAACATTTGGGTTGGATGCGAAATTGCTTTTGAGCTCTGGAAATTTAGCGGTGCTCCCTTCGATGAGCACGGCAGAGTATTGTTTGTGGTCGATGAGATTTCGTGTGTTGCTCAGGTACTTGCCGTCCCACGCTCCGAATTCGACACACCATTTGTCGCGTGCCGGAAGTATCTCCAGGATCTTTTCGATGATGCCATCTTCGCCGGTCTGACTGTAAACATCGGACTTAAAATCGAGCAGCCACGTAGGCGATTTCTTCATAACGTCGTTAGTCCCTTATTTGAAAAAACTTTCCGATTTGATGACAAGGTGTTGCTTGTCGGGTGTGGAGATCGTGTAGTCAAATTCATTCACCGTTGAGTAGGCTCCAACCTGTCCGTCTTTGCTGATTGCAAGAAATGCTACGCTCAACTCTTTTGCTTTCGCTTCACCATTCTTTTTGATCACGCGCCTGATTGCCTCTTCACATGCTTCCTGCGGAGTGCGTCCGTTGCGCATGAGCTCGACGATGGTGTGACTTCCGGCAATGCGGATCATTTCTTCGCCAACGCCGGTTGCTGTTGCGGCGCCAACTTCTCCGTCCACGAACAACCCGGCCCCGATGATGGGTGAGTCGCCGACACGTCCGTGCATTTTGAATGCCATCCCGCTTGTGGTACATGCGCCGCTCAGCGCGCCATTCGAGTCGAGGGCAAGCATGCCGATGGTATCGTGGTTGTTGAAGACTTTCGTGTCGGGTTTATACTCCGCCTTCTTCAACCATTCCTTGTATGTCTTTTCTGATTCTTTCGTGAGCAGGTTTTCTTTTTTGAACCCGTTTGCCTCCGCGAACATTTCCGCGCCTTTACCAACGAGCATGACGTGCGGGGTTTTTTCCATCACCAATCTTGCGAGTGATATCACGTGGGTGTATCCCTGTACAAATGCGACTGATCCGCAGTTGCCATTCTCGTCCATGATGCATGCATCGAGGGTAACCTTTCCTTCTCGGTCGGGAAGTCCGCCATAGCCTACCGAGGTTTCTTTGGGATTGGCTTCGGGTATGCGTGCACCGGCTTCAACTGCGTCGAGAGCACGACCGTTCTTCGAGAGCACCGACCATGCAGCTTTGTTCGCTTCTACGTTAGGCCATGTGGAAATAACGATGGGGCCACTGGCTGCTGGTGATGACTTTGCGAAAAGATTTGAGAAGGGGAATGCAGCGAGCGATGTGCCCGCGAGCAGGAATTTACGGCGTGATGAATTCATGACGTAAATTAATCAATTATCCTCCTTGCAAGCCTATACCTTTTTGCGTAATAATCCTGCGCGAGGTCGGTCTCTATTACTCCCAAAGAGGTAGACGCGTGGATAAATCTGACGTTGCCGCGGCGGGCATCGGTAACGAGACCAACATGAGTGACTTTACGACGACGTTTTCCGGTTGCGAAAAATACCAGGTCGCCGGGCTGCAGATCTTTTTGTTTGACCTTCTCGCCCACACCTGCCTGGTCTTCGGCAGACCGAGGTAAAGAAAGATTGATCGAGCGGAATGCGTTGATGGTCAAGCCCGAACAATCCATTCCCGAGCGGGTCGTTCCACCGTATTTATAAGGAGTGCCCATGTACGTTCGGGCGGTGCTGATTACTTCGTCTACCTGTTTAGCACGTTGACGGGCCTTCTGTGAGGCACAGCTTGCCGTCAGTAACAAAATGATAAGGAGACAAAAAGGACTGGGAAGATGGATTTCTGTAATTTTGCGCCTTAGCAACACCATAACCATCACAAAGTTAGCATTAAATGGGATTCATTAAAGAAATTGACGCTCCACGTGCGGTTCCGAATCATCTTGCAACGGATGTGATCGATCAACTTAGGGCCATTGTTGGCGACGACAACATATTCCTGGATGAAGAACGTAAGCAGGACTATGCCCATGATAAGACCGAGGACTATTTTTTCATGCCTGCTGCCGTAGTGAGGCCGGCGAACACGAAGGAAGTAAGTGAGGTTCTGAAAGTTTGTAACGGCTATAAGATACCTGTTACGCCTCGGGGAGCGGGAACGGGCCTTGCGGGAGGAGCGATCCCCACGCACCAGGGAGTGGTGTTGACGATGGAGCGGTTCAACAAGATCATAGAGATCGATGAGCTCAACCTCCAGGCTACGGTCGAGCCGGGAGTGATCACGGAGGTGTTCCAGAATGCTGTAAAACAGAAGGGTCTCTTCTACCCGCCCGATCCTGCGAGCAAGGGGTCGTGTTTCCTGGGAGGAAACCTGGCCAATAACTCGGGTGGTCCGAAAGCGGTGAAGTATGGCGTTACCCGCGATTACGTCCTGAACCTTGAAGTCGTACTCGCGTCGGGCGAGATCATCTGGACAGCTGCGAATGTTTTAAAGAATTCGACGGGCTACAACCTTACGCAGTTGATGTGCGGAAGCGAAGGAACGTTGGGCGTCATAACAAAGATCGTGTTCAAGCTCAGGGGGTTTCCGAAGAAAGATATCCTGATGCTTATACCATTCTCAACAAACGAAGAAGCGTGCAGGGCGATCGCAGCAATTTTCATCGAGGGAATAAATCCTTCCGGTGTCGAATTTTTCGAAGCAGAGGCCGCAGCCAAGACGTACGAATACTGCACGAAAGTTCTCAACAGCCCGATCACAACCAGGCTTACTGAAGGCATGCAGTCGTATCTCCTTTGCGAGCTCGACGGCAACGACGAAGAAGTATTGATCCGTGATGCCGAACGGGTAATGGGTGTTGTCGAGAAATTCAATTCTGGTGAAGTGTTGTTTGCAGATACCGCTGCACAGAAAGCCGAGTTGTGGAAACTTCGCAAGAACATCTCTCCTGCCCTTCACTGGTATTGTCTAAATAAATCGGACGATGTGGTCGTTCCCCGTGCGAACATGCCGAAGCTTATCGCCGGGATCAAAGAGATTGGACGTCAGTATAAATTCAATACCGTTTGCTTCGGCCACCTGGGTGACGGCAACCTGCACATTAACATCCTCAAAGAAGACATCGACGACAACTACTGGAACACGACAGTCAACGAAGGGATCGGTGAGATCTTCAAGTTGACCGTAAGTCTTGGCGGCACGCTATCGGGGGAACATGGGATTGGGATTGCGAAGCGGCCGTTCATGCCGATTGCAGTAGGGGAAACGAACCTGGAGTTGATGAGAGGGATAAAAAAGGTTTTTGACCCGAATGGGATATTAAATCCAGGGAAGATTTTTTGATACAAAAGGACGAACAGACGATCCGCAGTTTCCTTAAGAAAGGTATTCAAGCACCCCGTCTTTAATATCACTGAATGTTTTCGTGAGTATCTCTTCATCTTCTTCCAGCAGCGTCACTCTGAACCCGCTGAGATCTGAACAGAACGAACTGATCGGCACAACACAAACGCCTTTGGCACCCAGCAAATAATAAACAAATCTCTTATCAAGCGGGATACGGTCTTTTGTCCAATCTTCTACCAATGCCCTCACTTTATCGTTGGTGATCTTCAGCTTCTGTCCTTCTTTTAAAACACCATCCCTGAAAATTATAGTGTTATAAAATGCACCGTACGTTTCATTGAACGTAAGCTGCGGAACACTCCCGAGTATTTTCGAAACGATCTTGCTGCGGCGCCCGATGCTTTCATTGGTTTGCTTACGATAAGGCTTATATCGTGAGTCGCCGAGTATCTCCGGAATAGCAAGTTGCGGCAACTTGGTCGAGCACACTTCGATCATCTTTGCATTATCGAGTGCTTCACAGAAGCGGTTGAAGTCGGCGTCTTTGTCGCGGTTGTAGTATTCCATCCATCCGCATCGTGAACCAGGCCACGGAAGTTCTTTTGAAATCCCTTTCATCGATATCCCAGGAACGTCTTCTATCACTTCGGCGAGTGAATATGCACGTGCGCCATTGTACGTAATGTTCAGGTATATCTCATCGGCGATCAGGAACAAACCAAACTCACGCGCGATCGACACGATGCGTTTCAAAGTTTCGAGCGGATACACCATTCCCGTCGGGTTGTCGGGATTGATGATAAGTATCCCGATGATACTCGGATTGTATTTCACTTTTTGATACAGGTCGTCCAGGTCGGGAAGCCAGCGGTTGCCGGGGTCGAGCACGTACGTGAGTGGCGTATGGTTGGCGTGAGCACCTTCGGCACTGGAGTGGGTGCTGTAAGCAGGCGACGGTCCGATGACGCGACTGGTCGGAAGAATGTATTGATACACTTTTGCGATCGCGTCACCGAGTCCATTGAAGAAACAGATGTCTTCGGAGGTGATCTGTGCTCCGCCAAGAGCATTGGTTTGTGCGGCGAGAAACTCGCGCGTTTTCAGGATGCCTTTCGAAGGGCAATAGCTGTAGGTATCGTCCTGGCTCACGAGGCGCGCGATCACGTCTTTGATCCATGCCGGCATCTTGTGATGTTTCTGGATCGGGTCGCCAATGTTCTCCCAGGTAATGGGAATACCCATGTTCTGAAGTTGAACTGCCTTTTTGGCGATCTCGCGGATCTCGTAACTCAGCTCACTTGCTCCCTCGCTTAGTAGTTTCTGTCGCATTGCCTAAAAAGACGTGATATTGACGAAAAGACAGGAGGCAATCAACAGGGGTACAAGAAAATTATGAGAATTTCAATGGTACTTGTCGCCGATGAGGTTGAGCCGTGGTTGAAGCCACCAGACGCCGATGAGATAAGCAAGTCATAAGAAGACGTCGCCGCCATATTGTGCAACCACGAAAAGTATACTGCAGAAACACTATTGGCATTCATCTTACTATTTGAATGATATACGTGTCCCACAGCTTCATAGGTAATTTCTGACCGAAGCCTTGGTATCGAAAGCATCATCATTACATCGAACAATACTACTTTCATACTTAAAATTTACAAAATCCTCCCGTTCATCGACAAAATATTAACCCAACCCAATTTTTCATCGGCGAACGCCTCCACATTTCAATTTCAAAGTACCCCCCTTTTCATATCTTGCCCCAATGTGTGGC
The DNA here is from genome assembly GCA_035656375.1 of Cyclobacteriaceae bacterium. Taxonomy (GTDB): domain Bacteria; phylum Bacteroidota; class Bacteroidia; order Cytophagales; family Cyclobacteriaceae; genus ELB16-189. Next base: position 63,763 of record DASRSO010000018.1, on the reverse strand, counting down.
ATCACCGGCATCTTCGCCTTCAACCTCATTGGCAAACTTCACAAGGTTAATGTCACCGCCGCAACTATGGCCATCGAACGCCGCGGCCCCGACTGCCAGGACATACATCTCGAAGAATGGGTAGCTCTCGGTCATCGCAGACTCAGCATCATCGATACACGCGACATCGCCAATCAACCCATGTGGGATGACCCCAAACGGTATTGCATAATTTTTAACGGGGAAATATTCAATTACAAAGAACTGAGGAAAGAACTGGAAGGAAAAGGCGTAAACTTTTTTTCAGATTCCGATACAGAGGTTCTTTTGAAACTCTATATAAACGAAGGCGCCGCCTGTTTGAACAAACTCAATGGCTTCTTCGCCTTCTGTATCTACGACCGGCAGGAAGAAAGTTTGTTTCTCGCACGCGACCGCTTCGGCGTAAAGCCCCTCCTCTACCAGTTCGACGACGATAAGTTCGTGTTCGGCTCAGAGATGAAATCGATACTTGCCTATGGCATCGATAAAAAGATCGACTACTCGTCGCTCTATCTTTATCTGCAACTAAACTACATACCAGGCTCCGATTCAATATTCACAGGAGTGAAAAAACTTCCGCCCGGATCTTACATGACCGTTAAAAAAGGAAGTCACGAGATAAAACAATACTATTCCCTACCCGCTCAAACTTCGTCCATCTCTTACGACGATGCGAAGGAAAAATTAAAAACCCTCCTCGAAGAATCCGTCAGGAAACGACTTGTTGCCGACGTTCCTCTCGCTGCGTTCCTGAGCGGCGGTATCGATTCATCCGTCGTGTGTGCATTGGCCGTCAAACATAAACCCGACCTCCACACATTTTCTATCGGCTATCGCGACGAGAAGTTCTTCGACGAAACCAATTACGCCAACCTCGTCGCCAAAAAACTTCAGACCAAACACACAGTATTCCCGCTAACGAACGCCGATCTCTACAGCCACCTCACATCGATCCTCGACTATATCGACGAACCCTTCGCCGACTCATCCGCCATCGCCGTAAACATTCTGAGCAAGGAAACACGCAAGCACGCTACCGTCGCTCTTTCGGGAGACGGCGCCGACGAGATGCTTGGCGGCTACAATAAACACGAAGCGTTCTACCGGATGATGCACCCCGGTTCGTCGGAAAATCTTGCGTTGATGCTCGCCCCTCTCGCAAAGCTCTTCCCGCAATCGCGCAACAGCGGCTTCGCAAATAAAGTAAGGCAACTTATGAAGTACCGAGAGGGAAAAAATATGTCGCCGCAAGATCGCTACTGGCGCTGGGCAACGCTTGCCGACAAAGACCAGGCAATGAATCTCCTGCACCCCGACCTTCGAACAACCTTCTGGCTTAAAGACTACGTCGCGCGTCGCAAAGACATACTGTCTACCATTCCCGACAACGCCAGCATGAACGATATCTTCCGCACCGACATGCGACTGGTGCTCCCCGGCGACATGCTCACGAAGGTCGACATGATGAGTATGGCCCACGGCCTCGAAGTTCGTACACCCTTCCTCGACTTCGAAGTGGTAAACTTCCTATTCTCGTTACCCGACGATTTCAAGATCGATAAGACCATTCGCAAGAGAATTTTACAGGATGCTTTCCGCGATATCCTTCCACCTCAACTTTACAACAGGCCCAAGAAAGGTTTTGAAGTGCCAATGTTAAAGTGGCTTCGCAATGAAATGAAGGAACTGATCAACGACGATCTGCTATCGCAAAAGAATGTGGAGGAGCAGGGCATATTCTTTTACCCCGAAGTCGAACGACTCAAGCAACAACTTTATTCCGCAAATCCAGGCGATGTGCATGCGACGATTTGGGGACTCGTTGTATTCCAATACTGGTACAAGAAATACTTTAAGGCTACTTCGAATCGCGAAGCGTAACGGTCCTGTTGAACACAAGCTTGTTCGAAGTTGAATCCGGGTCAAGACAAAAGTATCCCAGTCGAATAAACTGGAAACGATCTTCCTGGTTTGCATTTCCCAAACTCGGCTCTGCATATGCAGTCTGTATCTTCAGTGAATTCGGGTTGATACTATCTTTGAAATCTCCTTCCGCCGTATTCATATCCTCCACAGTGAAGAGTCGTTCATACTGACGGATCTCGATCTGAAGAGCGTGCTCAACGCTAACCCAATGAATGACACCCTTTACGTTGATACCCGACGTATCCGAACCGCTGCGGCTTTCAGGGATGTACGTACAACGAAGCTCTTTAACCGAACCATCGCTATTCTTCACCACCTCGTCGCATTTGATAATGTACGCAGCCTTCAACCTCACCATACCTCCGGGCGACAGGCGGAAATATTTCTTCGGCGGATTTTCCATGAAGTCCTCGCGCTCGATGTAGATCTCGTTGCTGAAAGGCATTTCGCGTTCACCCGAATTTGGATCTTCAGGATTATTCTCGCTCTTCATCAACTCACTGCCTTTGGTAAAGTTTGTGATCACAACTTTGAGCGGATCAACAACCACCATCCTGCGGTAAGCTATCTTGTTCAGGTGCTCCCTCACGCAAAACTCAAGGAGGCTCAGATCAATGAGGTTATCACGTTTTGCAACACCGATCTTATCACAAAATTCCCTTATCGCTTCAGGAGTATAACCTCTTCTCCGCACCGCGCTGATCGTTGGCATACGGGGATCGTCCCACCCGTTCACAACTTTTTCTGTAACGAGTTGCAGCAGTTTACGCTTGCTCATTACAGTGTAGGTCATGTTCAACCTCGCAAACTCGTATTGCTTCGAAGGATATATCTCCAGCTTCTCAATAAACCAATTGTACAACTCGCGGTGCGGAATAAACTCAAGAGTACAAATACTATGTGTCACGTTCTCGATGGCATCGCTTTGTCCGTGGGCGAAATCATACATCGGGTAAATACACCACTTGTTCCCGGTGCGATGATGATGCGCATGTTTGATACGATAAAGGATCGGGTCGCGCATGTGCATGTTCGCATGGGCCATATCGACTTTCGCGCGTAAGACTTTCTCACCGTCTTTGTATTTGCCGGCCTTCATGTCTTCGAACAACTTCAGGTTCTCCTCGATCGACCGGCTGCGGAACGGACTGTCGGTACCCGGAGTAGTGGGCGTACCTTTTTGTGCCGCGATCTCGTCGCTCGTACTGTCGTCGACGTATGCAAGATTTTTCTTTATAAGCTTTACGGCGAACTCATATAGTTGCGGAAAATAATCGGACGCATAAAGTTCTTCCGACCACTGGAATCCAAGCCATTTCACATCGTTCTTTATGCTGTCGACATACTCGGTTTCTTCTTTCGTGGGATTGGTGTCGTCGAAGCGCAAGTTCGTTTTGCCGCCAAACTCGAGAGCTAATCCAAAGTTGAGACAGATTGATTTCGCGTGGCCGAGGTGTAAATATCCGTTGGGCTCCGGCGGAAACCTGGTCACTATCTTCTCATACTTCCCGGCTTTCAGGTCGGAGTCGATTATCTCTTCGAGGAAGTTGGGCCCTTTTTCGAGTGTGCTCATCTTTACTAAAAGGGTCAAAAATACTCAAAAAATGGCGTGCGAATCTATTAAATGAGTTGAGGATGCCAGGAGAAATCATAACGGTGATGGAGAGGCCGCGTCCTGAAACACGCAGAGTGTCTCGATGGTCTGAAGGTACAATTGCCTGGTAGGATATCCGGACCCAGCACCTCGCACCCAGCACCATTTCCCGACGATCCTTGTTAGGTCCTCAGTTCATATTAACTTTCAGACCAATGGGAACCCTGTTTATAAAAAACATGGTTTGCGACCGGTGCCGAATGTCCGTCGCACACGTGTTAGACGATATGAAAGTCAGTTACCGCCGGGTAGATCTTGGTGAAGTGGAGCTTATAAACGACCCCAGCGAATCCTTTCTCCAAGAGTTCAGGGACAAGATCACACCCCTCGGCTTCGAGCTGATCGAGGATAAGAGCTCACGGACAATTTCAAAGATCAAATCTGCCGTCATCGACCTGGTACGTGGCCGCGCCGGCAATAAGAAGCTCAAACTTTCAACGTACCTGTCGGAGCTCCTGGCAAAAGATTATCATACACTCAGCAGCCTGTTCTCGGGTGTCGAGGGTGTCACCATCGAGCAATTTTATATCAACCAGAAGATCGAGTACGTGAAGGAGCTTCTTGCATACGATGAGCTTTCGCTGAGCGAGATCGCCCACAAACTCCAGTACAGCAGCGTGCAGCACCTTTCCAACCAGTTCAAGAAGATCACAGGCCTCACACCGAGTCATTTTAAGTCCATCGGCAGCCTACGACGCACGCCGATCGACCGGATATAAATCTTCCCGAAAATTCTGTACATCCTGCCCGGCCAGCGGCCGTATCTTTATGTATGGAAAACAGGACATTTCTCGCCGTCTGCGTCGCCTTATTAATCGCTTTCAGCGGTCATGCTCAACACGAGCATCACCATGAAGACATGCAAGAAGAAATGCCACCCATGTCGCACGCATTTTCTACAAGCCTTCCCATGAACCGCAACGGTTCCGGCACTGGCTGGCTTCCGGACGCAACACCGATGTATGCATGGATGAAACATAAGGACCGCTGGAGCTACATGATGCACGGGGCAATTTTCGTGAGACAGAACTTTCAAAACCTGAACAACGATTACAAAAACGGCGGCAAGCAATTCGATGCACCGAACTGGGTGATGGGCATGGCACAATATCGCACCAACAACAATGGCTTGTTCCTGTTTCGTGGTATGCTTTCGCTCGACCCGATAACCGTCGGTGGCAGTGGATATCCATTGCTCTTCCAGTCGGGTGAAACGTACAAAGGTGTGCCTTTGGTGAATCGTCAGCACCCACATGACCTTTTCTCGGAGCTTGCAATTGGTTACACCCAAAAGATCAACGACGACATAGATGTGTCGATGTACGTTGGATACCCGGGAGAACCTGCGTTGGGACCAACCGCCTTCATGCACCGTATCTCGTCTTTGAACAATCCTGATGCTCCGCTCGGTCACCACTGGCAGGATGCAACACACATTACGTTCGGCGTGGCAACATTGGGTGTGCGCTACAAGAAGTTCAAGCTCGAAGGATCGTCGTTTACGGGAGAAGAACCCGACGAAGAACGGTATGGATTCGATAAGCCGACGTTCAATAGCTACAGCTATCGTCTCTCGTATGCCCCGTCGCAAAATTTCGTACTGCAGGCTTCGAGGGCATCGATAAAGCAGGAGAACCGGACGACCGCGAGTGTGCTCTTCGCGAAACGAAACGTCACGGGTGCGTTGATCTGGGGACTTAACCAGGAAGGGGATCATCACATCGAACATTCAGTACTGGCGGAATCCAACTACCAGCTTAAAAAGATGGCGATCTACGGGCGGTACGAATTCGTGGAGAAGTCGCCGCATGAGCTTCAACTGACGAACATAGCTCAGGAAATCCTTCCAATTCATGCAATTACCCTGGGTGGCAATTACCAGGTCGGGGCATGGTTTGGAACCAATACGGCCATCGGTTTGCAGGCTACTGTCAACAAGACCCCCGAAATTCTGGAGGAATTGTACGGGAAAACCCCCATCTCATTGGAGGCCTATATTCGGGTGATCCCGGCACAGATGGCGTTAAAAATGCCTTAAACGACTCCAAAAAATATAAATACCCTGTTTCCGTCTAGGGTTATATTGGTATCTTTAGGAGGCTATGCAATCCGAGACTTCATTTTTTACACGTGTTATGGTCGCAATGCGTCCATCCTGCTACCACACTCCCACTAAGAACTTGTTTTTCATTCCCGAACTCTAAAAACCCGGAGGCCAGAAAGATGTCATTGCTCACGCTGCTGGATGTATTCAGTCCCGAGGAAATTATCAAATTCGGTGGGCTCACGCTTCTGCTCCTCATTGTGTTCACCGAAACCGGTGTGTTCTTTGGTTTCTTCCTTCCTGGTGACTCACTGTTGTTCACAGCGGGACTTCTTACCAGCCAAAAGAGTATCGACATCCCGGTTTGGGAACTCATCCTGCTCGTTATTATTGCGGCAGTAGCGGGTTCAACTGTTGGCTACCTGAGCGGGCGTTGGGCACACGGATACTTCAGCAAGCGAAAAGAAAATTTCTTCTATAAAAAGGAATACTTAGAGATGACCCGAGCTTTTTACAGAAAGTACGGAGCCATGGCGTTTATCATCGGCAGGTTTTTGCCTGTGGTGAGAACCTTTGTGACCATCATGTCAGGAATGGTGCGGATTGACTTTAAGGTGTTTTTTATTTTCAATGTGTTGGGCGTAGCCATTTGGGTACTTGCGATGGTGCTTAGCGGCTACATGCTTGGAAACATGATCCCAAACTTGTTGGACTATATCGAAATCATCGTGATCACGATGATTGTATTGACGGCTATTCCAATCGTTTTACAAGTTAGAAAATACCGCGCTGCCAATAAGCCAATCAAATAAAGGTTAGTTTCCGTAGATCTCGTTCAATACTCCTGCAAGCCTCACTCCTGCCGCAAGAATTCTCTCCCTTACCAACGGCAGGTTCTTATACGAATACTCGTAACCGAGATTTCCCTTTCCTACCGCGTAAACTCTTTCTCTATAGCTCATCGATTCTTTTGCCCAATCTCTCACCCCTCCGCTCTGCAATCTTTTAATAGTCGCGTCGTCTGTCTTTCCCGCCCACTCGGCAAGTTCACTGTAACTCAACTTTGTTCCGTCGATCATGTCCGAATCCCAAACCCTGTGAAGATTTGAATTACCACCAAACCATTTCACCTGCACTTTATTGCCACCCTGGTCGTCGCAGCAACCAACATGCAGGGGCTGGTGGATATCGCCGATCAAATGAACCAGGAACTTCAGGTTTTGTATCTCCGTCACCCGATCGAGTTTTCCTGATTTCAATTCCGTGATCAGTCGTTCAATGGTCATGATAACATCGCCATTGGGATTCTTTTTCGATTGATCATACGCCTGGCCCGTCTCCACCGTAACCCAATGAAAGTCGTGGGTATAGTCATACGTCGAATCCGAACGAATGTCGTCCATCCATGTGCTGACCATCGCGAGCGACTCGGTTCCAAGCAACGCCTCAATCTTCTTTTTTGCTTTTTTATTGAGGTGATTCGATGCAATCATCCCGGTTGCACGATGGCCGGTAGATCCCCAGCCGTACGATTGACAAACAAGAACAGTTGTGAGAAGGAGTGTAAAGAGTTTACGCATGGGGTAAAAATGCGAATAAAAATATTATTAGAACATTAATTGTTAACTTAAGGTCAACACCCGATCATGCCAAAGTTCATTGTCGTAGACCACCCGGAATCGTGGAGTTTTACGCTGGAAGATGTGGAGATCATTTCGCCGGAGAGTTATATAAGCGGCGAGTCCTACCAGACGGCCAAAAACCTGAAGGTTCTCAACCTTTGCAAGTCGTACCAATACCAGAGCGAAGGCTATTACGTATCGCTGTTGGCCGAAGCCCGCGGACACAAGGTGTTACCCGGCGTTTCAACGATCCAGGACCTTCGGTTTCCCTCCATACTTCGGGAAGACTCGATGGACTTCGACAACCTGATCCAGAACACATTCAAGTGTGAACCGTACGACAAGGTTGAGTTCAACATTTACTTTGGAATGACACGCTCCGAAGAACTGAACAAGCTTGCACAACAGTTATTCCAGATGGTGCAGGCGCCATCGCTGCGTGCCGTGTTCTCCAAGAAAACCAAATGGGTCCTTCAAAATATTCGCCCCATAAGCCTGAACGAAGTCCCCGAGGTGGACAAGCCCCTGCTGGTGAATTCAGCCGAGCGATATCTCCAACGCCGTCGTGATTATCGTAACGGAAAAAAGAAATACGACCTTGCAATTCTTGTAAACCCCGATGACAAGCATCCACCTTCAGATGATAAAGCACTGAAGAGGTTTTACAAAGCCGCTGTCGAAGCAGGATTCAACACAGAGTTCATTACAAAAGACGACTTCGATCAACTCATCCAGTACGACGCCCTGTTCATCCGCGAAACAACAAACGTCAATCACCATACATTCAGGTTCTCAAAAAAAGCCCAGTCACTCGGTCTCGTTGTTGTCGACGACCCCGGCTCGATCCTGAAGTGTACCAACAAAGTGTACCTGTTCGAGTTGCTGAAATCTAACAAAGTTCCCACGCCACAATCGTTCGTGATCACGGAAGAGAATTGCGAAGAGCTCGACAAGAAGCTGGCCTTTCCATTTATTCTCAAACAACCCGACGGTGCGTTTTCGGTAGGCGTCCATAAGATCCACAACCAGGAAGAATACGTGCAGGTGCGCACGAAAATGTTCGACAAGTCGGACCTTTTGATCGCCCAGGAATTTCTGCCGACAGAATTCGATTGGCGCGTAGGCATTATCGACGACCAGGTGATCTACGTTTGCAAATACTTCATGGCAAGCAAGCACTGGCAGATCGTAAACTGGAGCGCAGAGGAAAAGTCGCGCGACGGTGAAGTCGAGTCGATACCGGTAGACCAGGCACCATCGGGTTTACTGAGAACAGCCCTGAAGGCAACGTCGTTGATCGGATCCGGTTTGTATGGTGTCGACATGAAAGAAGTCGATGGAAAGTTTTTCGTGATCGAAATAAACGATAATCCCAATATTGATGCCGGCACGGAAGACAAGATCCTGAAAGACAAGCTCTACTCCGCGATCATGGAAGTATTCCTCGACAAAATAAAGTCAACAAAATGAGTAAGCCTCTTCACTTGTTCGAAGCATTCGGAATTGAATTGGAATACATGATCGTTGATCGTGAAACGCTTGATGTAAAACCGATTGCCGACGAGCTGCTCAAGAGCATGGCCGGAAGTTATTCTGATTTCGAGAATGGAATGGTGACGTGGTCGAATGAACTCGTCCTTCACGTGATCGAGCTCAAATGCACAAAGCCGGAAGGTGACCTGAAGAAATTGGGTGAAGCTTTTCACGACAATGTGCAACTGATCAACCAGGTGCTGGGAAAGTGGAACGCCATGTTGTTACCGACGGCAGCGCATCCATTGATGGACCCGAAACTTGATACGGTGTTGTGGCCTCACGACAACAACGAGATCTATTCTTTGTACAATAAAATGTTCGACTGCCGTGGACATGGCTGGTCGAACCTCCAGAGCACGCATTTGAACTTACCGTTTACGGGCGACGCAGAGTTTGGCAGGCTTCATGCAGCGATACGGGTGCTCTTGCCGTTGCTGCCGGCATTGTGTGCAAGCTCGACTGTGCTCGACGGAAAAATTACGCCCGACCTCGATGCGCGGATGAATTTTTATAAGCACAACCAGAAGGCGATCCCGTCGATCACCGGCTTTGTGATCCCCGAGCAGGTGTTTTCGGAACACGAATATGGCGAGCTGATCTACGAACGGATCTCTAAAGACATTGCGACGTTCAATGAAGAAAACATTCTTGACCCCGTTTGGGTGAACTCGCGCGGCGCGATGGCGCGATTCGATCGCGGTTCGATCGAGATCCGTGTGATGGACATCCAGGAATGTCCGTCGGCAGATATGTCGGTCCAGAATTTTGTGATCGGTTTGCTGAAGAACCTCGCGACTGGTAACTATGAAGCTCAGAAGGCTATAAAAACAGAGGCACTGGTTGCAATACTGGACGATACGATTTGCAAGGGCATGAATGCAACGGTTGCTGACCAGCAATGGCTGGATTTGTTCGGAATTCCAGGTCCCTGCCCGGTGCAGAAAGTCCTGGAGTCGATCGGGAACCCTGACAAGAACATTCAGTTCATTCTTCGTGAAGGAAACCTGTCAAGCCGCATCCTTCGCTCGCTCAACGGCGATACCTCACCTGCATCCATACAACGTACGTGGCGCCAGTTGGCCAAATGCCTCGATACCAACACGATGTTTCAGCCCGCGAGATGAAATACGACTACATTATCTCCGGTGCAGGCTGCTCAGGCCTGAGCTTGCTGCTGCGCATGATCGAATCGGGGAAATTCACAGACAAAAAGATACTCGTGGTTGACCGTGCGCTTGCTCCACGCAACGACCGCACCTGGTGCTTTTGGGAGAAAGAAGAAGGTTTCTTCGAGCCGGTGGTTTACAGAAAATGGTCGGAGCTGAATTTTTACGGGGAGCAATTCGAGAGTTTATTGAACATCGATCCTTACACATATAAGATGATCCGTGGCGGTGATTTTTATAAGTATTGTTTTGACATCATCAAAACAACGCCAAACGTTGAGCTTAAAGAAGGAAAAGTGGAGTCGGTGGAATCACTTACAGACCACGCCTACGTGCAAGTCGACGGCCACAGGTACGAAAGTTCATATGTTTTCAATAGCATACTTTTCAATAATCCTCAACAAGCCAAAGGCCGTCAGTACTATTTCTTAAAGCAACATTTCAAGGGTTGGGTGATCCGAACGGAGCAGCCTGTCTTCAATCCGTCGATCGCGACGCTGATGGACTTTCGTCCGTCGCAGGAACATGGGACCACGTTCGCATACGTGCTGCCTTACTCCGACAACACGGCGCTGGTTGAATACACATTGTTCACACGCGACCTTCTGAAACCAGAAGAGTATGATGCAGCGCTTAAAATGTATGTTGAGAACTTCGTAACGAAAGAAAAATATTCGATCGTGGAGTCCGAGTTCGGCGTGATACCGATGACGAACTTCCCGTTTCGTCCCTACGAAGGGCGTGTGATTAACATTGGTACGGCGGGGGGACAGACAAAGCCGTCGAGCGGGTACACGTTCCAGTTCATTCAAAAATATACGAAGAACCTGGTGGCTACGATGATTGCGACGGGCCAGCCGTTGATCGCAGAAACAACCAGTAATCGTTTTTCATTTTACGATTCCACCCTGCTGCAGATACTTGATCGCAAGAAGATAGAGGGCAAAAGACTTTTTACTGATTTGTTTCGTCACGGCGATGTGCAAACGGTTTTGAAATTTTTGGATAACGAGACTTCGTTTCGTGAAGACATAAACATTATGCGTCGATTGCCGAAAGGGAAGTTTGCGATGGCGGCGATCAGGGAGATTTTTAAAGTTTAATAGATAGATTCTCTGAACTCTTCAGAGGATCATGAAAAAAATCATCGCTTTTATTCGCCAGACGCTGGGTTTCTCGCAAACCGAAGCCAATGCATTTGTCATTTTGATTCCGTTGATGCTTATCGTCATCATTTCGGAACCAGTTTACCAGACGTACTTCCTGTCCAATAAACCTGATGAGTTTCAGGATGGGAAAAAGTTGGATAGTTTGATCTCGACGTGGGACTGGCCGGATAAAAAAACAGAAAACCAGGCAAAATCACCTGAAAAATCCCGCGCTGTTTTTAAGAAACGAAGTGATCAGCGACCGGCACGACTTCCCCCAAAGCAAAAACCCGTTGAAAAATTTGATCTCAACCTCGCCGACACTGCCAAACTGAAAACCATCTATGGCATCGGCCCGGTAATTGCGCGACGTATCGCGTTATACCGCGAAAGCCTCGGAGGATTCATTATGTTCGAACAACTCTACGAAGTGTGGGGCCTCGACTCCACAGTTGTACGTCGACTATCGGAAAAATCTGTCATTGCACCCGGTTTTACGCCCGTCAAACTGCCAATAAATCATTGTGGCGAACAGGAGCTCGCCCGGCATCCGTACATAAGGACTAAACTGGCCCGTGCAATCGTTAATTATCGGCTCCAGCACGGGAATTTCGCGTCAATCGACGACCTCACGAAAATCGTCGTCGTGGACGAAAAAGCCTTTCAGCGCATCAAACCGTACATAACAATAGATTAGCTTTGGAAAGCAGGATTAAATTGGAAAAAGAAGCGACAAAAAACCTTCTCAGGAACTTTCTGCGCCGGCTTACGAACCTGTCGGGCAGAAACCGTTCATTATTTCTGCCACGACTCTATGCCGAGCAGTTCGTCGACGTGCACTCGTTCACATTTCTGAAAAGCAGGAGCTCTTTTTCGATCATCGAAAATCTTATAGCCGGAAAAGGATCGCTGCTCTGCGCGGAAGTCGACAGCCGCATGGAAGCCAACAACGTTGCCAGCCGCAAGCTGAAAGTTCTGCAAAGAACCGACAGGTTTTTATTCGAAGAACGCGGCTCGCGCGACCTTTATGTGGGCTGGCCCTTCGTTCACGGCAAGTTCCTCGACGGCACCCTCGTGAGATGCCCGTTACTTTACTTTCCCGCCGAGCTCAAACTCGAAGAAGGACAGTGGAGCCTGCATCTCAGGTCGGACGTAGATCTCACATTCAACAAGTCGTTCCTCCTCGCCTACTCTTTTTACAATAAAGTGCAGCCCAACGAGGCTCTCCTGGAAGAAGACTTTGCTGATTTCGATAAAGACAGTACGGTGTTCCGTACATCTGTTTATCAGATGCTCCAGAAGAATAACCTGGAGATCAACTTCAACCCCGACAATTTCCGCGACGAGCTCATCGCTTTCAAAGACTATAAAAAAGAAGAGTTTGAAAAAACATACGGCGAAGGCCAACTCAAACTCATTCCCGAAGCCGTACTCGGTATCTTCCCCCAAGCCGGCTCTACACTCGTACCCGACTACCTCGACCTGATCGAAAACGAAAAGATCAGCGACCTCGAAGATTTCTTCTACCAAAGAACAAACAAAGAGAAAGACGACGATGGCATCTTCTTACAGGATGTGCGCGAAGAGAAAGTTTACTCAGTGTTCCCGATGGACGTATGGCAGGAAAACGCACTGAAAGGCGTGAAGCTCGGCCACTCACTCGTTGTCCAGGGTCCTCCCGGCACAGGCAAATCACAACTTATCTGTAACCTCATCAGCGACTTTATCGCCAATGAAAAACGTGTGCTTGTCGTTTGTCAGAAACGCGTGGCCATCGACGTGGTTTACAATCGCCTGAAAGAAAAACGTATCGATGATTTTATCGGTCTCGTTCACGACTTCCGCGACGACCGCAAGGCACTCTACGACAAAGCTGCACGGCAGATCGAACGCATCGAAGAATACAAGACCCGCAACAACAGTCTCAACACGATACAGCTCGAACGCACCTTCTTCGAAGTAAGCCGCAAGATCGACGCGCTTTGCGAAGAGCTCGAGAACTTCAAGAAATTCCTTTTCGACGATACCGACTGTGGTAAGTCGATCAAAGAGATGTACATCAACTCCGACATCTCCCAGCCCAACATCGAACTCAAGCAGGATCTTCCACACTTCAAATGGAACGAAGTTGAGCCCTTCCGCAAAAAACTGAAATCATACGCACGTCTTGCATTGAAGTTCATGCAGGAAGATTATCCGTGGCGTGTACGTCGCTCGTTCTCCGACTATACCATCAACGACCTCAAGTCGATACGCAGCGCACTTTCACAAATACGTCCGTGGTTCGAAGGACTGCAGTCGGAAATGCAGAAGCTCACCGGCAAGGTGATCGGCTGGGAGGAATTCGAACTTTACGTAGAGAAAGACAATCTCATGGGCGAGATCATTGAAGCGCTCGCACACGACCGCGTGTACGAGAACTTCCAATACATCGTGCATGAGCCTGAAGAAGAAACAAACTCCCTGTGGCTTGCCAACATGGAGAAGATGATGCTCGACTGCTTCGAAATGGAAGGCCCCGAACTGACGGTCACAACCGCAGAGCTCGGCAAGCTGCAAGAGGCGCTCGACCGCAGCATGAAGTCGCGTCGCGGGCTGATCGGCCTTATCCGCTGGCAATTGTTCTCGAAAGACAAAATGTGGATCACGCGCATCCTCCTCGCCAACCAGTTGAAAAACAACGGCGATGGATTCAAGATGCTCGAAAAAATGCTCGACCGTCGCCTTAATCTCGAACACAATCTTACCAAGCTTCGCAGCAAGGCATGGATCAAAGACCTGCCGCCCTGTCAAACGGCCGACGACCTCACGGAGTGGTTCAGCTATCAGCAAAACGCGACGCTGGCCAAAACAAACCTGCTGGCATTGCGTGGCCTGAAAGGAATTCTCGATCCACTTCAATTCACACGACAGCAATATATTGACAAACTGACGAAGATCCGTGAGCTTGTGCGGAGCTTCCCCCTCGACCGCGATCGCTGGAAGCAGTGGCTGCTGCCGGGCCAGACACGCCAGGTTGCGGAGTTACCTGAATGGGGAAAAGAACTTGAGAAAACAATACTTGAAGACTTCGATTCACTGTGCGACTTCGACAGGCTTTCGGAAAGTATGTTGCCGCACGAGAAGCAGATCATCAGTAAACTGTTCGACCTGCACGGTCAGTGGGACGAGTCGGCCTTCGAGACAACCTTCATCAATAGCTTATGTCTTGCGTGGATCGATCACATTGAATTGAAGCATCCCGAGCTTCGGATCGTTTCGAATGGCAAGGTGGAACAAATGGAGGAAGAGCTCCAGGCGTTGATAAGCGAAAAAGAAGCGATCGGTGCAGAGATCCTATTGATGCGCGCGCGCGAACGCATGGTCGACAACCTTGAGTTCAACAGGTTAAACAATCGTGTAACGTATCGCGATCTCGGTCACCAGCTATCGAAGAAGAAGAAGATCTGGCCGATCCGCAAAGTGATCAGTGAATTCGAAGATGAGATCTTCAAGCTGCTCCCCTGCTGGATGGCATCGCCCGAAGCGGTGTCGTCGATATTCCCGATGAAGGATCTCTTCGACGTAGTGATATTCGACGAGGCTTCGCAATGTTTTGCAGAGCGTGGTATACCTGCGCTGTATCGTGGCAAACAGGTCGTGATCGCCGGAGACCATCAACAGTTGCAGCCCTCGGATCTTTATCAAACACGTTGGGAAGATGGCGAAGAGCACGAAGAAGATCCTGACCTCGAAGCTTTGTCACTGCTCGACCTGGGGAGAAGGTATTTGCAGGAGGTGGCATTGAATGGACACTATCGCAGCCAGTTGCCGGAACTGATCCAGTTCTCGAATCAGCATTTTTATAAAGGAAAGCTCAGGGTGTTGCCCGATCGTTACAAGATCAACGAACGACAACCTGCGATCCAATATCTCAAGACCGACGGCAAGTGGAAGGACAATGTAAACCAGGAGGAAGCAGCAAGAGTTGTTGAGCTCATACGCATACTAACGGCCGAGCAACCCGGCAAGGACATTGGTGTGATTACCTTCAACGCGCCACAACAGGCACTCATACTCGATTTGCTCGACGACGCAGCAAACACGTTTAGCTGGAAGATACCCGAGACGTTGTTCGTAAAGAATATCGAAAACGTGCAGGGTGATGAACGTGACATAATTATCTTCTCCGTAGGTTATGCGAAGGATGCTAAAGGAAAACTGAATCTCAAGTTCGGTAGCCTGAACATGGCCGGTGGCGAGAACCGTTTGAACGTAGCCGTGACCCGTGCGAAGGAAAAGATCGTTATCGTAACGAGCATCGAGCCCGAAGATCTTAAAGTTGACGAGATCAAGAGTAAAGGTCCGAAGTTGCTCAAAGACTATCTCGTTTATGCGAAAGAGTCGGCCATGCGCAAGGGCCCTGCCTCCGTTTACGAAGTCGACAGGCATCCGGCATCGTGGTACCTGCGACGTGCCATTAAGAACGAAATACACTACAGCTTCACCCTGGAGAGCAATGTCCCGTTCTGTGACTTCATGGTGGGGCACAACAACAACTACTCTGCATTGCTATTGACCGACGACGATCACTATTTCGAAAATCCGTCGGCCAAGTCGGCGCATGGTTTAATACCGAGGGCACTGATCCAAAAGAACTGGAAGTACAAAATGTTGTACAGCAGAAATCACTGGATGAATACGGAGAAGTTTTGGAATGAAATAAAGAAACTGGTTTAAACAAAACTATTTCCTGTAGTCTAACGCGGGCTTGCGGTTTCCAACCAACGCATCGTATTTGAAATCCGCAGGCCGCTTCATATCAAACTCTTTTTTTGCATCTGCTATCAAAGCCGGGTTGTCGAACAGGTCGACCACAGTGCCCGCCAGTGTCTTCGCAGCAATCATCATCCCTTTGTTGCCGATGGTCGTCCCTCCTGCCGCAACAGCCTGCCAGCTATGAGCTGCAGTGCCGGGTACCCACGTTGCCGTGCTAAGTCCAACCGTTGGAACAACCCAACTCACATCGCCGACATCTGTGCTCCCACCTACATCGTTGTTCGCACCAAAGTCGATTATCGTGTTGGTCGATTCCAGCTTCGGAGGGGCAGACGTAAAAGTCTTCTGTATCTTTTGTGCGAAATCTTTCTCTTGCTCGGTGTAGGTATATCCTCCAACGGTGCGGAGGTTATTGTCCATTACCTTTGAAAGCGATTCGTTGGCAAGCAGGTTATACACGCCGCCTGTAATTTCATATTGCACTTTTGTTTCAGTGCCCATTGCAGCACCTTCGGCAGCTTTCACGATGCGTTCCCATATCGGCACTACCTGGTTGCGATCGGGATGACGTACGTAGTAATAAACTTCTGCGAAAGCGGGAACGACGTTCGGGGCTTCGCCACCGCGTGTGATCACATAGTGGATACGTGTTTCAGAAGGCACGTGTTCGCGCATCATGTTTACCATGTTGTTCATTGCCTCCACCGCATCGAGAGCCGAACGGCCACGCTCGGGCGAAGCGGCTGCATGCGATGCAACACCCGTGAACCGAAACTTGCCCGACTTGTTTGCAAGTGATGACCCGAAGCTTGCAGAGTTCATAGAACCCGGGTGCCAGTGCAGCACGACATCGACGTCACTGAAAAGTCCTTCGCGAACCATGTACACTTTGCCCGATCCGCCTTCTTCGGCAGGAGTACCATACATCCTGATGGTCCCCGGTTTTTTGTTCGCGATCATCCAGTCTTTCACGGCGATGGCGGCCGCCGACGAAGCGGTTCCAAAAAGGTGATGTCCACAAGCATGCCCCGCGGGACGACCGGGGACTGATTTCACTTCGGGCACGGCATCCTGGGAGACACCCGGCAGCGCATCGAACTCACCGAGGATAGCGATCACTGGCTTACCACTTCCATACGTTGCCACGAAGGCCGTTGGTATACCTGCCACACCTTTCTCGATCTTGAAACCTGATTTGGTCAATGTTTCCTGGAGAAGCTCGGAGCTCTTCACTTCCTGGTAGCCTACTTCCGCAAACTCCCAGATGCGATGAGCGATGTTAGTGTATTGATCGTATTTGGAATCGATAGATTTGAATACTTCGTCTTTCGTTTTTTGAGCAAACGCAACATTGACGGCAAGGATCAGGGCAAGTAGACTTGTGACTTTCATGTGTTATCGCTTTGTGAAAATGTAATTGCAACTATCGAGATTCTCCGGCCTGTAAGCCCGGCTCGGAAAGGAGTCGACGTCGACAAGGCCGTTCGTTCGCTCGTCAAGCCGGCAGACCTTATAATTGATCTCGGTGAGGAAGTTCCGCAGACGCTGCTTCTTCTGGTCGTTGTTTGGAATATCGGCATCGCCGCCTGCGTCCAGGACTTCACAGTAAATTACTGGTTGATCGCTTGTGATCACATCTCGTAACGTTTGTAAAACGGCCAGTTCTTCGCCTTCCACGTCGATCTTGATAAAGGAAAATTTTTCTTTTTGAATGGCTCTCAATTCACTTCCAACAATGGCATTAACGAGCACGAAGCTCTGACCTTGCCGGCCTGCGGGATTTAGCGTCGCCCCGGTATCACCAACCTCTGCGCCATACAATTTCTGAATTCCATTCTTATCGAAAATTGCAGCGGGTACGATCGTTACACTCCGAAATCCATTGACTGACTTAAGTGTTTCTAGATAATTTACGCATGAAGCCGACGGCTCGATACACACCACCGGGTGTTGCGGAATTATCGAGAGTATTTTCAGGAGCGTTTGTCCGCGGTTCGCGCCAACATCCATAAAAACGCCAGCGCGCATCTTATCCTTGAAGAAATTATAGACATTAAAATCGTAGTCTTTATTGATATAGAGGTGATCGAATCCGATTCTATTAATAACTGGTATCTTTAGCTGGCTGCCATTAAATTCCAGTGGAACAGTAAGGTTCACTTTGTCTAAAACGGTCAGACGGTTGAGGACGCGCGCCAGAATGTTCTGAAAGGAACGCATAATGTTACTTGGTTAGTAACCTAAATAAACATATTTTCCTACAATTAGACACGCCTCTAACAACCATGAGAAAACATTTTCTTACCTGCAGCTTTCTGCTGATCACAATATTGTCGATGTCGCAAACGCGAATGGCGCCAGCTCCACTCGTTAAAGAAGGTGAAGGCCCATTCGCTCAACTTATCATCCGTGGTGCGACTTTGATCAACGGTACCGGTGCGCCGGCCATCGGTCCGGTGGACATCGTTGTTAAACAAAATAAGATCGCCAACATTGTGAACGTCGGCTTCCCCGGCGTGCCGATCAATGCCGAGTCGCGCCCCAAACTCGAGTCAGGCGGCCGTGAGATCGACGGCACGGGAATGTATGTTCTTCCGGGCCTCATCGACATGCACGGACACATCGGTGGCGGACAGGCACCGTTTGCGGAGTATGTTTATAAACTCTGGATGGCCCACGGTATCACGACCATCCGCGATCCATCGGCAGGCAACGGCCTCGAATGGGTTCTCGAACAGAAAAAACTCAGTGCTTCGAATTCAATCACTGCTCCCCGGATAAAAGCGTACACCGTCTTTGGCCAGGGAGCTTCGGAGCCGATCTCCACTCCCGAGCAAGCAAAAGCATGGGTAAATAAAAACAAAGAGCGTGGCGCCGACGGCATCAAGTTCTTCGGAGCTGCTCCCGCTGTAATGGACATGGCTCTCAGGGAAAATAAAAGACTCGGTCTTCGTTCGGCATGTCACCATGCACAAATGGATGTTGCGCGATGGAATGTGGTGAAGTCGGCCGAAGCCGGTTTGACAACCATGGAACACTGGTACGGTTTGCCCGAAGCACTGTTTACCGACAAAACAATTCAGAACTATCCGCTCAACTATAATTATGCGAACGAGCAGGACCGCTTCGAACATGCAGGACGGCTATGGAAACAGGCAGCTCCGCCATACTCCGAAAAGTGGAACGAAGTAATGAACAAACTTCTCGCTCTCGACTTTACACTCGACCCAACCTACGACACTTACGAGGCAAGCCGCGACCTTCATCGCGCACGACGCCAGGAATGGCACGAGACTTATACGCTTCCACAACTGTGGGCATTCTATCAGCCGAACCGGGTGTCGCATGGATCTTACTGGTTCAATTGGGGAACCGAACAAGAAGTTGCGTGGAGAGAAAATTTCAGGTTGTGGATGGCATTCGTAAACGAATACAAGAATCGCGGTGGACGAGTTACCGCAGGCTCCGATAACGCCTTCATCTATCAGCTTTACGGCTTCGGATACATCCGCGAGCTGGAGCTGTTGCGTGAAACAGGCTTTCATCCTCTTGAAGTCATTCGTTCTGCTACACTCTACGGTGCACAGGCGTTGGGAATGGAAAGCGAGATCGGCTCAGTCGAGATCGGCAAGCTTGCAGACCTGGTTATCATCGATCAGAATCCTCTCGAAAATCTCCAGGTGCTATACGGCACCGGTGCGATCAAGCTCGACGAGAACAACAAAGCCATTCGTGTAGGTGGTGTGAAGTATACCATCAAAGACGGGATCATCTACGACGCAAAAAAACTTCTTGCCGACGTGAAGAAGCTCGTTGACGAAGAAAAGAAGAAGGCCGGGTTCGTATTGAAACAACCGGGCGAACAATGAGATTCATTCCACTTATTGTCTTTATCCTCGCGATTGGCTGCAGCCAGGAAAACAAGAATGTTGTCGTTTCCTTGCTGGGCGCAAATTTTACTGAACCCCAACGTACACCCGAAGCACAGGCGCGCCTCGATAGTAATCTCCAGGTGGCGAAAAAGAATTTCGAAGCCGACCCTTCCGAAGACAATTATATATGGTATGGACGTCGCACCGCATACCTCATGCGCCTGGACGATGCTATTGATATTTACACCGAGGGATTAAAAAAGTATCCCGAATCTTATCGATTGCTCCGTCATCGCGGTCATCGTTACATCTCGAAACGAATGTTCCCGGAAGCCATCGCTGACCTAAGCAAGGCAGAACAATTAATGGCAGGGAAGCCTCTTGAAGTTGAGCCCGACGGAGCCCCAAATAAATTGAACATTCCCCTGTCGACCACACAATTCAATGTGTTCTATCATCTCGCACTGGCGCATTACCTCATGGGTGATTTTGCGAAAGCCGAAGAGACATGGGAGAAATGCATGGTGGTTTGCGAGAACGACGACTCGAGGGTTGCGGTAACAGACTGGTTGTATATGACCTTCCGCCGGCAGAATAAGACGTATGAAGCTTCCGAGTTGCTCGGTTTGGTTGGTGATTCACTCGAGATCATCGAGAATGATTCGTACGACACGCGGCTTAAGATGTATAAAGGCATGCTTACACCCGGGCAAGTACTGGTAGTAGACCCGGCTGCCGAGGACTACAATCTATCGATGGCAACACAAGGTTACGGCGTAGGCAACTGGTACTATTACAATGGCGACACAGCAAAGGCGCTCGACGTCTTCAATAAAGTTGTCTCGGGGCGGGAGTTTGCAGCCTTCGGCTTCATTGCTGCAGAAGCAGAATTGGCCCGCCTTAACAAACCGTAGTTAAGACGAGCCAACATTATTTAGTGACGGCGACCGTGCGATCCGCCACCGCCACCTCCTCCACCACCACCATTTCCACTACCTCCTCTGCTGCCACCGCTATGTGATGGTGCTGGCGATGAATGTTGCCTGCTGCCACCACTCGGCGCGCTAAAACTTCTCTGACGACTTCCACCTCCGTTGTTGCTCGGTGCACTGAAGCTTCTTTGGCGGCTTCCGCCACCGTTGTTGCCCGACGCTGAGTACGACCGGCTCGGGGCTGAGTACGATCTCTGGCGGCTTTCAGACGTTGGTGATTGCCGTTGGAAATCTGAACGTGTTGCAGAACGTTGTCTTGTTACGCCGGTGTTATCCGAACTCCGTTGATGTGATTCTGCAGGACGCGTAGCATTGTCGTCCGAACGTCTGCTATTATTATAACTTCTGCTACCATTGCTGTGAGTTGTTCCCGGGTTCGAATTATATCTCGACCTCGAGTTCGCATCGTAGCGATTATATCTCTGGTTATTTCCTCCACTTCTATCGTTGTGACCCCTTGCATATGAGTCGCTGCGCGTAGAACGGTAGTTTGAGATCTGCGTCGAGTGCCTGTTGTACACGATCACCGACGTGGTGCGGTAGGGCCTGTAGATTCTCGGGGCATACACTACGCGGTGCGAATAACATACCGAGTAGTATGGACGATACGGTCTCCACCAGGGATCATACACGTAGTAGGCTACCGGCCTCCAGGGTCGATACCACCCGGGATAGTACGACCATCTCCAGGGAGAGATCCAGACATTGTATGCCGGGCCGTATACATATTGTACCGATGGCCATGCCCAAACGTTTACAACTGTACGGGCTGTTGAGGCTCCGGCATTCACTCTTACTTCTTCGGTAGGCTCGATGATTGTTTCGATACCATAGATGTCGGCGTCGCCAACGATCTGGAGTACTGCCGATCCATCGTTGCGTTTCTCGAGTTCGATCACAGCAATGTCCTGTGCTTCGGAGCTCGATACGAGAGCCTGGAGGGTAAAGGTGTGGATGTTTCCGTCAGCCCGATCGATCACCCGAACATAGTCGATTTCACCGTCGCCGTTGAGATCGAGGTTGTTCACTTTCGAATCGGGTGAGTTGAGCAACTGTTCAAACTCCTGCGGTGAAGCCGACTTTTTGAACAACTCCAAAGCGCCTTCCAGGCTGAAGTTATCGCCTGGAACTTCCTCCTGTGGATCGCGCTGCAATCCCGCAACGGCTACCGTTCCTGAGAACAGGAATGCTGCTGCTAGAAGGTGAAATTTAAACTGCGTTTTCATGATCAGACGTTTATAATTACTAATACGCATAGTTGAACAAAGTGAAGGCCAAAACGTTCAATTGGCACAAATACCAAGAGCCCTCCCTGCCATACTGGCCAAACTAACTACCGCCTACCGTTAAACCGGGTTAAAAATATTTCACTGTAAGGTCCAACCTTATCTGCAGTTCTTCGTGTCTAATCGCACATGAAAGCCCCTTTTCTCCCGATCGCTTTTGCGTTGTTTGTGATGTCGTGCCAGGAAGACCTGGAACCGAATGTTCCTGAATTGCATGTTCCTGAAACAACAAAAACGATCAAAGACCAGGTGGTGCTGAAAGTCCTGCCGCATTCAGGGGGATGGGTTTCCTTGACGGAAACTCTTCAGCCGCAGTATCTCATCACACAACCTAAAAGAGAGATCTCGTGGATGGACGGAAGTTTCTCGGAGGTCGGCAACTACAAAGCATACGATGGATGGTCGTTACTCGATGCTGTCGTTCATCCTTCCGGGCAGGTAAGTGCTGTGAGTGTAAAGCTTGAGATCAAAACCGGGAACTTCGAGTTAAAGGTGAAGATGCTTCGATTCTCATCGGCAGGATCTGTAACTGAAACAGAAATTACCCAGTTGCCGAACGCCACTGAGCCTATGCCCGTATTTCCAGGCTCGCTCGATCGCGTGAAGCTTGTTGCCCACGGCGAAGATGTATATGCGGTTGTCCGTTGGAGATACAACGAAGTACAGGCACAACGAATGGCTTTCGAAGATGGTGCCTTCAAAACAAAGTGGCAGTCGTGGGTAGAACCACCGAGCTACGTCGGAACATTCGGTATCATTGGCGGTGGTTACGATAATTTTCACCAGGGCGATCGTTACTTCTTTGTTTATGCCGACGTCGACAAGCTGGGAAATCTTTACGTCGCTGTTCCGTGTCACGAAGAGACTGTTTATAACCACGACGATTTCTTCAAAGAAAATTTAATGGCAGAGACAAATCCGGGCGAATACGATTGGGGTGTCGCGATCGTAACACGGTTGTCGCCTGATGGAAAAAGAGTTTATTCAAAACTTCACGGTAAGTCCCGCCACAAGCGATTACTCAACATGCGCGTGACCGACGAAGGGCTGTTCTTCACGGGAAGAATAAAGGTCAGCCAGGAATCCGATGGGTGGGATGCCTGGGTATTCGCTGCAGATCTGAACGGGAATGTGTTGTACGACAACAAGATCGACGTGAGGGCTGGTGACATGTTTTGGGATGTCAACCCGTTGCCAGGTGGAAACCTGTTGGCGGTTGGAACAACAGACTATTACCAGAATCCTGCAGGGCTTAGCGTGAGCGATGCGCGGAGGGCTGCGGCTTTTGTGGTGGATGTGCAAGGAAAAGTGGTGAAGGAGATCATCCTGCCGCAAGGCCCGGCCGGGCGCGGGAGTGAAGCGATGTTTGTAAAAGTTCTCAGCAATAAAAGTGTACTGTTCGCCGGGGCTCACAATGCCCCGGGCACACATGCCTCAGTCTATTCCGACGGATTTATTGCGGTCAGAGATTTTTCGTTGCAGAATTTCTAATTTTGGAGATACCCCGCTCCAATGAAATTCAGTCGGATTGCCTCTCTCTGTCTTATAGTTGCTATTGCTTGCAAACAACCTGCAACAGACGAAACCACAGCGTCTGACAGTTCTCTTTATGAAACCGATACGTTAGCCGCCGCGTACGACGATGATGAAGCAATGCGTGAGATCATCGACTACTATGGTTCTATCGACACAGACATAGAACTTGCTCTCGCCACTTACACCCCGCTCGACCAGGTGCTGACGACCGCGCGCAAGGCGATCTACTTTAAAGACAGCATCGAGATGGCACGTCAAACCATCGATCTCACAGATCCTGAAGACAGCGCGCTGTTCATGCCGAACATCAACAAAGCATACGAAGCAATCCTGTCGTATCAACAAGCAATGAAATCAGGCATAAAGGTTAACGACCAGGCACCAAAGCTTATCGACATCCTTCGTACGCCCGGTGCATCTGACAAGACTTCTGAAATTCTGCCAACTGCAGATAACTCGAACTACCTGTCGCACGGAAATTTCTTCTTCATGGGCGGCGCTCCCTTCATCCAAAAACTTGAGGGCACATTCGAAGCACTGGATGGAAGCGCCGAAGTCCGCTTCGGAACATCTGAAACGGAGAACGCAAACTATCTCTTCAATTCTATTGCCCACCAGTTTGGAGGCGCCTCGTTTGTTACCTTCGGCCCCGAGCTAGATTCATACGAGAGCGGCCCGCAGGACATTAAGGGCATTGGCTCCCTTATACATTCCTTTATTGATCGCATACCTGTTTACTTCATTACGGAGCAAGGACCTTTGAAAGGTAACCTGATCTCGGTTCGCGTGAAGCTGGTGCCCGAAAGCCTGGGTTGTATCTCCGATGAGCCTTACTATACGTTTGCTTATGGCGATGGTGATCTCGATGCAAACGACATACTCGGGATCTATATTCCATACAACAACACTTCAGCCGATCAATTGAAGGTCGATCGCTTGAATCGTGCCGTCTGGATGGCTGACGTGAATGCCGACGGTATTGCAGACTTCGCTTGTGTGAGCGGATACTTCGAAGGTATTTCCAGCGATATGATGTCGGAGGTGCTGTGGTTTGCGAACATTGGTGGTGAGTGGCGCATCATCGATGCAGGTGCAGCGGCCGACTGCACATGAGAACGCCGTACTTCGTTGCGTCAGTTATGCTTTGCGGCTTCCTTGCCGTTGTTTTCACCATTGCATATTTCGATAACCGGAATTCACCATTGACGGTGGTTGCGGGCGAGGCATCCGTGGGCACGTGGGCCTCGGGAATGTTGCTGGTCATATCGGCAACGATATCACTCATTTTTGGAATGCGGCGCGGATGGTTTCCATGGTCCGTTATTTCATTGTTCTTTCTCATTCTCGCGCTCGACGAGCGGTTCATGTTCCATGAAGGTCTGAAAACCGACATCATCATGGGGTTCGACAAGCCCGGAATATTTGCAGAACTGCCGGTGATACTCGGTGCTTTCGTCGGCTTGATCGTATCGATAACTCTCTGGAAAAAATTTCATAACACAGCGCGCAAGTTGCTCGTGGCCGCCGTGGTTTTCGGCGTAGCGTCGGTAACAATCGACGTTTTTGCACTTGGGGTCTTCTGGGAAGACAGCTTCAAATTGATCGCAGAATTGGCGATCTCATGCGCTTTTTTAAGTGAAGTTTAAAACTTAATTTAGTCATCCACCTTAATCCCAATTATTCCCATGCAGCACCCTATTGAGCACTACTACAGTCTTATCGAAGAAGTTCTGGCAGAGTACAAATTTGATCCGAAAACCGCCCGTGGCGAGCTACCTGGGCAGTGGAATTTGAAATTCGGCTCGGCAAGCATTTGGGCCGACGTGTTCCAGTCGAAGGATGCGCAAGGCAATCTTACACAATACGGTTACTTCCAGGTATTGGCGCTCGTGTGCGATGTGCCGGTAAACAATCAACACATATTCACAAAAGAACTGCTCGAGATCAACCACACTCTTTATGGAGTTGGTTTCACGATCTTCAAAGACAAAGCATACATCAAAGCTATCCGCGAGCTGGAAGGTCTCGACAAGTCTGAAGCCAAAGCAACATTCGACCGGGTTAGTATTTATGCTAACGACTGGGACGATAAGCTGAAACAGAAATACTTTGGTTTCAGCGGGGGCGGAAGAGGTTAGTATGTAGAAGACCTGTGGTCGCTACGCGACTATTAACTACTTCTTCCCGATCTGGAAGCCAAGTGACCGCGACGGTCCGCCGGTTTCCCTGATCTCAAATTCCTTAACGTCGTCGAAGATGATCGCATTCATGATCTCAGGGGTGCGATCTTCTTTTTTCATACCTGCCAGTCGCAGGTGTTGATTCTTGATGATCTCCCCTACCACCTGCCGAACTGTTCTCGCATTACCGAAATGTTTGTCGCGCTTGCTGTGGAGGAATGCAAAATATTTTTTCAAATGTTCCACCGAAGCACCGTCGGGACTTACTCCGTCTTTGCCAAAGAGTGTCATCGAGATGGTGAACATGTCTTCGGGAGAATAGTCTTCGAAGAAGAAGTATTTATCGAATCGTGAACGAAGTCCGGGATTTGATGCGATGAAATCCTGCATGTTCTCGGTATAACCGGCTACGATCACACCAAACTTGCCACGAAGGTCTTCCATGCGTTTCAGGATCACCTGTATCGATTCACCTCCAAAGTCGTGCTGTGCCCCACTTTCATTCGCAAGCGAGTAGGCTTCATCGATGAAGAGAATGCCGCCCATTGCTTCGTTGATCTTGTCGCCCGTTTTGATGGCCGTTTGACCGACATAACCTGCCACGAGCGCCTGGCGATCGACCTCCACGAGGTGACCTTTCTCCAGGATGCCCAGGCCTTTATAGATCTTGGCCAGAATGCGTGCGACGGTCGTCTTGCCGGTGCCGGGATTACCTGTGAACACGGTATGCAGTGAGAACTTATTGAGTATATCTTTTCCGGATTCCTGGTAGAACCGTACGAGTTTTACCATCTCGTTCACTTCCGTTTTAATTCCTTCGAGACCCGTAAGGGCATTGAGTTCTGCAAGGCTTTCAAATAAAATATCGTCGAGGCTCTTGCTGGTGTTTGATGAAGTACCTGCCTGTCCGCCGGTTGCTTTAAGCATTGCATCGGGATCGGTGATGATCGATACTCCACCCTCTTCGACAGCCTCACCCACGCGGAATGGTACGGTTGCTATCAGGTTGTCCATGAACACGACTTCCATCGTGTAAGTATCGTCTTTCCATGTACCGGCAGTGTCGCTTCCCCACGCGGGATACAACGAGTATGTCTGTCCCGCCGTGTTTGCGGGAACGTAGATCAGTCGCGCGCTGCGGCCCTTTGCCTGCCCTGCGTCGTTGAAGAAGTTGAAGATCACTTCAGCATAGTAGTCGCTGTTGGTCTTGTTCTTGAAAGTAAACTCGCCCCAAACGTACCGGGTATCCTTGAAGCTGAACTTGCTTAGATACTTTTTCTCGGCAAGCGACGACGCCTGTGCATCGCCTTCGAACAAGCGGATCTGCTGGATGTCGAAGAAGAGATTTTCTCCAGGCTTCGAAACACCAACGTCTTCTATATAAAACTTTCCTTCACCAATTTTTACGTCGTCGATGTATCCTTCCCACGCATAGTTTCCTTTTGTCCAGTATGCGCCGAGTGTCGGATTTCCCCACGAGTCGCGGATGTATACAACGTTCTCGTCTTTGAGGACCTTTCTCTTTTGCTCGAGCTTACAGAGTTCGCGACTGCTGCTGCCGTTAACAAAGAAACATTTCAGTACGATGGTCGACTCCCAATCTTCTTCATCGAAGAGCTTGTTGAAAAACGAAAGTTCTACACGCAGGTGAGTAGTTTCGTAGCGATCGAAAACCTGGCGGTACTTTTTTGTGCCGTCGGCCATCCACTCGTCTGACGAGTGAACCTTGATCTCCCTGAACTTATATTTTGCTGGTAGTTGCTTTGAGCCATCTGGGTTGTTTGGAGACATAATTCGAGGGATTGGACCGTCAAATTAAAGGATTTTTGGGAAAGGATGAATGCGGGGTGGCGCAATGTTACGCGAAGGACTCGCAGAGGTGCGCGGATTTTGTTAGATCATTAAAAAACGTTGCGCACCTCCGCGTGTCCTCCGCGTGTCCTCCGCGGAACACCGCGACACCCCGCATTCTCCGCGCCCTTACTGCCCTTATTTTAACAACCACGCAAACGCCTCGCCCATAAACCCACTGCACTGATAATCAGTCACATTCTCCCACTCCGTCATATACAACGACACCATTCCGTCGCCCATTACGATCACTTTTCCACCACCTTTTGGAGTTGCCGACACCCCAAAGACGTCTTTTCCGTTTGCCGAGAACGCGAATGGGGCTCCGCCCTTCACCGTACGGGCTCCGTGGTAGGGAATTTTCCACGCCGTCGTCAGGACCGATCCCGTTTTCGAGGTGCCGCCAACGGTCGTGTCGGCACTCTCACCTCCGAATTCAATGTTGTAAGGGCGAATAATGTCGTTGGCATTCACCTGGTCGAGTGTCGACCAGTAATCCGAATCCATTACGATGAACAGCGACCCGCCACCGGCGACAAATTTCGAGATCGCCGCAACTTCTTCCGGTTTGTACTTCGCCGACGGGATGTGGATGAAAAGCAGGTCGGCCTTGGCGAGGTCTTCGGATTTGATCTCCCCTTTCACGTAACCGATGTCACCATTCGACGACGAAGCGCTCTTCCTGATCTCGTTGGTCATATACTTCACACGGTCGATGTAACCGGCGTCCATCCCTGCCATGTCGGCCGGATCGCGCCAGAATTTCTGACCGTGAGCGACGTCGATCAGGACCGTGTTCTTTTTTGTTGATTGTGCGTTGGCTGAAATGCATGAGATCAGCAACAGGGTAAGGATGGTTCGATACATGACTTTGTGTTTTTTAGTCAAGTAACGGAGGCCGGCTTCCGCTGTGTTGTTCAGCCTTGACTCAAGTTCTGGTCAACCTTCTGACCGTCGTAGGTATAGCTTATCATCCACTGGATCGAGAACTTATCCTTCACCATTCCAAAATAGGCGCCCCATAATGTTTTATTGAGCGGCATCTCTACTTCGCCGCCGGCAGCCAGGTCGTTGAAGAGCCTGTCGGTTTCCTTTTCGCTTTCCGTGTGAACGCAAATGTGAAAGTTGTTGCCGATCGTTAGTTGCTGTCCCATCGATTCAAGCGCATCGGTGGCCATAAGCGTGTTGCCGTTGCCCATGTCGAGGGAAATATGAAT
Organism: Cyclobacteriaceae bacterium; assembly: GCA_035656375.1. Taxonomy (GTDB): domain Bacteria; phylum Bacteroidota; class Bacteroidia; order Cytophagales; family Cyclobacteriaceae; genus ELB16-189. The sequence goes on along the minus strand of DASRSO010000018.1, from coordinate 34,954 downwards.
GATCTTATCGAGTTCTTGCTTTGGCATGCGCTCGCTGCCGGGGAGGTCTCTGAATTTTTGGTGTATCAGGAATTTTCCTCCAAACACCGATTTGTAAAAGGTCATGGCTTCCTCTGTGTTGCCCATGAAATGCAGGTAGGGACTGGTAATCTTCATGATTTCAAAGATATTACCTGATCGCCGTCAGGCAGGAGTGTAAATACGACAATCTAAGGTGGGTGACTGCGACACTTCTTCTGCCTACTTTTAAGGTATGATCACTATATCGATCCTGGCTTTGAGGAATGCCGTTCTGGCTTCAATCGCCGACGCACGGTATGTTTTCAAAATGGTGAACTCGTTCCTGGTCGACTCGGGAAGAGAGCCGTTGTTCAATATTCAGCTTGTAGGGTCTGCCAAAGAAATAATACTCGATGATGGATTGTTCACGATAAAGCCCGATGTGCTGATGAACGACGTGAAGAAAAGCGACCTGGTAATTATCCCGTCACTCGTCGGCGACATGAAGAGTTCGGTATACATTAATAAAGAGTATGCCTACTGGCTGAATCAGCAGTATAAGAATGGGACCGAGATAGCGAGCCTTTGCTCGGGAGCATTCCTGGTGGCGTACTCTGGATTGCTTGCGGATAAGCAGGTGACCACACACTGGTCGTACGCGAATGAGTTCAAATATTTTTATCCTTCCATTCAACTTGTGGACGAACGGGTGATCACCGACCAGAATGGTTTGTACTCGAGTGGTGGAAGTAATGCGTACTGGAATTTGTTGTTGCACCTCGTGGAGAAATTCACGAACCGCGAGATGGCGATCAGAACTGCGAAGTATTTTGTGATCGACATTGACAGAAGCATTCAGTCGCCATTCATAATTTTTCACGGCTTGAAAGATCATGACGACGACCTGATACGAGGGGCACAGGAGAGGATCGAACTGCATTATCGCGAGAAGCTGACCGTGTACCAGTTGGCCGACGAGTTTAACCTGAGCCGACGGACATTCGAGAGGAGATTTAAAAAAGCTACGAGGAACACGGTGACCGAATACATCCAGCGTGTGAAGGTAGAAGGCGCGAAAAAGCAGTTCGAGATGGGCCGAAAGTCGATCAACGAGACCATGCACGACGTTGGTTATTCGGATATCCAGGCATTCAGGAGCATTTTCAAGAGGATTACCGGGATGACCCCGGTCGAGTACAGAAATAAGTTTGCCCGGTAAGCAACCTTTCGGGAAATGTGAAGTTTCCATTAAAACCGACTGCCTATGTTACTCAACTATCTTACGATTGCCCGGAGAAATCTCCTTAAAAACAAAGCTTACTCATTCATCAATATTGCCGGCCTGTCGATAGGGCTCGCTTGCGCATTGGCGATCGGGTTGTTCATTGCCGACGAGTACAGTTACGACCGGTTTCACAAGAATGCAGCAAACATTTACCGCGTGGTTCAATACCAGGTGCAGGCTGGCGACACCTATACTGTTGCTGTTAGCGCAGGGCCTATGGCCGATGCGTTGAAGGCAGATTTCCCGGAAGTGAAAGCGGCGGCCCGCATGGGCCATCTAAGGACGAACACATTAAAATATGAGAACACCGTGGTTGAATCGTCGAAGATCACGATGGCCGACCCCGATCTGCTGAAAGTGTTTGACTTCGAACTCGTGGCGGGAAATTCGGAAAAGCTATTTACGGCACCGGATCAAATAGTGATCACCGATAAAATGGCGTCGACGCTCTCGGTTGATATCACCAAGCTTGTCGGAAGTATTATTACTTACGATAAAACCCGGCCACTGATCGTTACGGGTATCATAAAAAATCCGCCGGTTAATTCCCACATACAGTTCGATGCAATTTTGAGCTACGATCCGGCAGACGACAACAATAAGTGGAACAGCAATAACTATCACACTTACGTATTGCTGGCAGAGGATGCCGACCCGGCGGCGATGGATGCAAAGTTGCACGATTACATCCGGAAGTACCGCGATCCTGCGAGTACGTTTGCTCCGCCGGTATATTACCTCCAGCCTCTCACCGATATCTACCTTCATTCGAAGTTCGACTTTGAAACCGACTGGACTAAAACGAGCAGCATCGTTTACGTACGAGTATTCATTGCGGTGGGTGTTGTTGTATTGATAATTGCGGTGTTCAACTTTATAAACCTGTCCACGGCACGGGCGGTACGTCGCGCAAAGGAAGTGGGTATCCGAAAAACGATTGGTGCTTACTATCGCCAGTTGATGACGCAGTTCCTGAGCGAGTCGTTCATGATAACGGTGATCTCGGTAGTGGTGGCAGTTGTATTGATGAACTTTGGCCTGCAATTCCTCAACGATCTTTCAGGAAAAGATCTTGCGATACCATTTACTGCACCGGAATTCATCGCCGCGTTGGTGTCGTTCACGATAGTTGTAAGTATACTCGCTGGTCTCTACCCGTCAGTTTATCTGTCAAACTTCCAGCCGGCGAAAGTTCTCAAAGGGGTATTCGATGTTCGTTCGGGCCGCAGGTTCCGGCAGGTGCTCGTTATCGTGCAGTTCACGTTGACCGTCGTGCTTGTTGCGGGGGCGATCGTGATCTACAAACAACTTGAATTTCTTCGCGAAAAGAATCTCGGCTTCGATAAGTCGCAACTCATCTATGTGAAGACCAAAGGACTGAGTCGCGAGAACAAGACGTTACTTCGACAGGACCTTGAACGCCAAAGTTCGATTGCGGCAGCAAGCCTGACGTCGACAAACATGATCGATGTTACTAACTCGACGGGCATGATCGACTGGGAAGGAAGAACGGCGGGTGACGAATACATAATGACCCAGCTCAACGTAGAGCAATCGTACCTGGCTACGATGGGAATCACGTTGGTTGCCGGAAGAAATTTCGATGGCAGCGTTACCGACAGGGAATCGTACATCATAAACGAGACTGCAGCAAAACGAATGGGATGGACAAGCGAAGAAGCTTTGGGCAAGTCGTTTAAGATCTGGGACCTGCCGGGGCATGTTATCGGTGTTATGCAAGACTTTCATTTCCGCCCCATGACGACTGCCATCGAACCGATGTTGTTTATGTCGAACCCGCAGGCCTCGTGGTACAATGGCGTTGTGGTGAAGGCCAATGCCAACCAGGTGAGCGATGCGCTTGGTGCGATTGAAACATTGTATAAGAAATATGATCCCGAAACGCCGGCCGATTACACGTTCGTGGACCAGGATCTTGAAAAACAATACCAGTTCGAACATCGCGTCGGCAACATCGTACTGCTCTTTTCTATACTTGCCATCGTTGTTGCGTGCCTTGGGTTGTATGGGCTAGCCACTTTCACAACGGAACGACGCACCAAAGAAATTGCTGTAAGAAAAGTATTGGGCGCAAGCGTCGTCAACGTTAGTGCATTATTGTCGAGGGATTTTATTTTATTGGTGGCGATCAGCAACGTAATTGCACTCCCAACAGGTTACCTGCTGGCGTCGCGATGGCTGGAAAGTTTTGTGTACCGGATAGATGCCGATTGGAAATTCCTGCTTTCGGCGGGTGTGTTTGCGCTACTGATTGCATTTATCACGGTGTTGTTCCAGGCGGTTTCTGCCGCGAGGACGAACACCGTAAAAAGTCTGCGTTCAGAATAGGGCGAAATCTCTATCTTAGGGATTCCAACTTTTTCCCATGCAGGAATTCATCGAGATACGCGGGGCGCGCGAGAATAACCTTAAGAACATATCACTAACAATTCCGAAACGCAAGATCACGATCTTCACCGGCGTATCGGGTTCCGGAAAGTCGTCGATCGTATTCGACACCATTGCAACTGAAGCACAGCGCCTTCTGAACGAAAACTTCAGCATGTTTGTGAGAAACTTCCTGCCGAAGTATCCGCAGCCAAATGCCGACTCAATTGAAAACCTAAGCATGGCCGTCGTCGTGGACCAGAAACGCCTCGGCGGCGGATCGCACTCAACTGTTGGTACCATCACCGACATCTTTACGGTGCTGCGATTGCTGTTCTCACGCGCTGGAAAGCCGCACGTGGGTAACTATAATTTGTTTTCGTTCAACGACCCTCAAGGCATGTGTCCGGAGTGCAATGGGATTGGCCGGAAAGTTGGTCTCAATCTCGACAAGGCATTCGACACGTCACTCTCATTGAACAAAGGGGCGATCCTGCTGCCGGAGTACCAGGTAGATACGTGGTACTGGAACATTTGCGTACAGTCGGGGCTGTTCAACAACAACAAGAAGCTTAAAGATTTCAGCAAGGCTGAAATGGATACGTTGCTGTATAGCGAGCCTCACAAAGTAAAGACGAATGTTGCCGGCAAGGTGGTAAACTTCACCTTCGAAGGGATTGCTACCAAATTCTATAACAAGTACATCGTGCGCGATGTGAAGACGATGTCGGAGCGGACCCAAAAGATGGTGGAACCGTACATTTCGGTCGGCCCCTGTCCTGCCTGCAAAGGCGCGCGCCTAAATCCACAGGTACTGAAGTGCAAGATCAATGGCTACAACATCGCCGACATGTCGTCGATGGAGATCAGCGAGCTGGTCAGGATAATTAAGTCGGTCAGGGACACGTCGGCAAAGCCCATCCTCGATACGTTGGTGCAGCGACTCGGCTACCTCGTCGATATCGGTCTTGAGTATCTGAGCCTCAACCGGGAAACCAATTCATTGTCGGGCGGAGAATCGCAGCGTATAAAAATGGTGAAACACCTGAGTGGAAGCCTTGTAGATGTGATGTACATCTTCGACGAGCCGAGTGTGGGCCTTCACCCCCGCGACGTTCACAGGTTGAACGAGCTGCTGGTGAAACTTCGCGACAAGGGGAATACTGTACTCGTTGTTGAACACGATCCGGATGTGATCAAGGGTGCAGACTACGTTGTGGATGTTGGGCCGTTGGCGGGGAGTGGTGGTGGCCAGGTTGTTTACAAAGGCGACTTCGCCGGTCTCCTGAAATCCGACACGCTTACAGGCAAGCACATGAAACGCACGGTGCCAGTGAAGGAGAATGTTCGCAAGGCAAACGGAAAGCTATCGATCGCGAAAGCGAAATTAAATAACCTGCAAAATGTTAGTGTCGACATTCCAACAGGAGTATTGACCGTTGTTACAGGAGTAGCCGGATCGGGAAAAAGTTCGTTGATCGACCAGGTGTTTGTGCAGCAACATCCCGAAGCGATCATGATCGACCAATCGGCGGTTGGAAGTAATTCTCGTTCGAATCCGGCTACATACACCGGCATTATGGACGATGTGCGAAAGGTGTTTGCAACGACAAATAAAGTGAGCCCGTCGTTGTTCAGTTTCAATTCGGCGGGGGCCTGTCCGAACTGCCAGGGGCTTGGAGTTACGTATACGAATCTTGCCTTCCTCGACGAGGTGAAGTTGCCTTGCGAAGTTTGTGGTGGTAAAAGATTTAAAGACGAGGTACTCGCATACAAATACAAAGGCAAATCGATAAGCGATATACTCGAGATGACGGTAGAGCAGGCATTGAAACATTTCGACAACAAAGAAATTACGAACAGGCTGCAGGCGATGAACGACGTGGGGCTTACCTATCTTACATTGGGCCAACCGTTAAGTACGCTGTCGGGTGGCGAATGTCAGCGCATCAAGCTGGCGACTGAGCTACATAAGAAAGGAAGCATTTATGTGATGGATGAACCGACAACAGGACTACACATGTCGGATGTGGGGAATCTTGTTGCGATCATGAACAAGATTGTAGAAGATGGAAACACGGTGATCGTCATAGAGCACAACATCGATGTGATCAAGAATGCAGACTGGGTCATTGACATGGGGCCTGAGGGAGGAACGAAAGGGGGTTCGGTTATTTTTGAAGGAACTCCCAAAGAGTTAATGAAAGCGAAGGGAAGTTTGACCGGCGAATATTTAAAGAAACATGTATGAAAAGGATGGCCTACGATCGCCTGATGACGGCGAGGATCAAAAACAGCCTGATGATGTTCGTAATGATACTCGCGACAGTATTGTTATTCTACAAGATGACACTCAACTCGAGGAATCCCGGTGCACCGGCATTTGATGTCATCACGGTAATCTCAATGGTAATCCTGGTTGCGTTGACCGCGTTGATCTTCTCCATTCAAAAATTCGTTGCTTCAATCGACGATGAAAAGTTTGCAACCTATACCAGGATCGGTTGGGCAAAAGTAGGATTGAAAACTTTCAACAAGACGCAACGCGAGTTTGTAATGATTGAACAAGACGCCGAAGACTGGTATTGCCTGACAATCAAAACCCGCGAAGGAGACGCGATCGTGATTGACAAGTATGCCACGCTCGACCACGCAACAGGTCCGTTGCAGCAGTTAAAGAAGGTGGTAACCTGACATGCCAGGAACCGGTATTAAAAGAAGATCTCCAGTACCGCTACAGCCACAGGTATCAATAAAGCGGTGATCAACTGCCAAAGGGTATTTGTATTGAATGGCCACTCATTCATCTGCTTCAGGTGTGCCTGTAAATCGAACAGCTCTTTCAGGCGCTGCATGTTTTCGGAAGTGGGCTCGCGCAACGATCGTTCCATCGCTTCCTCCAGGTGATTGGTGAAGCTCATCAGCCGCTGACGTTTTTCGAATGCCATGATGCGATGGACGCCCACCTGTGGCAACAGGAAAAACCCAAAGATGAGCATTACGCCTCCGCCCAGCCATGCTAGAATGAACATGTTGTCGCTGAGTGGTGAAATTATCACGGCAATGATCAACGGTACAAATGTGAGAATGATACACAACGACATATTGAAGTAGCTTGAGCCGAGAGCCTGCAAGCCGCGCCCCGATACCTGCGTAAGACTGACTTTAATTTTATACCTGGTCAATAAGATCGGTATGCGAACCACGTTCAGCAAAGCCCAAACGCCGATACCGAGGAAGAAGAATCCCACAATCTCGTAGACCATTCGAAGAACATAGAGTGCAGAGCCGGGAGGTGTGAACTGGCGGATGATCGGGCCGACTGTGATCGACTCGAAAATTGCGAAGGCGACACCAAACACGATGGGCACTGGCCCTTCGTAGCTGCGATGCAGTTGCTGACGATACCAGGATCTGAAGTTGCCGTCCGACTGATCGATGAACAGGGTGACGTCGGTATACATCTCCGACAAAACCCGCGAGCAATAAATGACCGTGCCGCACACCATCGCGAAGAAGACCACCAGGCATCCGAATTCAAGTATGTGATCGTGACCACCAGTCGTGCCGAGCCCGAGCAGGTAATCGACGAGGAACACGAGTTCCCATACAATAAATACTGCAAGCCAGTATGGAAGGGGTATCCAGCCGAACAAACGCTGGGGCCACGAGCGAACGTCGTCGATTTTTTGGGGCATCGGGAAATATATAAAAAAGGACCTAAAAAAGTGAAGACCGGCATGGCGGCACTGCCTTAAGTTGCCGATCTTAATATCCTGAATGAGAAGCTATAAAAACCTGATCCTGGTTGTGACGTTGGTGGCCTTTTTTAGCTGCGACGATACGGAACCAACCAACTGTGTCGTGAAAGAAGCCATCCTTCGCACCGACGGTCAAATCAGTGGCAAGGAAGTTTACATCCACGACGGTACTAACTTCATCGAGAGCAGATCCTATCGTTACGATGCTGTCGCAAAGAAGTTCCAGGACGAACCGATGTATATCACAACCTACACCTACAACAGCGACGGCCGGATAGCTGTAGCCAAGGAAGCGGGAAGTGATAACGTAAGCTTCTCACAGCAGGAGTTTACCTATAGCGGAAACCCCATAGTAAACGTTACTGTACGGCAGATTCGATCGTACCACGGAGGCAACGTCGACGATGTTACTTATGATTTTAAGTATGTCGAGTCACCGCAGGATTGTGTATATCACTTCAGCGATCACGTTGAAGAATATAAGAATGGGAATCTCGTTCGTGTTGAATGGCCAGACAACAAGCTTGAATACAAATACGACAACGAACCGAATGTGGCAAAGCACTTTCCTTTCTTCAAGACGATCGTGACGACGAACTTTGGCCGGAACAGGAACAACCTTCTCGAGGAACTGGCCACATTCAGCGGCGGCAGCTACTCGAGAAAGTATTCATTTGCATTCTACGGCAACGGTCAGTTGAATATCTGGAATGATCCCAATGTTATGAGAAGCGTGTCGTTCGTTTACGACTGCAAATAACTACCACATCATTTTTTGCGGAGCAGGCACATCGTTGATGTGTCCCATCTTCCCCTGGCGGAAGTCGCGATAGAGTCTCCGGATGTCGTCTTCGTTGTCGCCGATGAATGGACCGTGCACGACGATCTCGTCGCCCTGCGGTTGTCCGGAATATAAAATGATCCTGCCACCGGATGCGCCGCCTGTGATCTGAAGCTCGCTCGGCTCCTGTTCATGAAACCGGTCGAGCCAACCAACCTGGTCGTGCTTCAACACTTTATTGTCATCGCCAACATTTACACTTCCCTCTATGCCATACAGAAAAGTGCTATATGACGATGGCAGTTGCTGAACTGTTGTGGCGCCGGGTTTCAATTCAATGTCGGCGATGATGATCGGGGCATAATTTTGCAATGGCGACGTTGCGCCGGCCAGAGACCCACTGTAAACTTTAATTGTGACTCCGTCTTTGGTAACAGAGGGAACGTGCGAAGATTGAATATCCTGTACGCGTGGTAAAGTCCACCGGTCTTTCTTTGGAAGATTGAGCCAGAGTTGGAGTATACGCATCTTCATCGGCTTGTCGATGGTTTCGGTGTGAACGATGCCTCCGCCGGCGGTCATCATTTGAAGATCGCCGCTTCGCATGGTATGGGCGGTATCACCGAGCTCGCCTTCGAGGATGAGGGTAACGGTTTCGAAACCGGCGTGTGGGTGTGGGCCACCAACGGGTACGTCGTCCTTCTTGTCGAGGCGATCGTCCATCAACATTACGAACGGGTCGCTGTCGGTAAAGTCGACCTGAATTACGGGGAATGCGGTATGTCCTGCGCCGAGAAAGCCCTGTTGGGCAGGCGGTGCCTGGATATTTACGAGTTTGCGTTTGATTGCCATGTGATTTCTTTTCAATACGAACATATAGAAACGATCTTAAGTTTTGGCTGCCGGTTTACCGGAGGAAACCATGACCATTGAACTTTCGTATCTTCCTTATATTGAAAGCAGCAATCTACACCCAATACGGCGGCCCGGAAGTTCTGCAGGTTCGCGACGTCGAAAAACCACAGCCAAAGGATGACGAGGTGCTCGTAAAAGTTCGGGCCGTCTCAATAAATGATTGGGATTGGGGATTGCTTATCGGCGAACCGTGGGTAAATCGCACCAGCAAAAAACCAAAGTATCCTATACTGGGCTCCGACATTGCGGGGACCGTCGAAGCTGTCGGCAAAAGTGTAGCACGATTCAAGGCCGGCGACGAAGTGTTCGGCGACCTTAGCAACATGTGGGGCGGCTTTGCGGAGTATGTTTGCGCAAAGGAAAAGATGCTCGCAATCAAATCGCCAAAGATGACGTTCGAAGAAGCGGCTGCAATACCACAGGCAGGCATGCTGGCGGTGCAAGGGTTGATCGACGCCGGGAAGGTAAAGCGCGGAGAAAAAGTATTAATCAACGGCGCAGCTGGCGGCGTCGGAACACTCGGAATCCATTTGGTCAATAATATTGGCGGAGCCGAAATGACTGGCGTCGACAGTTTTCACAAACTCGATATACTCACTCAACTCGGCTATCAGCATACTGTCGATTACACGAGAGAAGATTTTACGAACACCGGGAAGCGATATGATCTCATTCTTGACGTCAAAACGAACCGGCCACTCCATCATTACTTGAGGGCATTGAATGCAGGTGGCCGTTACATTACGGTAGGAGGTTCATTGGGAAAGATATTTGCAGTGTTTGCCCTGGGTCCGGTCATCGGACTATTTACCGGGAAAAAATTCCGGGTGGTGGCACTGAAGACCAACAAGGACCTGGAGTTTATGAAAGAATTGTTTGACCAGGGAAAGCTTAAAGTCCTGATCGACGGACCCTACAAGCTCGAACAGATCCGGGATGTTTTCGAAAAATACCGGAATGGACAGCAGCGCGGGAAGATGGTGATCGCAATTAATTGAAGCATGACAAAATTATGGGCGAAGCACGGGATTAAGTCACGGTTTTATCAAAGGATATCGTGAGTGGATCGATCCTGTAGCTGAGCTTTTCAATAATGATTACTTCTTGAACAATCCACGATCGAAATCTTCTCCACCATCGAGAGCGATCGTGATCTTCTTGACTACCGTATCAAGTTCATTACACGAAGTTTTCAAATAGCCCATCATCTCCTGGGGATCACTAGCTTTGTCGACCTCCATCAGGTTTAGAAGCCCGATGATCTTCGACACCGGGCTTCGAAGGACGTGCGCATTAATGAATGCATACTCGCTGAGCTTCTTGTTCTGATTTTCCAGCTCTTGTGTACGTTCTATCACTCGCTGCTCAAGCTCTTCGTTCATGCGTGCGATCTCTTTCGTCTGCTGGCGAAGCTTCTTCTCGTATTCACGTCGTTGCACTCCCCGATACACCAGTGCAATAATGTCGGCCACTGAACTCGCGAAAATTATGTCCTCAGGTTTCCAGGTGCGGGGGCTGCCTTGCTGCTCGCAGCAGATCAACCCACCTAACTGGCCATCTTGCGACCATGTGATGTCGAGCATGGAGTAAATGTCGAGCGGGATGAGGTATGAATCGGTAAACTCTTTCGTCTCTTCGCTGGTCCGGGCTTGCGGAGCGTCGATGACCCGTTTCGTTTTTAACGCCTGTGCGTAAGCGGGAACTTTCGTGAGGTCGAGGGTGATCAGGTCCTGGAATTTTTGTGTTGCCAGGTCGTAACACGCTACAGATTCGATTGTCTGCAATTCTTCATTGTAGTTCCAGATACTCACACGGCTCACCGAAAGACTGTGGGCAGTAAGACGCGCGATGTCCTGCGCAGCGTCGCTCATGCTGCCGAAATGCACAACGCGACTTTTGGAAAAGTCGATCAATGTTGTCAGGTGGTTTGAGAGAAGATCATTGCGTTGTGAGATCTCATCAACCTTTTCCGAAAGCCGGCCGTTGAGCAGTTCGATCTGGCTGTTCTGCGCCGACAATTTCTGGTTCTGTTCTTTGCGGCGTAGCGCGCTTCTCCACTGGAACAGCAATAACATCGTAACCAGTACGATGAGGAAGATCAAGCCGATCCGTTGCTGATCCTGTTGACGGATGATCGCTTCGTTACGGGCTTCCTGCACCTTGAGCATTTCGTTCTCCTGTTGCTTTCGCTCGATCTCGATCTGGAATTGAAACTTTGCAATACGGTCCGACACGTGGATCACGTTCACCGAATCTTTCAGGACCAGGTATTCGTTCGAGTGCGTCAATGCTTCCTGCCTGTCGTGACCGATCTCGGAGATCTTCCAGAGAAAATAATGGGCCTGCATCTTCATTTCGAGATAGCGCATCAGCGTCGAGACGTTCAGTGCTATCGTAAAATATTTTTTGGCCACCGCGTAGTCTTTCTTTTCATAATGAATTTGTCCCAGCACGAGATAAGCCCGCGGCACCAGCGTAACGTTCTTGAAATTCAGGATGTACGAAAGCCCTTCAACACAGAGTTGTTCGGCCTTGTTCGTATCGTGCGTGCCGAGATAATATTCAGCCATCAGGATCTTGACTTCGGCAAGAGCGAGGGCATCGTCGATGACACGTCCCGCAGAATCTGCTCTTTGGAAATACAAAAGTGCCTGGTCAAACTGCCGGATCTCCATGTAGAGTTTTCCAAGCAACACCATGGCCGACATGATGTCGCGGGTGTTGCCAAGTTCCTTACGGATCTGCAAGGCCTGCACAAAATTCTGCTCCGATTTCACGAAGTCTTTCTGCGTCTTGTACATCGATGCGAAGCTTTGATAGACATACGCAAGGCCCGACGGGTCGTGCACTGCCTTGAAGAGAGTCTCGGCTTTAACGAAGTATGGAAATGCCTGTGTCAACATACCCTGCTCCGAGAACAGTCGCCCGATGTTGTTGTTTGCGTAAGCAAGTTGGATGGAATCGCCGGTCGTACCGGCTTCGGTCATGGCCTTATCATAGAATTCGAATGCCCGCACGAGATTTCCTTTATAATCATTCGCGAGCCCGATATAGTTTAGCGAAGTGGCCGCGCCTTTCCGGAGCTTTAGCTGCCTGTTAAGGTCGAGTGCAAGTTGCCCGTATTTGATCGCCGAATCGGGAAAGGCGGAACGATACTCCCACGCGAGCTTGTTCAGCAGTTCAAATCGCTCCTCGCCTTTCGCGCCTTTAAGGTCGCCGCGAAGGCTGGCAATTCGTTCGACATCCTGCGCAATGGCCACAGAATAAGACAAGAGGATGACGGCTGTCACCAGGCAGGTTCGTAAAAGAGTCATAACGGGGCGTATCCATCAAATATACACAGAAGCTATCGTGGTGTTACAAAAGTTGTATCATCGGTATTTAAAGTTTCGATGCTTATTTGCTTCTTTTGAGGTAGCCCCCGATCCAGTGAAAGCCTTTTTTCTGTCCTTACTGTTTTTCATTCTGACCGGCAGTGTTATTGCCCAATCGAAACCCGACAGTCTGAAAGCAGTCATTGCCCGCACGCAGGGAATTGAAAAAGCAACGGCGCTCATGAACCTGGCCAAATATTATTTTGCTTCCAGGATCGACACCGCTAAGCAACTATATGAGGAAGCGCTTACGATCAGCCGTGGATTAAAGAATGACACGACCACGGTAAAGATCCTGTGCTCCTACGGACACCGGCTAGCCGCGTATGGGGAGATCGACCTGGGAAAGAAGCAGCTTTCCACAGCCCTGGAGATGGCCTCCCATACCGTGTTGCCTCCGAAGTTCGTAGGCGAGATCTACATGCAATTGTATAACGTGCAGTACTGGCAGCTTTCAAACTACGACAGTTGCATCTACTACATTCAAAAATATATCGACGTTGTTGATGATTCAACCAGTTGGGCAAATGGATACATCGAGCTTGGAGTTTCATACAGCGAACAAGGGAACAATGCGAAGGCGCTCGAACATTATACGACAGCCGATTCCTATCTCCAGTCGCCTAATGCCGACATGTGGACCGTTGCTCACCTCAATAATGTTATGGGCATGCTGTATTCTGATGAACATGAATACAAGCAAGCCGAAGGTCACTTTTTGAAAGCGCTGGAGTACTCAAAACAAAGCACTTATCCAGGTGCCGAACTTCCCGAATTGAATAACCTTGGTGTGCTCTACGATTGGATGGGCGAATACGAAAAGTCGCTGCAGTATCTTGAGATGGCACGCAAGGTGTTGAACACACGCGACGACCCGTGGTCGGTTGCCAACAACTCGTTGAACACCGGCGACGCGCTGACACACTCGGGAAACCACGCCGCTGGTATTGAAAAGTACATGGATGCGCTGGCCGGCTTCAGCAAGATAAAGGAAGACTACAAGGTGGCCGCGGTACGTGTTCAATTGGCTGGTGCATATCGATTGACAAAACGATACCGGGATGCCGAGCGCGAAGCATTGCTTGCCTTCGAATGGGATAAGAAAAATGGTTACGGCGATCTTGTGAAAACCAGCAGCCAGGAGCTTTACAAGATATATGGTGAAACACGACAATTCGAAAAAGCATATCGCTATCAAAGTCGTTACCTGGAGATTATCGACAGCCTGAACAGCATCGATCGCAAGAAGAAGATCGGTGTAATGGAAAAGAATTTCGAGATCGCGAAACAGGAACGGGTGAGGGAACGACTCGAGCGTGAGAACGAGCTTCACCTGGCGAAGGCGGAAACAGACCGCATTACGAGAACAGGACTAATTACGGCCACTGTCTTCCTGGCTATAGCCGCCGCAGTCTCATTGATCTCGTATCGGCGTATCAAATCACAAAAGCAAAAGATCGAAGAGCAGGCACAACAGCTGCAGGAAGCTTCGAAAGCAAAGTCACGTTTCTTCGCGAATGTATCGCACGAACTGAGGACGCCATTGACAATCCTCAATGGTATGCTCGAGTTGATGCAGGAGAATCCAACCCAGAATGGATCTTCCGAAAAGATGGCGATCGCGTTGGGTAACAGTCGCAGGCTGCAAGGGATGATCAACGAGGTGCTCGACCTGTCGCGTCTCGAAGGTGGAAAATGGGAGCTCTCGAAAAAACCGAAAGAGATCCAGCCGCTGCTTAACAGGATCGTTCTTGCCTTCGAATCGTTGATCGTGAAAAAGAATCTGAAACTGGAATATGAAGCTTCGGCACTGAATGGATTAGTGATCGATATCGATGAAGACAAGTTCGAAAAAGTGGTGAACAATCTCGTCTACAACGCCATCAAGTTCAATCATGAAGGCGGTTCGATTAAAGTGACAGGCAGCCGTACCGACCGGATGATGGTGTTGCAAGTGACGGACACGGGTACTGGCATTCCGGAGAGCGACTTACCACATATTTTCGACCGGTTCTACCAGAGCGCATCAACCGACCAGCTGAACTCGCACGGCATAGGTATTGGCCTGGCGCTGGTTCGCGAGTTCACAGAACTCCACGGTGGCGATGTGAATGTGACGAGCCGGGTGAACGAAGGCTCTTCTTTTACCGTGCAATTCCCGATCAGGACTTCAGGAAATGGTCACCCCGAACCTGCAGACGAAGACGCCCCAGAACCCGAAGTTAGTTTTGAAAAGTTCAGTCGAAAGCCGTTGGTGCTGGTCGTCGAAGACAACGACGAGATGCGTTTTTATTTGAAAGAGATCCTCGGTGAATATGCCGATATCGCGGAAACACGACATGGGCGTGAAGGACTCAAGTGGTTGAAGTCGAACATGCCCGACCTTATCATTTCGGATGTGATGATGCCTGAAATGGATGGCTACGAATTTCTGTCGCAACTGAAGAAGAACGACACGTATCGTGGAATACCCGTTGTAATGTTGACGGCGCGTGCGTCGGAAGAAGACCTGCTGCATGGGTTGAGCCTCGGCGTGGATGACTATATCATCAAGCCGTTCAACGCAAAAGAGTTAAAGATCCGGATACACAATCTCCTTACGAACCAGGAGATAAGGAAAGAATGGATAAAGAAGCCAGCAGAACCCGAAGAGATTTTGCCGCCGGCCTCTCCTACCGAAGATCAGTTGTTCCTGCAAAAGGTGCAGACTTACGTCGAGACACATGCAGAGAATTCTTCATTGGGGATCGGCGATCTTGCCGACCATCTTGCGATGAGTGAACGGCAGGTGTACCGCAGGGCTGCGACGTTGACGGGCATGACGCCGGGTCAACTTATAAAAGACATAAAGCTCAAGATTGCTTACAGGTTATTGCTTGAACGGAAGGTTTCGAAGGTGGCGGAGCTTGCGAAGCGTGTGGGCTTTGAGAACAGTTCGTATTTCTCAAAGCAGTTTTTAGAGAGATATGGAAAACGACCTACCGACTTTCTTTAGGCGAATTGTGATGGCAGGCATCCGTACCGTTGCGCGAAACACTTTGCGAAGTACGATGGGTTGCTGAACCCAACTTCGTAGGCAACTTCTGAAATATTTCCTGCTTTTCTTTTTAAAAGTATCCGCGCCTTTTCGAGACGGACGTCGCGGATGAGATTGTTGGGCGCTTTTCCAGCGAGGCCCTGTATCTTCCGGTAGAGTTGTGCCCGGCTGATCCCAACAGACTTCACAAGGGAATCAATGTTAAAGTCTTCATTCGATATCTGTGAATCGAGTATCGAGAAACAATCGGTCATGAATGTTTCTTCGGCAGCTGTGACTCTCCGTATTTTCTTACCGCCCTGTGTCTCGCTTAGCTCATCAAAGAGAGACGACATTACGATGTGTCCTTCCTCGCCAATGAGACTCAACCGTTTTACGAGTCGCATAGCCTCTTCGATAAACTCATTGCTTTCGGTTACGGGCTGGCCTGCGCCGAGGGCAATCCTGAAAACGATCGAACGTTCACCGGAAAATTTTGACTGGATCTCCTTCGCGCACTCGAAGGCCTGCCCGGCGGAATCGAACACGCTAATGAGGCTGTCGTCGCCGGTAAGTTTTACGGCGCGACCGCCATGGTGGGCAACTTTATTGAACACCAGCTCGCGCACCGAATAGTTAGCGCGGGCAGTAGTTCGCTCGTACACTGAAACGACCATGATGAACCGGTAGCCTGTGTCGATTACGCCAGACTCGCGATGAACAAGTCCCTGGTCGATACGAATGTTATTGCCCATGATCAATGAGTAATAACTTGGGTCTACCTCCACAACTGCACACGCGACGTGCCCGTGCGCCATGCGGTGTACCGATTCGACGGTGTCCTTATCGGGACCTTCTACAAGGCAGAAAAGATTTCCTGCCTCTTCATTCACCCAGAACTGGAGATATTTCACACCGTACTGCCTTTGGATACGCTCGTCGGCAACATGCGCTTCCTTTGCCTCATCGATGGTGATGTGCGGAAACTTATGAAGGTCCATGAATAACGGCATAGCTGGCTTACGGCTTTATCGAATATACGATCATTTTTTGAGCGTGACCGATACGGGGATCGGGTTGGCTCTTACGAGCGTCTGGTATACTACGCAAAAGTGTTCCGTTAGTTGAATGAGCTTCGCAGTTTTTTCTTCGGGCTCGTCGGTATGGATCTCGAAACGCATGCGGATCTCTTTGAAGCCTACGGGAGCAGTTTTGTCGACAGACAACGTGCCGCGAAAATCCAGGTCTCCTTCGGTGTGGACATAAGCATCGCGAAGAGCGAAGCCGGTGGCAGTAGCAACGGCGTTGAGTGTTACGCCGGCGCAGGCAGCCAGTGCTTCGAGCAGCATGTCGCCCGAACATACAGAGAGGCCATCGCCGCCGGTGGCCGGGTGAAGGCCGGCTTCGGCCATCGATTTACCGGTTTCGATCTTACATGTTACCCCGTCGCCGAGGTGTGACTTTGCTTTAAGTGTGATCAGGGCCGCTTCGGGCTCCGATTTATATTTTGTCTTGAGAGGTTCTTGCAGGGCTTTCAAAGATGTTGCGTCCATAGGCGTATAAAATTATTGATGCAAGTTGGTAATAAATTTACATGAAGGGCTGAACCCTGCGTAAAGATTTTTATTACTGATGAATAGTTTTTTGCATCATTTGAACAGTTTGTGGTAGACTATTTCCGGATCAAATTTTCATCGGGAAAAGCAGAATAATTTCTTCTATCCTTTGATCTGTTTCTGGTAGAGAAGGGTACGCGATAGTGAGTCATTTGTGTCACCATTTACCAAATGAAAACACTTATGAAAAAAATGATGATCGTCGTCCTGGCAATAGGCGTATGGACGGCATGCAGTGAAGGAAAGGCTACCGACACGAGGAAGATGTTTATGGATGTGCACAACCTCGAGCCGGGCAAGGTTACGTTCGAAGCTGTGGCGGATGCCCACAAGAAAGACCTGGCTACGCAAGGGAAGTATGATGTGAGCTTTGTGAAGTATTGGGTGGATGAAGCCGAAGGTAAAGTGTATTGCCTTGCGGAAGCGCACGATTCATTGTCGATCTACAACACACACAAGGAGGCGCATGGGCTGGTGCCTGATAAGATCTACCAGGTGAAGCAGGGAGAGTAACAGGTTGGGTCCAGGTTAGGTTTAGGACACAGTTACTTTGTAACTAAAGAGAGGCGTCCCGTCGGTCATAACATGAACGGCGTAGATGCCTCTCCGTTTGAACTTATAGCTTGTTGCGTTTACCTTTTTGGATCCAACTAACAAAACGATGGCTTTCGAGGCTGGATTATCGAAATGAAATGAGACAGTCTCGCCTCTTACAACTTTGATCTCGAACTGCTGCGGGGTTAGCGGAAGGACTTTATGATGGAATATACCTGCATAGGTCAACGGCCGGTTTATAAATTCCACTAAGGTTGGTGGCTGTTCCAGCAAGCTCCATTTTACATCGAGGGGGTAATGATTCCTTATAAAGTAATCCGGATCGGGCAGAAAATATGCTTCATCAAATCGTTTAATATACTCTCCGTTAACGGTATTGACTGCCCCGCTCGACCACGTAGCATCACATAGAAACCATTTGCCGTTCAGTTGAACAGCATTCCATGTGTGGTTCAAACTGCTTTTGCCGATGTTCGACTGTGCATTTCGTCCATATCCGTCGACCATCACGGAAGTAATTCCAGCATACGCCGACATTTCGCGAATAAGCCACGCATACCCGGTGCATACCGTCGCGTGTGAATTCATGAGTTTACTCTGAACCATCAACGTGAGTTTCGAATTCCATGCAACCAGTTCTTGGCCGGTTAAACGCTCACGTTTTCTTCTGTTGCTCTCCGCAAGAACATAGTCGTTGCTGATATTCGAACATATCCATTTGAATATAGACCTGAACTTCCCCTCTTGTGTTTCGAGGTCATCAGTCAGTTTATGAGAAAGAATTTCAAGATTGATGATAGAGTGGTCCGGATAAAGCTGTACGATGCTATCGGCTTTTGCGAATTCGGAAGTGTTGATCTCCTGTGCGTGACACGGCACGACAAAGAAGATCGCAACGACAAGGAGCAATCTCATAATATTAAAATAATCTTTGCAGCCAGGTGATAAACCTGTTCCGGGGAGAGTATAAACCAGTTACATCGACCTCACCCATGACATCCCAAACTCCGAGTTTAATTTCTATGATCGCATTGTCTGTTCTCTTCACTTCATATTCCGTGTTGTTGAACCCTATAAAACTGAAGACGAGGATATCTCCATCTTCAAGCTCTTTTGGAAAGGTGAACTCCCCGTTTTGATCGGTAACTGTTCCTATGTGGGAATATTTTAACACGACATTTACTCCCGGCAACGGCGTGTTGTCCTCGCTGGCGATCACGATGCCTTTGACGGCATAACTGCGGGATGGGGAAATTGTGAACAGTTCATTTTGCGATACGAGTCCGAGAACTCCAACAAATTCCCGCTCAACGCTTCCAAGTACATAGGTATCCATTCCCAATTCAACACGAATGTTCTCTTCGTCATTGACAACATATTCGACGGTCACCATCCCGATAAAACTGAAGATCAGCACATCCCCTTTCCTGAGGTCGTTTGGAAATGCGAATCTTCCATCGGCGTCGGTTGTCGTGCCGACAACATGCCCCTTCAATACGACATTCACGCCGGGCATCGGCTGCCCATCCTCTTTTGAGACCACGGTACCTGAGACGCGATGAGCGGCGGGCTTCGGCATTATGTTCGCCACCGCAGGTAAATCATTCGAAGCGTAAGCATTCGACGACGGCCTGTTGAAAAAGATTAAAATAAGACACAATATGCTGGCCTTGAGAAGTGCAAAACCTGGTTTAACCCTGGGCCGTGTGATCTCGAAATAGCTATTCAATTGGTCGGGTCTGAAACGCCCGCAAGTGTTTGAAGGTCGCTTGCTGAAATACCGAATGAGTTCCGCGTCACTCATCTTCGTGAAATCCACGACAACCTTACTGCACGAACTACAAAACCCACCGTTCCCTTTTGGAACAAAGTTTTCCCATTTCCGGGAACACGGTTCGGGAACTGAAAGACTAAAACTGCTCTTCATGGTTCAGAATTTCATACAGGACGCCCCGGCCCTCCTAATTCCATAAAAATTCTCTAGCTTATGATACTTAAACTCTTACCTATGGCTACCCGGTTGGTTCACCCTATCCTTTTGGCCTTGATCGCACTCGCCTGTGCACCAAAAAAGAGTGCTACAGAGCTGCAGGCCGGATTACAAGATCTTAACCTGAAAACAGGTGAAATAACACTTTGTGGTTCTGGCGCCGATGAATTCGGCACCGTGGACTTCAGTCTTGCGTGTTCTGAAAAGATTCGCCCCGATTTCAACCTCGCTACCGCTTTGCTTCACTCCTTCGAGTATACCGAAGCAGAAAAAGTATTTGCAAAAGTTATCGAACAAGATCCTCAATGCCTGATGGCGTACTGGGGCGCCGCCATGTGTAACTTTCATCCATTATGGGCCGCGCCTTCTTCCGAAGATCTTCAGAAAGGCTCAAAGATCATTGCACTCGCACGATCCATCGGTGCCGATAAATCCAGTCGCGAGTCGGACTATCTTGAAGCAATCGCAACCATCTACGACGATTGGGAAAAAATTGACCATCGTGCACGCGTATTGAAATTTGAAAAGGCATGTCAGAAAGTGTTCGAGAAATATCCCGACGACAAAGAGGCCGCTGTGTTCTATTCACTTGCGCTCGATGCGTCGGCCGACCCTGCCGATAAAACGTTCGTCAATCAAAGGAAGGCCGGAGAGATCCTCAACAAGATGTTCAAGGACAATCCAGACCATCCGGGAATTGCTCATTACCTGATACACAACTACGACTATCCTGAAATTGCCGGCCAGGGACTCGAAGCTGCAAGAAAATATGCGTCGATTGCGGCAGCATCGGCTCACGCACAACACATGCCATCGCACATCTTTACACGCCTCGGACTTTGGGACGAAGCGATTACTTCGAACATGCAGTCGGTCGCGGCTGCACAATGCTATGCACAGAACATCGGGGCTACAGGACATTGGGATGAAGAGCTGCACGGCCTCGACTACTTGATGTATGCCTATCTCCAAAAAGGGAGCGACGGCAATGCATTCGAGCAATTAAATTACTTAAAGACCATTCACGAGGTGTTCCCTCAAAACTTTAAAGTTATTTATGCGTTTGCGGCAATGCCTGCCCGCTACACCGTTGAACGACGTGACTGGGCCGCAGCGGCGGCACTGCCATTTGAGCCGTCAATATTTCCGTGGGATAAGTTCCCGTGGGAACGGGCGAACATACGCTTCGCAAGGGCTCTCGGTGACATACATCTGAATAAGCTGAAAGAGGCAGAGGCCGAAGTCGAAGAGCTTCGTTCGTCGCACAATGCATTACTGCAAGCGAAAGATCAATACAAAGCGAACCTGGTTTTGATACAGGTGAAGGCCTGCGAAGCATGGTTGAAACTCAAGAAGGGGCAGAACGACGAAGCCATTAAGTTAATGACCGAAGCAGCAGACATGGAAGATGCGACAGCAAAACACCCGGTGACACCGGGGGAGGTTGTACCAGCAAGAGAACTTTTAGCAGACATGTACTTCGAACTCGGTGATTACAAGAACGCCCTGGCTGCCTATGCATTCGACCTGGAACGTCATGCGAACAGGTTGAATGGTTTGAGTGGTGCAGTGAAGGCGGCAGAGAAATCAGGCAATAAGGAAGAGGCGAGTAAGTATAAACAACAACTGGCAGAGCTGACGAAGGGATCTCATTTGGATAGAGCTGGCGGCTCCGCACTTCTCACTGCCCTGAATCCATAAGCAATACCCTTCGTTCCTTCGCCCCACGCGCCGAAGTTTCGATGGCCAACTTCACCTTGCGGTGCGGCGGCCATATTCCATATGTAATAGCCACCGCCGCGGTAACTGATTCCTCCTTTGCCATCACGATTGTTAGGCCAGTCTTCGTTCGTAGCCGTGCCTTTGTATGGTGCCAGTCGCCCGTCGCCGTGTGTTGCAACGAAAGACCGGCCTCGTTCATTGCCAAGTGTGACGCATCGTTCCCACACACTTCCGTTGAGGTCCATCACCCAGTAGTACGATGCTCCGAAGTATTCCAAGTTCACGTCGTTTATATCTTTCTCGTTCAACGGTGGCTCGAGCACAAGATCCCCTTTGCGGTCGTAGTAACGGCTCAACTTTTCCTTCGAATTAGTTCCCCACGGAAATGAATTCGGCATCACAGGTCTTACCGGACCGCGGCAGGCCTTCTCGAATTCCAGTTCCGTCATCGGCCGCAGTCCTGCCCAATCGGCAAATGCACAGTCGTCGTCCCAGCTCAAAAAACTTGCAGGCCGCTGGCGGGAGTCTGTTTTGTATTCATCCCCATCGAGACGTATCGATCCACGTTCCTTGTAATAATTCCTGCCGCCGAAATTCGCGCGGTCGTTGCTGAAGTATACTCCAATAGAATTAAGGAAATCGATATAGTTCCCATCAGTTAATTCATACTTCATAATATAAAATGGATCGAAGCCTTTCGGAAAGCTTGCCGGAACAGGACCTTTCACGTCTCCACGAAACTCGGGAAGGTTATTATTGTTGTAGTTGAGATTGCCTTTGGTGTCGCCGATCTGAATTTCATTCTCTGAATTCACTTTATAGTAATCACGTGTTCCACCTTCGTGAAATGCTCCGGCTGATCGCTGGACGGTTGTGTCGGACTCGCCGGCGTAGAACGGTCCTTGCGGAATGTACACCATCTCTATGCCGTGTGCATATACAAGTACCAGGTCTTCTTTATCAAGGCCACTTATTTTTGGAATATCAAACTCTACTTTGATCCTCCAGCTCACATCGCCTCGATATTTCTTGTCGGGATAGATCATAACACCCATACCATCGTCGGGCACAAAAAACGACGGGCCAACATTGTTAGGAAGATAGTTATGGATCAATCCGTGGCCGGTCTTTTTCAAAATACCCGGTATTCTCGACCAGGAGTCCTCTTTAGCATTAAACTTAAAGAAGATCCATACTGCATCGTAATTCTTGTCGGTACGCCAGGAATTCTTCCAGGTTACCGTAAGCCATGCCGTAAGAGTAGGATTTTTACTGTCAACAGGTTTACCATTATAGATCGTGTTGGTAATCTGCAGGTCCGTTGCCATTACAGAACTAAATGCAACAAAAAGGATTGCCGTAAAAGATAGTTTCATCGAAATAAGTTGATGAAAATGCCCTGTGGCGGCAATCCCCTATTTTAGGTTATTAACAATTATCTTACAGGCACCGACTGCTCCTTCCTTTTTAGAATTAATGAACTCACAAGCGCAACCACAAGTCCAACGGGTAACACTTCGAAGTAAGAGATCAGTATAGCGAAGAACGGACTCTTGTACATCTCTTTGAACTGCTCCATCTCTTGCGATTTCAAAGCAAGCTCGGCTTCGGTTGCTCCATTACGCGTCGCCTGGATCATTACGTGCATGCAGTACTTATCTACGAAATCCGGCATGGCAAGGTACATGTATCCTAACCCGACGATCACGTACATTGTGGAACCGACGAATGCGATCAGTACTCCGATCTTGAATGCATTTCCAAAGGTGATTGTACCGTTGAGCTCTTTGTTGCGATAGTTCCTGATCCCAAAAAAGATCAGTGAGAAAACGATGATCATCGCCGCATAGCCGACAACGTCATTGCTCTGGATATCAGGGTTGTTGTAAACCCTGTTCATCATAATCACCACGTTCGTCGCCAGGATCGCCCCGAGGATCAGTCCGAAGATCAGAATGTTTCGTTTCATTGGTTTTTGTTTTGGGCAAACCTAATCCGGCAGCGCGCAGAACGCCTCATACTTAAGTATCAAATCGGTAAAATTCCTCCGAAAGCACGAGTTTCCGGCTAGGTGAGTTTCAATCGGTTTGATTTCTCGATGGCCTGGGTCCTGTTTTTCACATCCATTTTTACGAACAGGTTAGATACGTGGGTCTTCACTGTACTCAGGGAAAGAAAAAGTTTGTCGGCGATCTCGGCGTTGCTATGTCCTTTCGTGAGAAGTCCGAGGACCTCATATTCCCTGGCGGTGAGATTCAATTTCTTCAGCTCGGCCTCGTTTACCGCGGCATTTTCGGGCCTGGGAATATAGATTTCCTTTTCGACGACTATAGTCTTCACTGTAATTTTTGGCTTCGTGAGCTGGTTGGCCACCCACACGCCAAGAAAGGTGAAGAGAAGGGCAACAAGGCCAACGTAAATGTCGATCGAATTGTCGGTGATGAGATACTTCCACTGGAGCCATTTCAAAACAAGAAGCAGCACACCCATGGCACCGGCATACATGAGAATATGTCGCGATCGTCTGAATAAATTCTTCACATGAATCACGATGCAAATTTAGCAGCCCCGCGAAAAGACTAACGCTTAACCCAACGAATTGTCTTAACCGCTCCCTCCTCCTCAATTTTCAACAGGTACAATCCCGCCGAAAGGCCTGTCACATCGAAGATCAACTGGTCGCCTGCACGAACGGAGCTCACGTGGATTTCCGCACCCGACGTATTGTAGATGATGCCCGTCGCGTTGGGGCTTTCCACCATATAATATAGAGTAGTTGTTGCTGGATTGGGATACGAACGCGAAGTCACCGAGCCGCCTTCGTAAATGTCGCCTACTACAACCACGGCAAGCGGATCCGACGGTTTGCTGGAACAACCTTCGCTCGAAACGATTAACAGCGAATAGTTGCCCGACACAGTTGCCATGTAGTTGGCCGCTGTCGCACTCGTGATCGGCTGACCATCTTTCAACCAATGATATTCCGAAGCCGCGGCGGGACCTTTGAGCAACACGTCGCCGTTTGCCTGTGTTGTCGCCGTAACCTCCGGTTTGCCTGGCGTTGCTGGCTGTGTCTTAACAATTACTGTCGCTACCGGCGAAGTACAACCATCGACACTCTTTATCACAATGGAATACGGACCCGAAGCAACACTCGTCTTCTTCATGTTAGTTTGGAAGTTCGCACCATTGTCGAAGCTGTACTGTTCTCCCTCCGACTGCATTACGATCGAGATCGATCCGGTTGCCTCGGAACACGTTGGTTGAGTGACCAGCGCAACGGGAGTTACCGGCACGAACGGACGCAGATAGATAACTGTCTCGGTTACTTCCGACTTACATCCTTCCTGATTTCTTATCAGTACCTGGTAAAGACCCGACGCAAGACCGGTTTTAGTGTTTGAAGCCTGGTACGTTTCACCGTTGTCGAAGCTGTATTCTTCCTCGCCTTCTCTTTGTGTGATCACAGATATAGTGCCGGTGGCGAGGTCGCACGTGGGATCGATAGTATCTACGGAGAGCGACTGTGGAATGGGTGGACCTTCATTCAATGTGAAATCAACCGATGGCGACATACAACCTTCCTCGTTCATGATAACGATCGGATATGTGCCGGGAGTCAGTCCCGTCGCAATATGGTCGGCTATGAAATTTATACCGCCATCAAAACTATATGAATCAGTAGCGGACCGGACTGTAATGTTGATAGTTCCTGTTATGTTTTCACAGTTGGGATCAGTGCCGTGAGCTTCTGCCATTGGAGGTGTTGGTGGCGGCGCTGCAATAGCAACCGGTGTAGTCTCGCTTGTACAACCTGCAGCACTTTTGATGATCACGTTGTATGTGTCGGCGGTTAAGTCGCCCTCCATATTTGATGCCTGATAATTAGCACCGTTGTCAAAACTATACGTGTCGTCCTCGTTCTGTATGATTACCGCGATTGAACCTGCAAGATCGTTGCATGAGGGATTGGTTGCCTGCACTTCCGGATTTTGCGGGGGACCGTTCACGACAATAGTGCTGTTAGTTGAACATCTGCCACTGTAGTTCGAAGCCACAAGCGTATAGATCCCGCGTTTAGAAGCGATCATTGAATTGGTCGTGGTGGTGTTCGGACCACCCGTCCACTGATACACCATTGCATTCGAGTTACCGGTAAGTGTCACACTACCACTGCAAAAAGTTGTAGGACCCGAGGCAACCGCGTGAGCCGTTGTGTTCTCAAGTACCAGCAACGCGTTATCCATGTCCGACACGGCAACAATATCGAGAGCGCCATCTGCATTAACATCTGCAGTTGCTGCGATTACGCCACTGCCAGTCTGCAGCATTTCAGATTGTTCGAATGTCAGATCGCCCCGGCCTAAAAGAACTCCGACTGCTCTAGTACGAAACCCCACAACCGCAAGATCTACTTTTCCATCGCCGTTGAAATCACCATAACCTATTCCCTTGTCACCGCCAGCGCATGCAATCTCGGTCCGGCCGGCAAATCCATTGCCCAGGTTTTTCCTGATCGCTACATATCCAGGGTTCACGTTAGAGTCCTGGTAGAAACCCAGCGCTACGAGCTCCGGAAACCCGTCATTATTAAGATCGGCAAGCGAAACATGATTGTTGGGACGACTCCCGCCAACAATATCAAGTGCTGTCAGGAATGTGCCGGGACCGTTGCCGAGAACCAGTGAGATCTTGTCGTTTCCTTCATTGCCCACAACAAGGTCGATCTTGTTGTCGTTGTTGATATCTCCACTCGCGATCGAGGTTGGCAAGTTCCCGACAGAAATAGACGTTGGTGCCGCAAAGGAGCCTGCACCGTTCCCTAATAATATTGCAACTTTGTTGTCAAGACGATTAGTGATCGCCAGGTCGAGATCGAGGTCACCATCGAAGTCGGCTGCAGTAACGTCACCGCCGATTGATCCAGAGTTGAATTCACCGCTGTTAGTAAATGTTCCGTCACCGTCGTTAAGCCACAGGTTAACTTTGCCGGAAGCCAGCGTGACCACAAAATCCGTATGAGCATCGGCGTTGAACTTCCCTTTCTCGATGTGCGCGATTACATCGTTGGTGTTACTCACTTCGTAAATGTCTGCATCGCCATAACCTGATGGCGAATTCAAATAGACGAAGATGTGTGACGCCTGTTCGGTGATCACCAGGTCTTTCTTTCCATCACCATTCAAATCTTCTGTAAAAGAATCGCGTGCAGCACCCGGGGCAAATAATTCCTTCATCGCATTATACGATCCGTTTTGTGCAAACAGAACACTTACTCCCCCGAGGTTGTCGGAGGAAGAATCGACGACCACAATATCCTTTTTACTGTCGCCGTCCATGTCTTCAACGACCACTTCGGAGGCTGCTGCCATGTGCGTTTCGGGATTGTCGTATGTGCCACCACCTTGTCCTTTGTAGATCCGTACACTGACCCCGCCTATGAAACCAATAACGATGTCGTTCTCCCCGTCTCCATCGACGTCGGTGATAAGTGGAATGTCGCTGATATTATGAGCGAAGGTTGTTGGGTTGCTGAAGTTGCCCGCACCGTCGCCGGCAACCAGGTATGTACCGTTAGCAACAACCAGCAAGTCGGGTTTCCCATCGTCGTTAACGTCGCCGCATCCGAAGTCAAAAACGTTATCGGCAAACGTCGCAACATCTTTTAATGTAAATGTTCCATTACCGTTGCTGGCGTACATTTTAATATCCATACCAACAACGAAGATTATGTCTTTCTTTAAGTCGTTGTTAAAGTCGACGACTTTTACGGAGTAAGCTTCATTTGCTTCGAGTGTTTGCGCGGCAGCCTGAAATGATCCGTCGCCGTTGGAGATATGAACATTCAGACCGCTGGTGCCCGACGACACGAGGTCGATCTTACCGTCGCTGTTGAAGTCGCCGGATGCCATACGATATGCGTCGCCGATTTCGAAAGCTTGAATGTCTTCAAATGCGCCGTGACTGTCGTTCAGGGCGATCGTGATTGATGTACTTCGAAGCGCGGCAATGTCGAGGTCTCCGTCGGCATCTACATCTGCGGTCAGTACAACCCAGGGCAGTTCACCAATATCGAGGGTCGGGCCGTCTTCGAAACGGCGATTTCCCGCGTTAAATAAAACCTGCACGGTTCCGCCGCCGACGTTCGCAACGGCGATGTCTTTTTTACCGTCGCCGTTCAGGTCGCCGGTGGAGATGGAGAATGGGTTAGTGCCGGTGGGGATTGAGTAGTCGGATAGGGATTTGAAACAGACGGCGGGAAGAGATTGTGCGAAGAGGAAAGTGGTGGAAAGTAGGAAAATGCTGAGTACGAAGGCGGTTCTCATTTGGCAGATTTCTGTGTGACCAAGGTACGGAATAGTTTAATCTGTCCCGGCCGCAAAGGGAACCAGGCTTTCTAAAAATCAAAAACGTGCTCGATCACGACCCCTTCCTCCTCCTCTTTTTCCAATCTCAACAACACCTTATTCAACTCCCCTACCTTCGTCACCAACGCCACACGTGTGATCCTGGGATCCGACGAGATCAGTTGTGTAAACAACACCTTTGCATCTCCGAATTCCATTGAACTCTTCGTTGGTTGTAACACAGTCACCAAAATAGCCGAGCTATTGCCCGCAATTTCTTTGAACGCGTGTCCTTCTTTCGATAGCTTCATCGCCGCGTCCGCAAATCGATTGTAACGCGGAAGATGTACAAGACTGTCGTTCTCCAGGATCACAGCCGTGGTCAACAACGCCTCGTCATAAACTTGCTGCGTTCCCAGCCCGATAAGTTTTCCATACACATACTTCACCATCAATTCCGACGTGAGGATGTATCGCCTTTCTGCCTTCCTTATGATGTTCGAACCAATGATAGGGGTCGAAGTCCACAAGTCACTCAACTGTTTTTTAAAATCGTACTGGTACCACGGCAGATCGTTTATAAAGTTCACATAGTCCCTCGTGAACCTGGCATTAAAAATATCTTCTTCGGTTTTCGGGGCACCCGTGTCGGTCAATCTCCCCACAATCGTTTCATACCATGCCTTCACACCATACTCTACCGACGAGCTAGAACCAATCACCTTGATCATTAAATGATATCCGTCGTTCGGCGGAAAGTTTCCATCGATCTGTTCCTTCACGATATCGTAACTGTCCCATATCTGCGAGGTGTGACTCATGAACGGAAATGTTGTCGACGTGCTATGTTCATAATAATCGGCCTGCTCCTCAGGACTAAACACAAGGAACCATTCGGGGAACGTAAGGAAGGTTTGGTCTGCGGGGCGAACATCCACCGTCGGTGTTTTAGGTGACTCATTCGTGAAGAGCCATTCTTTCGGCACAACAAGTCCCTCACCCGCGGCAACTGTCAGTTGTGAGTCGTTCCCTCCTTTCTTTAAGAAGTGAATCACCACTGCCAGCGTTACCGAAACAAGCGTAAGGATGTATAGCCGTTTCATGATCAAAGCTTCGTGAATAAAACCAACGTGTTGTCGGATGGATCGTTGTCTTGCAAGATCCTTGCACCTGCATCTTTGAAACCATACGCCGATACGATACGGCTCCACTCATCAATCGGTTTGAATGACTTGTATTCGCTCTTATCCGTTTCCCATGTAACATTCAACCCGAGGTTAAACACTGTGTGGACAACCGACACGAACGTCGACATCTCGGGAGTCTTCACGTCATGGTCGCGCATAATGAACATACCGCCCTTGCGAAGCACGCGATGGATAGAACGAATGTACCCGTCGAGCATAGTGTCGGGGCAATGATGCAGGCCGATCAGGCAGGTCACGAGATCGATCGACTCATCGGAGATCTGCTTCGCATCGATGGGCTTGTAGTTGTCGATTGAAAAGAACGTACCGAGCTTACGGATCTGTCCACGCTCGAAGATATCGCCGGGACCATTATTCGGTGGTATGTCGTTCGTGAGATATATCTTCCCTTTGAGGGAAATATGTTTTCGAAGGTCACTGATGTAGCGACCAGTTGAACCGATCTCCAGGTACCCGTCCACATTCGTTCTGTCGCCCATCAGTTTCAGCATCTGGCGCGACATCTCCTTCTTTTGCTTCTTCAGCGCTGGTAACGCAAATGTGATCTCCGAAAGGAACGGTTTGATACCGGGCAAACCTTTCTGCACGGTCTTGTAAATCTCTTCATCGGACGAGGCGTCGTTCGATACCGACGAAAGAAGATGGTGAAATTTTTCTTCGGGATAGAGATGAAAGACGACCTGGAGAAACCGGTAAAAGTCGTTGCTCCATTTGTTGCTCGAGAATACAGCTTTGAATTCTGATGTCATATTAATTGTGTTTATAATATGTGTCCCAGATCACGTTCCTGAACTTGAAATCAGGATCAAGTTTCTTTTTGAGTTCGAACAATTTCATTGCGCCGGGATACGCTTTATGAAACTGCTCGGACGTAGCATGCGGCTGATACGGCAAATAGTACGAGCCACCAACCGACAACACTGCATCGATCATCTCACGTGTCCATACGCCCACTGCAGTCTTATCGGCATCCGTAGTGCCTTGCCTGTACCAGACCACGAATGCGAAGACTTCCTGTCGCGCCCATGCCAACAAGGAACCATTGTCTGCCAGTGCGTGACGAATGGACACGTTAATGACATTTACATTGTGTCGCCTGAATATCTCAGGCATAAGCTCCATGAACGCATCGAATTTTTCGACGGCCACGAAATACTCCTGCAGAACGTAAGTATTCTTTTTTCGCGAATGAGGTTCGAGCTCGAGAACATCGTAGCCTGCCTCGTAGTTGCGCCAGTGAACCTTCTTTGAAACGTATAGCAATGGATCGATAATGAATTCCCGCCGCCATTTACCGAAGGCATTCCTCGCGAACGCGCCAATAAAATATCGCTCGAGCGGATACGATGCTGCGAGGGGCATAAGGCGCGTCTTCACCGTAGGCTTTTCAGTCGTCTTGTTCCAGCTCACCGCACGAATGTTCTTATATTTTGGCGGATAGATATCGCCATTATGAAAAACTACTTCGGGATTGTCGCGAATATTCTTCTTAAAATAATCGGCATACGAAGTACTCTTCATCTTTTTGAACGACCGCTTCACAGGCACGTTATCTGCCAGGTCGAATTCGACATTTGCGATCACCGCTACGGCGTTGTAACAACCAACACACGCAAAGAATATTTCAGGCTTTTCAGCTGGTGATGTATGCACGAGGTCGCCATTTGCCATGACAACGTCCAGCGAACGCACCGACAAGATCAGTGGACCCAGTCCAATGTACCTTCCATGACAGTTCACACTCAACGCACCGCCAACCGTGAAGTTTGCATAAGTCTGCATGATCTTCACACCCAAATCGTACTGATCGACGTGTTCCTGGATGTCGCACCATCGTATGCCCGCCTGTACTTTGATCGTCTTTTCAGTTGCAGAAAACTCAATGATCTTGTTGAGCTTCCGCATGTCGATATGAACGCACTGTGGGCTGGCGGTCTGTCCTCCCATGCTGAACCGCCCGCCGCCGATACAGATCGGTTGTGTCGAGGTCCGAATGATGTCTTGAAGTTCTTCGATACTTGTGGGGACAACAACTTTCGCAACTACGATTGGATTGAGTTGGGTAACGTCGTTGATGATCCGCTCGTCGGGTTTTAGGTGAGGTGTCGTTTCACCGTCAGGGTTCTTGAAGTAGTCCGGTGCCGAACCGGGCACAGCCCCGTATGAATTCTGAAGTACCTTACCCTTCCTGAATCCCAGGAGGAATATCAGCGCCAACGGACCTGCAACGGGTATGAGTGCGATCAACAACCACCAGCCGCTGCGATCGGAATCGTGCAGACGCTTGGCACCTGTGGCGATCAACGCCCAGAAAAGAATTGGATACAGAACGAGCGTTGCCGTATAAGAGATCAAATCCAGCACGCTGAACAGCACGTAAAACGACGTCCAGATGAACAGTGAAACTGTCCAGTAGGTAACGCGGTCGATCCTGCCTCGCGTGGTGAAAAGAAGGTAACTGACGGGGAGCCGGTCCTTGAGGGTCACCCACGAAGATAATAATTGTGTGTTTTATTCCGACCTCAAGGAGTGAACAGGGCTTGTTACTGCGGTCTTGATTGCCTGGTAGCTGATCGTAAAGAATGCTATCCCGACAGCCATCAGGCCAGCCAACACAAACACGCCCCACCCGACTTCGACGTGATAAGCATATTCCTGCAGCCAGCGATCCGTTCCCCACCAGGCGATCGGGAAAGCAATCGCCGCAGCAATCAGTACCAGCTTGATAAAATCTCTCGAAAGCAAACCAACAAGACCAACAACGCTTGCGCCGAGTACCTTCCGCACCCCGATCTCTTTCACGCGTTGCTCGGTGGCATACGTAGCGAGACCGAACAGGCCCATACACGCTATAAAAATAGTTGTGATTGCAACCCATGTCAGAAGCGACTGGCGACGTTCATCTTCCACATAAAACAATGCGAGTTGGTCGTCGAGGAAGTGATACTCGAATGGTTCTTTCGGGTCGTTCTTTACCATGACTGCTTTAAGCTGATCCAGAGTTTCCTGTATGTTAGTTGGTTCAATACGTACCGAGTAATAATCAATTACATGAATTGGATTTTTATTATATGCGAGTACGAGTGGTTGTATTTTGGCACGGAGAGATTGAAAGTGAAAATCTTTCACGATGCCGACGACACGCGGTTTGAACGGCTGATTGAACGGGGTAAACTCAGCATCGCGTGCAACTGCCGGTATCTCGACCGCCTGACTGGATGCCTCGGTGATGCCAAGCATCTTCGCTGCTGTCTCGTTTATGATCACCGCCATGGAATCATTTCTCGTGTCGAAGTTTCTTCCCTGCAGGAGTTTGATCTCGTAGGTGGGCAAAAAATCTTTATCAGCTCCGATCGCGAACGATATGACCGGCTCTTCGCTGCTTCCCTCTGTCTTTATCTTGACCTGGCGGATATCTTTCCACTCGCCGGGTACCCGCGACGATACGGAAACATTTCTTACAGCTGCTACCTTCGACATTCCCTCTTTGATGGCCTCGAAGTTCCGTCGGGCTGCGCCGGTGTTCACATCGATCACAACCATCAGGTCCTTATTGAAACCAAGATCAGAGTTGTTGATAAACTTCACCTGCATCAACAGCACTATCGTTCCGATGATCATCACTACAGAGATCGTAAACTGGAAGACAACAAGGATCTTTCTCACAGATAGGTCACCACTGGACTGGACCTTAAGACCTTTCAGCAACGCCACTGGCCTTAACCGCGACAACAAGAGGGCTGCGTAGCTTCCCGATAATAACGCGATGCCAGCGATAAGGCCAACGGTGGTCAGCCAAAAACGATAATCGGCAGAATCGATCAACGAGATCTGTTTGTTTGCGAACTGGTTGAACGGCGGAAGTAATACTGCAACAATTCCAACAGCCAGGACAAAAGACATCGCCGTTGTAAGTACCGACTCGAACAGGAATTGCCATATGAGGTTGCTTCGCATTGCCCCAATTGCTTTGCGGACCCCAATTTCTTTTATGCGGCCAGATGCACGAGCGGTTGTAAGATTTGTATAGTTGATGGCAGATATAAGGAGAACAAAGAATGCTACGAATGAAAAGATTGTAATGTAAAGCGGGTTGCCCTGCGGAATAGCATCAACATTTCCATTACGGGCACCGTCGAGGATGCCGGCAGATCTAAGGTGCATATCCTTCAACGCCTGGAGAGCAAACGACCTTGTAGTTCCCTCGAGTGGTTTCGAGTTGGCTTTAACCAAATTGGTCATCTTCTCAGCAGCGGCCACCGGATCCGACCCTGGTCGCAACACTGCATAGATTGAAACACCTTGCGACTCCCAATCATGCTGCACATCATTCTTAAAGAAATCAAAATTGTAATAGGTCGACTCTGAGAACAAGCTATTGAAGTTGAAGCTCGAGTTGCGCGGTATCGGTGCAAGGATACCTGTGATCTTCAACGGGAAGTTGAGATGACTGAATTGCAAGTTGCGGCCCATGACATCCGTGCGATTAAAGATGCGCATTGCAAGCTCTTCGTTGATGACAATCGATGCAGGTTCTTTAAGGGCTGTGCGGGCGTCGCCTTGCAACAGGGGAAAGTCAAACACCTGGAGGAAGTTTTCGTCGGCCATGGTAACGGTCTCCTGGAATGGCACCGGGTTTTCGGGATCCACGAGGTTGGCACGTCCCTGGCGTTGCATGCGGGATGTCATCTCAACTTCGGGAATTGAAGTCTTCGATTCTTCAGCAAGCCTGAATGGACCGGCGGCGATAACCGAGACGTCGCCTTTCACGCTGCGTGTTTCGACAACCCGGAAGATCCTGTCGAAGTTGGAATGTTGTTGATCGAAGGTAAGCTCATCGAAAACATACAGGCTTATGAGCAGGAAGCAAACGATGCCGAGGGTAAGCCCGGAGATATTGAGCGTGCTGTGGAGTCGGTTTTTCAATATGCTCCTGAAGCTGATAGTGACGTAGTTTTTTATCATACCCGAGTTATTTGTCGTTCTGTTGTTCGATAGTGGACGAATGATCCCTGGCCGGAAGAGCAGCAACACGTCGATGACGAACAGTAAGTCGGCCACCTTCTTCCCTCTTTTCCTGGCTCGTTTTGCGTACACTTCCAGAAGGTCTCCTTCGATGTAAGGCTGGACCGCTGGATCACTATACCACCGGAAAAATCTGAGGAAGATTGAGGGTGGCAGTTGTTTCATGAGGTAATATACTCCAAATGTAGGAAAACGTTACGTGAGCCATTGATAATTTTTTCTTCGTGTTTTATTTCGACGTCAGCTTGGTTTTGTAGGCTGCTTCAAGATCGGCAACGGCTTTATCATAGCCTTGCCTGTCTTTGAATTTAGTGGGGTCGTAAGGATCGCCTTCTTTTCGTTTGCTGTGCAGGTTGAATTGGGCAGCATGCGACGATACCCACAGATCGAACTGGAGTTTCTTCAGGGCTTCGAAGGTGTATGCATAATCTTTGGCGATCTCAGGATACTGGGTGACCTGCGGGAATGGTTTGGATACCACGATCGAAGGCATGTTTACGATGAGAGTTTTGTATGTCGTGTTGCCGTCTTTGGCATCCATCATAAAGCTGGTGGCGCCTTTGGTGTGACCGGGATGATGAAGGGCGGTGAGAACGGTGTTGCCAAGCCGAATAGTGTCGCGGTCATGAAGCAGTCGATCGACGGCTACGGGTTCGAAGTTGCTGATGTCGGTGCCGAAGGCGAAGTCCGACTTGCCGCCGTCGGCCATCACGGGTGCATCTTTTTCGTTCACCATCAACTTTGCGCCTGTTATTTTTTTGATGGCAGCGATGGCGCCGGTGTGGTCATAGTGGGCTTGCGTGGTGAGCAATATTTTAGTGTCGGCGAGCTTGAAGCCGAGCGCTTCGATGTTGTCGCGAAGCTGGGGCAGCGAGTTGGCCAGGCCTGTGTTGATGAGGATGTTGCCTGCCGGGGTGGTGATGAGATAACAGGCGAGGTCGTAGGTGCCAACGTAGTAGAGGTTTCCGGCG
>DASRSO010000017.1:0-30735 GCA_035656375.1 Cyclobacteriaceae bacterium | reverse complement strand
ACTGCAATTCGCTGCACACCAACGCGTACGACGAGGCCATCACCACGCCGACGGAAGAAAGCGTGCGCCGCGCCATGGCGATTCAGCTCATCATCAATCACGAGTACGGGCTCACCAAGAACCAGAATCCCCTTCAGGGCTCATTCATCATCGAGTATCTGACGGACCTCGTCGAAGCTGCCGTGCTCGAAGAGTTCGATCGCATCAGCGAGCGCGGTGGTGTGCTCGGCGCGATGGAAACGATGTACCAGCGCGGGAAGATCCAGGAAGAGAGTTTATACTACGAAACGCTTAAGCATACGGGAGAATACCCGATCATTGGGGTCAACACGTTCCTGAGCTCGAAGGGGTCGCCCACGATCATTCCACAGGAAGTAATTCGGGCGACTACAAGCGAAAAAGAATACCAGATCACGATGCTCAAGCAGCTTCATGATTTCCAGAAAGAACATGCCGGGAAGCACCTGGCGGTTGTACAGGAAACGGCTATCGCGAACAGGAATATTTTTGAAGCACTGATGGAGGCCACGAAGTTTTGTTCGCTGGGGCAGATTACGAAGTCGCTTTTTGAGGTGGGTGGACAGTATCGGCGAAACATGTAATACAAACCGCAGAACAGGGGAGTACATGAATGTCGAACAGCAGAAGTGATATGGCGTGATTGATGAAGGTCCGGAGATCTGTAAAGTCTGACTTGCCTGCGATACTTAAGATGGCGCGGAAGCTGTGGCCGGATGTGAAGGCAGCAGATATCTTTAAAACAAAATTTATTTTTTACGTAGCGGAAGATGGCGACCGACTGATAGGGTTCATGATGCTTTCAGTGCGTAAAGATTACGTGGAGGGGAGTGTGACTTCCCCGGTCGGTTATGTTGAAGGCATATTTGTTGAGAAACCACACCGTAAGAAACGTGTTGCCCGTCGGTTGGTGCAAGCTGCGGAAGCGTGGTGTGTCAAGAAAGGTTTTACTGAACTGGGTTCGGATGTTGAGTTCCGTAACAAGATTAGTCAGAGATTTCATTCGCGTACTGGCTTTGTTAAAAGCGACCTTATTGTTCACTACATAAAAAAAGTCCGTCCCAACAGGTAGGGACGGACTTCTTGGGAACAGTTCGAATATAGGTTAGTAGCGGATGGTTTTCACGTTACCAGAAGGATCTGTTACTTCGAAGGTAGGATTGCCTTCTACGCCCTTCAGGTTGTACACGAGGCCAAAACCACCGTCTACAGTTACGTTCTCATCGTGGATGATATTGTTTGCTCCGTCGATGATCCTAACGTTTATCACACCCTGGCTTGCAACCGAGAGAAGATATTTGTTAGCTGCTTCGAGTTTCGCAACGTGGATACGCTGAGCTTTTGCAGACTGGATATAGTTTACTTTCTGTACTTGCTTTGCAGTACCGTCGGCAACTTCGATAGAATACTCACCAGGAGTGAGGCCTTTGAAGTTTACAGGTACGATGAAACCGTCTTCAACTTTGAGTGACTCGCTGTAAAGCGCTTCGCCGTTGCTGTTGAGGATCGTCATCTTCACCTTGCTGCTCTTCGGATTTTCATAGATCACTTTGTACAAACCAGATTCCTTCTGGCTCAGCACTACCAACTTCGGTGATCCGGGCTCATCGGCCAATGCAACTGAACTGATCAGCACAGCTGCGATAAGGAGAATTGATTTTGTTTTCATAACACTTACAGGTTTTGTTTTTGTTTGTTCATGTGTGATTACAATGCGAATGTACGGCAGTGTTTATCGTAAGGTTGGAACTTTGTAAGTAAACTTTATTTTTCAATCGAAATAACGATTGCAGAAAAAGATATTGAATTGAAGTAAAAATTTGTGAGAACAAAGGTTGTAAGTATTGATGTGATGCGATTTTATTTTTGCTAACGATTGCAGATAACGTTGACGTAAAACAAAAAAGCCCGATGCAATGCACCGGGCTTTCTTCTTTCAGTTAGTTACTGTTAATAAGAAACTGTCTTCAATTCACCATTCTCGCCAGCAACTTCGAAAGTAAGATGACCTTTCACGCTCTTTACATTGTAAAGCTTAGCGAAGTCGCCAGATGTTTTTTCGAAACTTTTGTGGATGAGTGTGTGGCTTGCATCGTAGATGCTAACGCTGATCACTTCAGAACCTTTACCGGCAGCTGTGATCATGTACTTGCCGTCTTCGGCTTTCAGAACATTGAGCAACTTTGCAGCCTTGGGCGTGCGATAAGAAACTTTCTCGAGGGTTTTCTTCGAACCGTCTTCGATAGCGATTGTGTAGTCGCCTTCGTTGAGGCTTGCGAAGTTGTATGGACGTGAGAAACCGTCTGTGTTGTTTACCTGCTCAGAGTAAACCAGTTGATTCCTGTCGTTGAGGATCGATACTTTCACATCGTTTTCCTGCTCCGACTTATAAATCACCCGGAATGTGCTTTCACCATTTTTGATTACAGCAGCACCGGATGCACCTGCGGCCGGATTCTTATCATCCGCGCCATTTGCAAACATTACCGTACTAACCAGTACGAGAGAGAGAGTGAGAATTTTTTTCATAACCTAAACCGTTTGCACATAGGACGTGAAGCGGTTATGGAAAGTTGCACACCTGTTGTTATTAAACTTTAAAAGAAAGAAGAAGCATAATTAATGAAACCTTACGGCAGGGCCTCCCGTTAGGGACGTTTTTCCATTAATTGAGATGAAAAACATCTTTTGCCTTGCGGGCCTCGCGGAGTAACGTCGACTGATAGCGGATACGCGACGTTAAAAAATTTTCTTTTTTCTCATCATCAAGCACAACAAACTTAAGGCGGTCCTCGATGGACAGACTTAGCTCGTTTGCGATACCAAAGGATGTTATTGGCTGTATGGCCTGGGTAATTTTAAGCAACTGTAAATAATCTGTGAATTCACCCGCAAGCTTATCATCCACAATACGGGATAAATCTGCGTTCCAGAACGTAACCTCCCCGCCGGGATACAGTTTATCACTGAAAGTGCGGAAAAGAGTGGTCATGGTAAACAGGTCGCTGCATTTTACAATAATGTCCGACTCACCCGAAGGATATCGCTTTATTACGCTTTCCAGTTTCACGAGCGATCCCAGCTTTTCCGTGTTGGCGAGGTGATTCAGGTAAATTCCAAAGGAAATGTCGCGTGCTTCGGCGTCCTCGAGCAGCTGGCGATAGCGGGGCTCGAAGATGTGCAACGGCACCAGTTCGCCCGGCAAGGGGAAGATCGACAGGGGGAACATGGGGATTTTCACCGTGCTCATGGTCTAAACTTAATAATGAACCACGGAAAAAGGTTTAAGGTCGAAGCTATTTCTGAGCCGGGACTCGCCCGGGAGGAAAGTAAGGTTGATGAGGAAGGAGAACCCAGCCACGATGGCGCCCGATTTTTTCACGAGTTGCCCGGCTGCGAGCGCGGTACCACCGGTAGCAAGGAGGTCGTCGTGGATCAGTACGCGGTCGCCTGGGCCGACTGCATCTTCATGTATCTCTATGGCAGCGGTGCCATACTCGAGTGCATACTCTTCACGCAACGATTTATATGGAAGCTTACCGGATTTTCTGATAGGAATAAATGGAAGGTTAAGTTCCTGGGCGATCAACGACCCGAGGATAAATCCACGCGCCTCGATTCCGGCAACAGCGTCGAGATTGTGTGCCTTGAAGTTGTTTACGATAGCGTGAATGATCTCTTTTCGGATGACTGGTTCTGCCAACACAGGCGTTATGTCTTTGAACACGATACCTGGTTTAGGAAAATCGTGCACGTCGCGAACAATGGCCTTGATAGAATTCGCTAATTGCATGCGGCAAATTAATTATTTTACGACGCAAAGGAAAAAATGCTGCGCTTTACCAATTTCTCGAAAAGCTACAACGATCACCTGGTGATCGCGATCCCCGAGCTTGAACTCGAAGCGGGTGTTTACTGGATCCGGGGAGAGAATGGCTCGGGAAAATCAACATTGTTTAAGTCGATCGCAGGTCTGGTCCCATACAAAGGCATGATTGCATTTTCCGACAAGACCGATCTGCGTGAGCAACCGTTGGAGTTCCGTCGACGTGTGAACTTCAGTGAAGCCGAACCGCTGTTCCCTGGGTTTCTAACCTCGAAAGATCTAATTCGCTTTGTCGGATCTGCAAAAGGTGCAAGCATATCGCAACAGGATGAGATCATTGCAAAACTTGGGATCAACTTGTTTGTCGATCAGCGTTGTGAAACATACTCCAGTGGAATGCTGAAAAAACTTTCGATAGCCCTGGGGTTCCTCGGAGATCCGAAAGTTATCATACTCGACGAGCCGTTGATAACACTCGACGAGTGGGCACGCAACAAGCTTCTTGGTATGATCGCTGAAATCGACCGGAAGGGCGACGTGATCACACTGCTTTCATCGCACCAGGAACTGGATATGCCCGACCTCCACATCCGCAGGAAATTCAGGATCGTCAACAAGTCACTAACGCCCGAATGAACACGCATGCCAACGTGATGACCCGAGTGCTGACCCGCGAATTCTACCGGGCCAACGCAATGTTCTTTCTCGTTGTAATCGCATTCTGTTTTGGATTCATGCGCGGCACAGAACATCTCGCGCTTGCAGGTTATTTCGTGAGCTCTCCGTGGCTGGTAATGATACCCATCGGCGTATGGATTATCTACACCATGAAAGTTGTGCTGTACAACAACCGCGAGGTGCGACAGGAAAGAAATGTATTCTTGAACAGCGCTCCTCTCCTGCCGTTCTATGTGCGGGGTTATGCATACACAACTGTTTCGGTGGGTCAGCTTGCTCCCGTAATAGCTTATGGATTTTTTCTTGTAAGCGTCGCTACCACGCATCGACAACTCGTACCGATCGTGATGATCGTCGGCTCGCTGATCGTTCTGATCGCTATCACCGAATGGTATCTTCATCATGCCCTTGTTCATCCCGAAAAAGACAAAACAACTGCAACGCCAGTACGGTGGCTCGACAAACGCACGACCAAGTCGATGGCGTGGATGTTTATCGAGGGAATTGTGAGGCTACAACCCGGTATGATCTACATGACCAAGATCACGACCTGCCTGGTGATCTACGCTGCCACGCATTTGTACCTGTATGAAGACTACGATGCACGTCTTTACTGGATGGCTGCGTGTGCGGCATTCGGGGCAAACCTGGCGTTGGTGTACCAGTTCCAAAGATTTGAAGTGGTGAGTTTGTTACTCTTGAGAACGTTGCCGCTGAAACTTCTTACAAGAGTTGGCACGCTCATTCTTGTAATGGTCGTTCTGTGCTTTCCGGAGATAGCGATGCTTGCAACGAATTTACCTGCAGTGTTGTCGTCCTGGAATTATATTGGAGCGATCGTCTTTGGTTTTTCGCTGATCATACTCGGATACGGGATCTTGTATGTGCGCGACGTGCCCTTTGAGTCATTCACCCGGGCAATATTTTTTATAACGATGGGTTGGACCCTGGCGATCCTTTTCAAGATCCCCGTGCTGGCCGGTGCACAGTTGAACATCGCGATTGGTGCATACCTGCTCAATAAGTACTTCTATTCTTTCGAACTTAATTCCTAGCCATAGATCTGCCGGCCGTTGAGTATAACCTTGTCGATAAGATTCGATCCAAACGAATAAGGTAGGTAAGCAACTGAAGGGATCGGCCTGGTAATGAAAACGTTCGCAGCTTTTCCTGTGGTGATGCTTCCGTGTGTTTCGAGGAGATCCATTGCGTAAGCAGAGTTGATGGTAGCTGCGTTGATGGCCTCTTCGGGTGTCATCTTCATGCGAATGCATGCGAGTGAGATCATGAGCGGCATGTTGCCCGATGGTGCGCTGCCGGGGTTGAAGTCACTTGCGATGGCAACGGGGAGGCCTTCGGTCAGCATTTTCCTGGCAGGTGGAAACGGGAGATTCAAAAAGAAGGCGGCGCCGGGAAGCACTGTCGGCATCGTGCGTGTGTTCTTTAACAAATTAATCTCTTCGTCGCCGATGTTTTCGAGGTGATCTACGCTGATGGCGCCGGTTTTAACACCTGCCTGCACTCCACCCGAACGATGAAGCTGGTTGGCGTGTATTTTTGGTTTCATGCCGGCAGCCTTTCCCGCTTCGATAATCCGCTCCGTTTCGTCTTGAGAAAAGAAACCCTGTTCACAAAAAACATCGATGTAATCGGCGAGCTTCTGTTCGGCAACGGCCGGGATCATTTCCTCGATCACCATCTTCACGTAATCCTCTTTGGTTATTCCTGCCGGAACTGCATGCGCACCGAGGAACGTGGTCTTTACTTTCAATGGCGTTTCCTTACCGATCCGCCTGGCGACACGAAGCATCTTGAGCTCGTCTTTCATCGTGAGGCCGTAACCACTCTTGATCTCTACGGCGCCTGTTCCTGTTCGAATGATCTCCCATGCGCGTGGCAACGACAGCTCGAGCAACTTGTCTTCACTAACGCCCTGTAATACTTTCGCGGAATTCAGGATACCACCGCCCTTTGCGGCAATTTCTTCGTAGGTAGCGCCCTTTATCTTTTGTACAAACTCCGTTTCGCGGCTTGCTGCAAAAACCAAATGTGTATGCGAATCGACAAAGCACGGAAGCACGAAACTGCCCGACGCATCGATAGAGGGATAAGATGTGTTGTGAAGGTCATGCATAGCGCCGTAATTGGCTATGAGACCGTCTTTGATCAGCAGGAATGCATCGCCAAGAATTGGAAGTTCAGCCTGGGCACTGCCGGCAAGAAAGCCCGGCGTTGACTGGCGTACTTGTACCAGTCCTTTGATGTTGACGATCAGGATCTCACTTCCCAAACGACTCGACCTTATTTTCGAGATTAGTTCCGAACATCGGCAGTGCAATACGGAACATCGTGTAGAACGAGCGGCCCTTGATGCTGGGACGATAGCCGATCTCTCCACCGTAACCCCAGCTAAGCACGCGGTTGAACTTACCATCCATACCGATGCGGAAACCGAGCGGGTTCATCTTAAGAGCGTTCACCGAATAGTGGAGGTTGTTGAATTGAACATCGTCGAGCGCGAGCATCGGTGCATAGACGATATCGAAGTATAAATTAAGAATACCATCGTCGAGACCGCCTTCGTAGTTATCGAAGGCAACAGCCACATTGCGAATGCGTGTCATTGAACCACCGAGGTATACGGCGGCTGACTGAATGTTGCTGAATACATTGAACACCTCTTGCTTGGCGCCAACGGTACGGGTTAACGGGAGACCTTCGCCACTTGAGTTAACGAGGTCGGCGTTTGTAAGATTCTGTTTCTGAAGGGCGGCGTTGAGTCCTGTAGTGCTATTCCACACAATTGCGCCGAGACGTGCGCCATAGATCTTGCGGAGCTTCGCAGGAACTTCTGTTTGCAAAGGAACACGCGATGCCCATTTGTTTCCCTTGTAACTGTTTTTGTACAGGGTCATCTTGGTTTTGCCCGTTGCTTCGCTATCCTTGATGTGATACGTGCCGCCAAGCTCGAAATAGTGAAATGCTGTCGGTACGTTATCCACGTCACTGTTGTTCGTAGCAAGCTGGCGATTGTAGTCGTAGAATTGAGGGCCGTAGGTCATGCGAACCTGTCCCTGGATGTTGAACTTATCGCGGTGATAATAGTGGGCGAGTAATCCGAAACCGGCATTGGTGTTAAGAGGCGACACCTCGGCGTAGAGGGGCTGAAATCCTACGAATAGCTTGTTTACAGCGTATGGCTCGTCGTAGAGCTCCTCGAAGGTGACGGCGTTTTTATCGTCCTGTGCGGCCTGGGAAAAAGCGGCGGTAACGCCAAACAACAGGGCCAGAGAGGTTAAAAAATAGATCCTTTTCATGGGGAATGAGGCAAAGGTATAGAAAATCAGACAATTGCGGGGTTTTCCCGCAAAGCGAAGTGGCCTCAAAACTTACATCGCCCCGGCTCTATTTGGTCATAATGGTGAATTCCACTCTGCGGTTTACCGCTTTGCCGGCGTCTGTCTGGTTGCTTGTAAGCGGCCTGGTCTCCCCGAAACCTTTACTGGTGAGGGCTCCTGCCCTGACGCCTTTACTGGTCAAATACCTGACAACGGCGTCGGCGCGCGACTGCGAAAGCTTCAGGTTGTAAGCATCTTCACCCACATTGTCGGTATGACCATCTACTTCGAGTGTCATGGTCGAAGAGGCAGAGATCATCGTTACCACGCGGTCGAGCTCCTGCGACGACTCTGGTTTAAGATCCGACTTGTTTGTGTCGAAGAAGATATTGTTCAATCGAATGGTCTGACCAACTTCCACGGGCGTTAGATACAGGTCTTTCGTTACCTCCTGGTATCCACTAAGATCTTTAAGGTTAAGATTCTCTGACAGTGCGTAGAACCCGTCTTTCTGTGCGAGAAATCCATAGTTCTTTCCCGCAGGAAGCGCAATCTTATATTCACCGTTACCGGGATGTGACTGGGCGCGCCCGGATGTTTTTGAATCCAGCAGGTCGGCGTAGATAACCGAAGCTTCAAGAGGTTCTTTCGTTTTAGAATTGATGACCTTGCCCGAAACAATAACTACCGGGTCGGGCCGCAGGATCTTCGGAAGATCGAGACGATAAAGATCTCCATCACCTGTTTCGCCTGAAATGATATAAGCATAGGCGCCCGATGCCGGCATTGTAAAGTAAGCATCCCATGCGCCACCATTGATCTCGGGGCCAAGATTCTGGGGAACGCTCCAGTTGGTCCAACTGTCGTCGAGCCTTCGCGACACGAAAATGTCGCAGCTCCCGAATCCCGGGTGACCGTAACTTCCGAAGTACATAGTGCGGCCATCGGCAGCAAGGAATGGACTCATCTCGGAAGCGGTCGAGTTAATTACCGGTCCCATGTTTTGCGGAGCCGAATATGAGCCATCGGGTTGAGCAAGACTGAAGTAAATATCTCTTTCACCGCGAGTGTCTTTTCGCTGTACGGCGAGCAGCAAGACCTGGCGGTCGGCCGAAAGATAGAATTCATTATAATCGGCGTCGTTGTAATAATCTTTTACATCGATGTCTTCAGGAATTGACCAGCCGTTCACAGTGCGATGTGTTAAAGAGAATCCAGCCGCCTTAAAAGATCCGTCCGGGTTATACTTGTGCATTAAGAACAATGTATTGTTGTCGGGCGTAACGGACATGACGGTGTTGTGAACGTTGTTGTTGATAGGAGCAACCATGTTTTGTGCTGCAGTCCACGTTGTGTCGTTCACCGAAGAACAGTACCAGATGTCGTCGTTGTCGGTTCCCCCGATCGATCGTTCATCGTCACTTATTACGAAATATAACGTTTTACCATCGGGTGCAATGACGGGCCACTTTTCGGTATGAGCCGTGTTGATGTTGTCGGGCAGACGGGTCTTTTTGATACTCAACTTATCTTTCGTGAGCAGGTTGATCTGTTTGTCCTGGTAGATCCGGTAGTAATCGGTAAGGGTTTTCATCGGCGCATCTGTAGCAATGCCAACATAATTGATTGCAGTAGTCAGTGGCGCCAGCGAGTTTTTTATTGAGACACGTTCCAGCTCCACACCATTCAAAAGGAAGCTGGCCGTTTCATTGTTAAATTCAACGGCAAGGTCGTTTTCCAACAAGCCCTTCCTGATGTGACTGCTTTCAGCGAAAGTGCTGGAAGATGTATGGGGACTAAGAGTTGTCCAATTGTCTTTCTGATTGGTACCTACATAGTATTTTCC
The DNA here is from genome assembly GCA_035656375.1 of Cyclobacteriaceae bacterium. GTDB lineage: Bacteria > Bacteroidota > Bacteroidia > Cytophagales > Cyclobacteriaceae > ELB16-189. The sequence goes on along the minus strand of DASRSO010000017.1, from coordinate 21,029 downwards.
GGACCCGGCGCTAACTCCAAAATAAAGACGGAACTCGTCGGGGCCCAGCAGGATGATATAAAACAATCCTTCTTTCATGTCTTCAACAGCATTAAACTTCGTCTCGATCCTGAACGGCTTCGCGGGATCTAACGGAGACTGGAGTAGTGTCCAGAAGACATTTGGGGCGCGTTGTTCCTGGTAGAGGTAACCCTTGCGGGCTTTACGATAGTTTTTTTCGTTGTCGATATCACTAAACAACCAACGGGGGTTCGGTGCGTCGAAGTTCTCTTCCACCAACAAAGGGAGTTGGGCCCAACATTGGAGAGAAGAAAGGAACAGGAGAAGTGGGAGAAGGCGTCGCATGGGTAAAAGGGTTGCTTAAAAGTAGCGACGTGCTAAAAGCAACTCTATACCTATCGGTCGGTATTAAGGGATACCGTAAACCCACATAATTATATTTTAGACTTATTTTGAGGGGGAGTCGATTCCGTATATAAACCTATAGGTTCTTATAACCTCAGGTGAATTTTCAAGATAAAGAAGGTAAACACTGTCGCCTGCGTTATATGGTTCATTATTGAGGAACTCGACGTATTCCACACCTGCGACCTTGTATCGAAATTTTAATTGAACTGTGCCCTTGCCACCCACCGTCTTTGTGTTCACAACGAAAGCCCTGACGACCCTGCCGTGTTTTTCAAGTCGATAATTTTCAATTGTCCGTATCGTGGCGGGTATCATGAACGCGATTGCCGCAATCAAAATAAAAATATACCAGACATGGATCCTGAAGCTACCAATAATGAGCTGGTGCTTCATTTCTTATTGAACAACCTCAACTCCCCATGGTCGAAGTAAACAAACGGCACGTACTGGTTGTCGTGCTGAGTGGTGAAATCGTAACCTTCGTACATCCACGCCTTGTAGTATCCTTTCTCCGCAAGAGCCTGCTGAAAATAGTTACCGTAGTCATGCATCGCATGCCCCACAAAATACATAAACTCATACCCCAGTTTCGCATAAAAATCCGGGTATTCACCATGCTTTGCCAGGAACTTCTTCTTGAAATCTATAAACCACGGGTTCCTTTGTGATGTAAAGTTGTTCGCAGCAAATAGTGTATGAATGCGCTCCAGGTTCTCAAAATTGACCGACGTATTGTCCGGCGATATCCAGTTCTCGCTGCCGATCACCACCACCGAATCGCGACGTGCCGTCATGCTGCTTGTGACTTTCGAATAAATGAGGGGATTGTCGGAAGCAACATAGATCCCTCCTATGCTATCGAGCTTCAACGTAAACTGTGTCGGGTTCTTGAAGTCGTCAAACTCCGTGGGCGTCGCCAATGTCGTGAGTATCTTCGCAGCTGTCTCGCGGCGATGTTCTTCTGCCAGCACGATCTTCAACCCGACTTCCTGTGCTTTCCTCATGAATGCGAACGCCATGATCGAATCTTTAGGTGCGTCGCCGAAGTACACAATGATGTTCTTGTTCCTGATGGCGCTGTTCAATACCTCCGCTGCACGTTCACCCATAGTAGCATGACTCGACTGGAACAACAATGCGTACGGATTGTCTTTGAAATAATCGGCCGCGTTCGACACCGGGTTGATCATGGTGATCTGGTTCGCCAGCGAGAAGTCCGACACGGCCTTTATCTGTTCGGCAAACAATGGCCCTACGATCATGTCCGAGTTCTTCAACTCCGGTGCCTCCAGTATTTTCTTCAATGCTACCGGATCTCTCTCGGTATCGTACGAGCGAAGGTCGATGTGAATACCTTTTTTCTCCAGGGTATCTACCGCCATTCGCATGCCCTGGTACATTTCGAGCACCGACTGATTTTGTCTTTGCGAGTTCGGAACGGGCATGAGCGTGTTCGCCAGGAACGGGAACAGCAACGACACTATATATTTATCTTTCTTTAAACTGATCGGTCCCTCATTGATATCAAACTCCTCACGACGGAAATTAAAGAGTGTCACCAGTGAGTCGAACGTGCGACGTACCGACGGCTTGAATGCTTCCTGGCCCAGCGCCTTTACCAGCGCTCGTGCAACTTCAACATCGGTTGGATATTCTTCCGACATCATTCGAAGCGTTTCGATGTCTTTGATCTCACCCAGGTAATGGCGCTTCATCAACGCGATGTCTTCCGTCAATTGCGACGCATGCAATTCATGAAGAACATGCATGCCCTGGAAGTACTCCCGCTGGTCGAAATAAATTTTCGCGAGCCAGTAATTCACTTCCGGCATCTGGTCCCAGTTCGGATAAAGATTGCGGACCTGCAGAAGCATGTCTTTAGACACAGCCTTATATCCCAACTGATGTGCTGCTATTGCATAATAGAACGAGCTGTATTCAGGACTGGGGTTGTCTTTATCGTAGACGATCAACGGCTTAAATGCCTCCATTGCGAGAGCATAGTCTTTGCTGTCGAACAACTGGCGGGCGTGCTTGTACTGACGCTTAAGATCCTGCGCGTCGGCAGTAATGAAACCAAGAAGGACAAACAATATTAACGCAAGTCTCCTCATTCAGTTCATTATTCAATATTCGACATTCGATATTTTCGAGTTATTCCCATTCAATGGTTGCCGGCGGCTTGGAGCTGATATCGTAAACAACACGATTCACTCCTTTCACTTTATTTATGATATCAGATGATACTTCACTTAAAAATTCATGCGGCAAGTGCGCCCAGTCGGCCGTCATACCGTCGATACTTACCACTGCCCGAAGTGCAACCACTTTTTCGTAAGTGCGCTCGTCACCCATTACACCAACCGATTGTACTGGCAGAAGGATCGCTCCGGCCTGCCACACTTTGTCGTATAAGTTATGAGTTTTCAGGGCGCCGATGTAAATACTATCCGCTTCCTGCAATATCCGTACCTTTTCTTCGGTAATATCACCCAGGATGCGGATGCCCAGCCCTGGTCCCGGGAATGGATGCCTGCCCAGGATGTTCGGATCAATGCCCAACGTCTTTCCTACGATCCTCACCTCGTCCTTAAAGAGAGTGTTCAGCGGCTCAACCACCTTCAGCTTCATCTTCTCGGGCAAACCCCCTACGTTGTGGTGCGACTTGATGGTCTGCGATGGTCCTTTCACAGAAATAGATTCGATCACGTCCGGGTAGATTGTGCCTTGTCCCAGCCACTTCACGTTCTCGATGCGATGCGACTCTTCATCGAATACATCGATAAATGTTTTCCCGATGGCCTTACGTTTTGCTTCCGGATCGCTCAGTCCTTTGAGGGCTGTATAAAATTTCTCTTTTGCATCGACGCCTTTCACGTTCAATCCCAATCCCTTGTATGAGTTCAACACCTGTTCGAACTCACCTTTGCGAAGCAACCCGTTATCGACGAAGATGCAGTAGAGATTATCGCCAACAGCCTTAGCAACCAATGTTGCAGCAACACTCGAGTCAACCCCGCCCGACAACGCCATTACAACTTTATCGCTTCCAAGTTTTTTCTTGAGATCGTTTACAGTTGAATCAACAAACTGTTCCGGTGTCCAATCCTGTTTGCAATTACAGATGTGAATGACAAAGTTTCTCAGGAGGTTTTTTCCTTCGAGCGTGTGTGTCACTTCCGGATGAAACTGGATGCCCCACGTGTTCTTGCCCTTCACCTGGAATGCTCCAACTTTTACAGTTGGAGTGGAAGCGATGATCTCGAAAGTATCGGGAACGGAGGCGATGGTATCGGCGTGCGACATCCATACCTGGGAGTCGAGCGATATTTCTTTCAGTAGTTTGTTCGTATGATCTACGGTGGTCAGTTTGGCTCTTCCGTACTCGCGCATCGACGATGGTTGTACCTGGCCGCCCCACTTGTGGGCCATCAGCTGCGCCCCATAGCACACTCCGAGTACCGGCAGGGTGCCGAACATACCGAAGTCGACATCAGGCGAGCCGGCATCGCGAACGGAACAGGGACTACCCGACAGGACTATCCCGCGGATGTTTGGCGTGATGTCCGGGATCTTGTTGAATGGGTGGATTTCGCAGTAGACATTCAGTTCACGGACTCTTCTTGCAATGAGTTGAGTGTACTGGGAACCGAAATCCAGGATGAGGATTTGCTCTGGCATGCGCAAAATTAGCCGCGTAGGGAAACTGCGCAAGGGCGCGGCGTTTTATTTTAGGACCGCTACCAGTCAAGGAAAACCAACCCTATTTCGAAGCCCGCATTGGTAAAGTTCTTATACCCCACATCCGTGCTTTTGGCCGTCGAAAAATCAAGGTGGACGCCGGCATTCAATGCCCAGTTTTTGGTCTCGCTGAACTTAAACCAACATCCCGCCGTGGGGCGCATCAGGAACCCGAATGAATTATCGCCCGACGAGTACACATTATAATAAACCTTGTAACTGTTGTATCCCAACCCGGCCCCGAATCCCACGTAAGGCATCACCTTTTTCTCAACAAAGAAATAGTAATCGCCTGTGAGCATCGCTCCATAGTTATTGGCGTAGTTGGTAAAGTCTGTAGTAAGTGTTGAATTCGGGTAGTTATATGTCTTCCTCGGCTCGTAATCGTCGTACGTAGCCCATGTGAGGTCGATACCGATTGCTATCTGTTCGCGAAGCATTTCGCGATAGCCGACGCGCGCACCGCGGGAACTCGATTTCTCAATAAAGTCTTTGTTGCTGAATGGCTGGTTTACATTCCAGCCCACAAAGAACATCTTATCGTAGAACTGCGCCGACGCGGAACCGGATGCAATCACCAGCAAAAGAATAATAACAGCTGCTCTCATTTCTTATCGCTCCAAAAAGGGTGATTGATCGAAAGCCTGGTCGATTGCTTCTTTCGTTTTCTGACTGGTATCGTAAGAATTAATGAGATCGCCAATGTTTGCAACCCATATCGACTCGGTGCCATTTGAGTTCTTGAGGTCGACAAACTCGATCACCAGTATTGCCTGCTGAAAATAGTTGTACGTCGAGTAGCCGTATCCGCCATAATAACCGCCATAGCCCCCATATCCGTAATAGCTTGGGTAGTAATAACCCGGTCCGGGATAGAACGACTGGAACACGCTCAGGTCATTCACCACCAGGACGCTCACACCGAAGTCGGCATCCTTATCGTCGGCAACCCATGTGTGATTAGTTTGGTCGAGATTTCTTTTGATTTGGTTGGTGATCATCTTCGCATAGTCGTTCGCGAGATATTCGTTGGTCGATGTATTCGAGCTGAGGCCGATGGTATCGAGCGGCATGGCGTACTTAACGTACTGCTTGTAGTCTACATTATCGGGGAAGTTGGTGAGAACCACCATGTCATTCACGAGCTCCGACAACTGCGGTTGTGTTCCGCAACCCAGGAGGGTGAATATTGACAGAATGACTATTACGTTCCTCATGATCTTGTAACGCATGGAATTCAAAAAAAGTGTCATGCCGATTAGACACTGTGCAAACCTGAAAGGTTTAATTCTCTACACCAAAACAGTACTCCTTCAGGTACCCTGACGCGTCGTCCAGCCCACCGTAGAAAGCCTTTCGCAGGAACACGCAACCCTCCTCGGTCTTGTCGAGCTCTACCAAAGCTATGCCCTTGTAGAAGAATACCGTGGTATTCTTTGGCTCGAGTCGGCCGGCAAACTCGAGGTAGTTGATGGCCTGCTCGTACCGATCCTGCTCGAGGCAGAATGAGCCCGCATAAAGGTAGGCAGGCATGAATGTGGCATCGAGCTGAATTGCTTTGTCGAGACTTTGGAAGGCGCTATCGACAGCACCGGAATTATATTGAGCAACCCCGAGGTACATTTCGGTTTCAGCATCATCGTTAAATACCTTGGCGGTCTCGAGATCCTTCTTGGCCAGTTGATATTCTTCGTCTTCCAGGTAAACTGAAGCTCGCCATTTGAGCATATCGGGATTTGCGGGATCGCCCAGCAATGCATCTTTCAGGTCTGCTAGTTTCTTTTCGTCTTCACCCAACTCTTTATAAGTAAGGGCACGAAGCATTTTTGCCTGCGGTAATTGGGGGAATTTGGGAACAACCTTGTTGAGATCTTCGATCGCGTGCTTGAAATCGTCGATACTATAGTAACAGACTGCACGCTTATACAATGCGCCGTAATCGGCACGTTCCTTCAGTCCCGACTTATCAACGATCTTAGTGTAGAGCTTGATTGCTTTCGCGTAGTCCTGCTGAGCCATCGCCGTATCTGCCTGCACTTCCCATTTTTTCAACTTCGCGCTTTGTGAGAACGCAGGGCTGACGAGAAGTACAGCGAATACGATAACGACGATTCTATGCATTTGAAAGCACTGAGTTTCTCTGACGCTTCCGGTCCGTTTCGTTCAGGAAGATCTTACGAAGCCTGATCGATTTCGGGGTCACCTCGACATACTCATCGGCCTGGATATATTCCAATGCTTCTTCGAGCGAGAAGATGATTGCCGGTGCGATACGCATCTTTTCTTCCGAACCTGTAGCGCGCATGTTGGTCAGCTTCTTCGTCTTGGTAACGTTGATCACAAGATCACCCTGCCTGCTGTGTTCGCCGATCACCTGACCTTCGTACACGGGTTCGCCCGGGTTGATGAAGAACTTACCGCGGTCTTGCAGGTTGTGCAAGCTGTATGGTATCGCTTCGCCTTCTTCCATCACAATCAACGAACCATTGATACGTCCGGGGATGTCGCCCTTGAAGGGCTGGTATTCTGAAAAGCGGTGAGTAACGATAGCCTCACCAGCAGTTACGTTGAGCAAATAGTTCCGCAAGCCGATGATGCCGCGTGAAGGGATGTTGAACTTCAGGATCGTACGATCGCCTTTAGGTTCCATGTTTACCATTTCACCTTTACGCTGAGAAACTGTTTCAATCGCCTTACCTGCATCTGTTTCAGGAAGGTCGATCGTGAGCTCTTCGATAGGCTCGCACTTCACACCATTGATCTCTTTGAACAACACCTGTGGTTGTCCGATCTGCAACTCGTATCCTTCCCGACGCATGGTTTCGATCAACACAGAAAGGTGGAGAACGCCACGTCCGTATACCATGAATGAGTCTGCAGAGCCTGTATCGATCACACGAAGTGCAAGGTTCTTTTCGAGTTCTTTATCGAGACGATCCTTGATGTGTCGCGATGTTACGTATTTACCTTCCTTGCCGTAGAATGGTGAGTTGTTGATCGTAAACAACATACTCATTGTAGGCTCGTCGATAGCGATCGACTTCAGTGCTTCGGGTTTCTCCTGGTCGGCTACGGTGTCGCTGATCTCGAAACCTTCAAGACCTACAAGTGCGCAGATCTCACCGGCTTTCACTTCTTCAGCTTTCTGTTTTTCGAAGCCTTCGAAAACATAAACTTCTTTCACGCGCGACTTCACCATTCCCTGGCCATCGCGCTTGATGAGCATTACTTGCTGACCGCCTTTTACTGAACCGCGGTGTACACGGCCGATGGCGATACGTCCGATGAATGAAGAATACTCGAGCGAAGTGATGAGCATTTGCAGCGGACCTTCTTCGATCTTCGGAGCAGGGATGTGCTCTATGATACCTTCGAGAAGGGCTGTGATATCGGTTGTTGGTTTCTTCCAGTCGGCACTCATCCAACCCTGCTTCGCAGAGCCATAGAATGTGGGGAAGTCGAGCTGATTTTCGGTAGCATCGAGGGAGTACATGAGGTCGAATACAGACTCATGAACTTCATCCGGGGTACAGTTCTTCTTATCGACCTTGTTGATCACCACGATAGGTTTCAGGCCAAGTTCGAGGGCTTTCTGGAGCACGAAACGAGTTTGTGGCATCGGTCCTTCGAAGGCATCAACGAGCAGAAGACAGCCGTCGGCCATGTTGAGAACACGCTCCACCTCGCCACCAAAGTCGCTGTGGCCCGGGGTGTCTATAATATTGATCTTGTAGTCTTTGTACCGAACGGATACATTCTTCGCAAGAATTGTGATACCGCGCTCGCGTTCGAGCGGGTTGCTGTCCATGATCAGTTCGCCGGGATTTTCGTGCGCCTTGAACAGGTGACCAGCATGCAACAGCTTGTCTACCAGCGTGGTTTTTCCGTGGTCAACGTGCGCGATTATCGCGATATTCCTGATTTTGTTAACATCCATAGCCTCAGAGCCTCAAATTGAGCCGCAAAGGTACGAAAAAAAGGGGATTAACTAACGAAGCGAACGAAAGTACCCATCGGCAGGTTCCGGGAGTTGTACGACTTGAGTGCAAACTCCCCCCACTGCATGTCGACCTCATGAAAATGAGTTTTCACGACATTAAGCCCTACCATGCCGGAAAGCCCGGCTGCATACATTGAAAGGATAAAAAATCCCGCCCCAGGTTCGAGGATGGTTTGTGCGAGCCCCACGATCTCGTCGAGCTTTTCCTGCAGCGTCCACTTCTCTCCGTCGGGTCCACGGCCATACGGAGGAGGGTCCATAATAATACCGTTGTATTTGTTGCCGCGTTTGCTCTCGCGGCGGATAAACTTCAGGGCATCTTCGTGAACCCAGCGGATCCCGTCGAGGCCGTTGAGTTGCATGTTCTGGTTTGCCCAGTTAAGGCCGGGTCGCGAAGCGTCGCAGTGCGTTACTGTCGCGCCGCTTTTTGCCGCAACGATCGAAGCTGCACCTGTATATGCGAACAGGTTAAGGACTTTCGGCTTTGGTACGTTAAGCTCCCGAAGAGTGTCGTGAATAAAGTTCCAGTTTTCTCCCTGCTCGGGGAAGATACCTACGTGACCGAAGCTCGTGAGACCGAGACGAAGATTGATGTTCAGACAATTATACTGGTAGTTTACTTCCCAGTTCTCCGACATTTGCTTGGTAATGTTCCACCCTCCTTTCACGTCGTCAGAGAAACGAAACTTATCTTTTTGTTCGCGATCGAAGTTAGCATGTGCCCTTTTAAGCCATTCAGTGCGATCCATTGCCGGTTGCCAGATCGCCTGGGGCTCGGGACGGATCAATAAGTATTGTCCGAATCGTTCGAGCTTTTCGAAGTTCCCGCTATCGATAAGTTCGTAGTCTTTCCAATACGTCGGGAAGAGGATTTGCATAGCTTGGTCAGGCGTTCGAAATATAAAATTTTAAATTGCTTTCATGAAACCCGGCACCATTTTGTCAAGCACAAGTAATCCGAAGATCAAATTTTTATTGTCTTTGGAAAAGCCACGTGAACGTCGGAAACAGCAACTCTTTGTTATTGAAGGTCGCAAAGAGATCATGCATGCCCTGAAGGCCGGGTACCGGATTGGGAATATATTTTATTGCATCGATCAATTAAGAGAGGAAGACCTCGAACCGGAACTCGTAAAAGATAAACTGGTAATCCCCGTTACACAGGAAGTGTTCGACAAGATTGCGATACGCGAAAACAGCGGAGGCGTTATTGCAGTGGCCGAAATGAAAACTCACCACCTCGCCGATGTAAAAACGACCGGCACCCCGTTGTATCTGATACTGGAATCTGTTGAGAAGCCAGGAAACCTGGGGGCGATCTTGCGTACTGCCGATGCTGCAGGCATCGATGGCGTGATCATCTGCGATCCCCAGACAGACATATATAATCCCAACGTGATACGATCCAGCATTGGATGCTTGTTCACGCAAACCGTTGCGATTGCTAGTTCGGCCGAGACCATCGCCTGGCTGAAAAAACATGGATTCGCGATCTGGTGCACATACCTGCCGGCATCGATACCCTACCACGAAGTGGATTTCCGCAAGGCGGGGGCCATTGTGATGGGTGCGGAGGCTACCGGGCTGTCGGATGAGTGGGTAAAAGTTGCGAGTTCAAACATCATTATTCCCATGTTGGGCAAAGCCGACTCGATGAATGTTTCAACATCTGCCGCTGTCGTAGTTTTTGAGGCCCGACGTCAGCGAGGGTTTAAATAAATTTATTTAAGTTTAATGCCCTAAATGCATAACCGCAGAAGACTGAGGATGCACAAAGGCACAGAGAAATAAACTAACCCCGGGGATGCAGGAATCCATACCCGACCAGGACTTTCTTACGAGAGATAAGTTTCTCAATACCCTCGCAGAATCTTACGTTCTGCACGAGACCATATTAAATTCTACCGAACTGTCTGTTATGTCCGCCCAGAAGGACGGCGTGATTAACAGTCTCAACAAATCTGCAGAACGAATATTGGGATACGATGCCGACGAACTGATCGGCAAACACTCGATCACTATTGCACATAAACCCGAAGAACTTGCGAAGCGTGCAGAAGAACTGACGAACGAATTGGGGAAACCTGTTGCTGCCGGCTTCGATGTTCTTGTCGCAAAAGTGAAGAACGAGAAAGGCACCGAACGACGTGAATGGACATATGTCCGAAAAGATAAGTCAACAATTTCGGTCTCGTTGTCGGTAACGAGTATTTGGGATGAACGTGGTGAGTTGTCGGGATTCCTGGCAATAGCAACGGATGTTACTGAACAAAAGAAATCGGAACAGGCGTTGATCGAAAGCGAAGAGCGATTCCGCTTTTTGGCAGAGAACGTGCCGGGTGTTATTTATTTGTGCCGCGAAGACGATCGGTTCAGCAATATTTTTATTAGTGCCAACATTGAGAAGATAACGGGCTACACCAACTCCGAGTTCCTGGATGGGACGATCGATATCGGTGATCTTATTCATCGCGAAGATTTCGAACGGGTGGATCACGAATTCAAGGAAGCAATAAAAACACGCAGCAGCTTCTCGATGGAGTACAGGGTGGTTCATCGTTCCGGGCTGGTGAAGTGGGTGAAAGAATCGGGAGCTGGCATTATGGGTAAAGATGGCACTCCATTGATCGAAGGATATATTAGTGATATCACCGAGCGCAAGAAATCTGAAGAAGCGTTGCTGCTTTCGAAAGTGAACGTGGAGGCGGCCGCCCGGGAGCTGCAGCAACAGAATTATCAACTGAACGAGTTTGCACACATTATCTCGCACAACCTGCGGGCGCCGGTAGGAAATATCCAGGCGCTGATCTCGTTGTTACATGAGAACAGTTCGATCGACGATTTCCGTCTAGTATTTCAAAACCTTCACAAGACGGCAGTAAATCTCCGTGAGACATTGAATGAATTGCTTGAACTGCTGCGTGTCAACAAAGAACACGAAATGGAACGGACGCCTGTTCGCTTCGACGGCATTCTTCAAAAGGTGAAGGAGGATATGATGGGCGAGATACTGAACACCAACGCGTGGATCATTTCCGACTTCGGTCCGTGTGGTGAGGTGCAATACTACAAGCCGTACCTGGAGAGCATCATGTTGAACTTGTTGAGTAATGCTCTTAAGTATCGTTACCCTGGAAGAGACCCGGAGATACGATTTGAAACACACCTGATCGACGAACGGCCGGTGTTAAAGGTGCATGACAATGGATTGGGTATCAATCTCGAGAAACACGGGATGGATATGTTTGGGTTGAGAAAGGTGTTTCATGGGAATAGTGATGCGCATGGAGTGGGGCTGTTCTTAACCAAAACACAGGTGGAAGCGCTGGGGGGAAAAATAAGAGTGGAGAGCATCGTGAACCAGGGCTCAACTTTTATTATTGAGTTTTAGAACAGAATATTAGATATTTCATTCATCCCGAAGTGCGTTCACCGGGTTCGCGAGAGCCGCACGGATCACGTGATATCCTACCGTCAATAATGTGATCACCATTGCCAGCACTGCCGACACCACAAACGTCATCCATTCATCTTTCAACTGTATCCTGAACGAAAAGTTTTCGAGCCATCGATCTGTGAAAAACCATGCTGCGGGAAATGCGAGCAGCATCCCGGCACCAACAAGCACGAAGAATTCTTTCGATACCAACAGCACCAGCCCGTTTACGCTTGCGCCGATAACTTTCCGGACGCCGATCTCTTTGGTGCGTTGTTCGGTGGTGTAAGCAGCGAGACCGAGTAAACCCAAACACGCGATCACTACAGTAAGCCCTGAGAACGCCGTGAATATCTGGCTGCGTTTTTTATCGGCCTGGTATTGCGAGTCGAGATCGGCATCGAGGAACTGGTATTGGAAAGGCTGGTTGGGGAACATCTGTTTCCATTCTGTTTCTATGCTTTCGATTGCTGCATGCGGATCGCCGGGAGCAAGGCGTACGAAGAAGTTGCGTGGACGGAGGTTAAGGATGATCATCAGCGGTTCGATGGGATTGTAGAGTGAATTCTGGTTGTAGTCTTTTACAACACCCACGACCTGGCGGTTAAAGTTGTTGCCCGTGCCATCGCCGGTCGTAAACTTTTTACCAAGTGGATCTTTCCAGCCCATGCGGGCAACCATTGCTTGGTTTACAAGCACGGCGAAATTGCTGTCGCCGGGATTGTCTTTCGTAAAGTTGCGGCCTGCGACGATCTCCATTCCCAAGGCGTCGATGAAATCATAATCCGCGCCGTAAAGGTCCACTCCCCTGTCTACCATCTTGCCTTCCGCATCTTCGACGTTGAAGATGTTCTTGCCGATGTTCTCACCCGGCGATGCATCGGCACGACCGACGGCCATAACCGGGGGAAGGCGATGAAGTTGTTGGACGAGCTGATCGCGTTGAGACCGCGTAGCGCTTCGATCGAGCGTAAACCGTACCACATTCTCTTTGTCGAAGCCGAGATCTTTCTCGCGAAGGAACTGAAGCTGATCGAACACGATGAGTGTGCTGATGAGCATGAAGATGCTGAGACCAAATTGGGTAACGACAAGCGCCTTGCGGAACATTGCGCTTCCGCCTTTAGAGGCAAGCTTTCCTTTTAAGATCGTTACAGGACTGAAGCTTGAGAGATAGAATGCCGGGTAGCTGCCGCCGACTATCCCCGTAACGAAAATTATGCCCACGAGGCCTGCGATAATACCGGGCTCCAGGATGTAACTGAATGGCAGTTGCTTGTTCGCGAGGGTATTGAAGCCAGGCAATGCGAGATAGATCACGATCAGGCTGATGATCATTGCGATGAGGGTAACAACAACCGACTCTGTAAGAAACTGTGCGATCAGTTGCTTGCGCGCAGAGCCCATTACTTTTCGAAGTCCTACCTCTTTCGCGCGGCTCGCGGATCGTGCGGTAGCAAGGTTCATATAATTGATACACGCAATAAGGATCATGAAGCCTGCCACTGCGGAGAAGATGTAGATATACGACATGTCGCCACCAGACTCTGCCTCATCGGCTATTTTGGAGCGAAGGTGAATGTCGAGTATAGGCTGAAGCTCGTATTTGACCTTGATACCAAACTGGTCGAAGACGGGATTTACTTTTTCGGTAACGATCTTGTCGAGGTTGGCATACATACGGCTGAGGTCGTAGCCTTCCGGCAACTGGATGTATGTTCGTGTACCGAAACCTCCCCAGCTTCCCTGGAACTGTGCGCGTGTACTCGAAGCCATAAGGCCATCGAAACGGAAGTGCGAATTCATTGGGACATCTTTTATCACACCGGTGATCTTGAATGTTTCGTTTTGTTCGTTGGTCAGCGACTGGTTGACTGCATCGGCGGGTTTGGGAAAGTATTTCTTCGCGGTGCGTTCGGTCAATACAAGAGAGAAAGGATTGTCGAGCGCGGTCGAAGGATCCCCAGCGATGAACTCGTATGAGAACATATCGAACACGGTGGAGTCCGCGAGGTAAAAGTTGTCTTCGAAGAACTGGATGTCGCCATTGCGGTACAGGTTCCTGTCGGTGCCGTCGAAGCGTACTGCATTTGTCACCTCGGGATAGTTGTCGCGAAGCTCTACTGCGAGGGGACGTTGTGCTACTGCCCAGGTAAATGCGTCGTCGGGTTCTTTGATGTTTGAAACAACGCGGTAGATATTTTTTGCATTGGTATGATAACGATCGAAGCTGAGTTCGTCCATGATGTACATGAGAAGGAACATGCTGCAGGTGATGCCGATGGTGAGGCCGAGGATGTTTATGGCAGAGTAGGCCTTGTCTTTGAGGAGGTTGCGGAAGGCAATTTTCACAAGGTTGCGGAGCATAGGCGGTTTGTTTTGATGCTAGATACGAAGGTTTTCGTAAATGGTTGTGTTAATTGAGGTTAAAAGAGGTTAATGAGGGGGGAAAAGGGGAAAGCGGGGTGACGCAGAGTTGACGCGGAGGACTACGCGGAGTTACGCGGAGAATATTGCTACACAAAGGCCGCCGCGAAACTACACAAAGGACACCGCGAGGTTACCCCGACGCATCTCAGTTACCCCGCATCGCGAAGTTACCCCAGAACATCGCAGATTACCCGGGATGCCTCATGGAGTTGCCTGAAGTGCATCGCAGCGTTGCCCGGCAATACTGCAGGTACCGAATGTAGGTACCGAGTGCATCGCCGAGGTATGCAGCTTCATAAATTTTTCTCCGCGTACCTTTGCGTTACCTTTGCGTCAACTCCGCGACACCCCGTATTACACCCGCATTATACCCTCACTTTACCCTCACTTTACCCTCACCACCCACATTTTATGCATTCTAAAACCCTTCTCCCTTTCCTCCTCCTCCTCCTCTCCTGCTCAAAAAAACCCGACGAAAAACCTTCCGTCCCCAATATCACCTACAACGTCGTTAATTCCTTCCCCCACGATACGTCAGCTTTCACCGAAGGATTCCTGATCCACAACGGTGAACTCTACGAAAGCACCGGCGACAAAGAATCCTGGATCGGCGTCATCGACGTTAAGACGGGTAAAGCCGACCGGAAAGTTGAACTCGATAAGAAATATTTCGGTGAAGGTATGGCCATCCTCAACAACAAAGCCTACTTCCTCACCTACCGGCATCACGTTGGCTTCGTCTACGACTTCAAGACTTTCAAAGAGATCGGCCAGTTCAATTATGATACAGAGGGTTGGGGAATGACCACCGACAATAAGAACCTCATCATGAGTGACGGTTCGGAGAAACTCTACTTCCTCGACACAGTGAGTTTGAAATCAGTAAAAACATTGACCGTTACAAACAACGGCGAAGCATTGAAGGGGATCAACGAGCTCGAATTTATCGACGGTTATATTTTTGCCAACGTATGGCAGACGAGCAACGTGGTTAAGATCGACATGAATACCGGAGAAGTTGTGGGGATGCTGGACCTTTCGCCTTTAACGAAACTCGCGAGAGAGCTGAAACCCGAGGTGGATGTGTTGAACGGGATTGCGTGGCATCCGGCCACGAGATTGTTACTCGTGACCGGAAAGTTTTGGCCACACATTTATGTCTTAAAAATCAAAAATTAATAGTTAACAGTTAGTAGTTAAAAATTAATACTTCGACACGCCCGGGTCCCTTTTCAAGAACTCTTCATAAAGGTCCGTCTGACGGGTATTCATCGGCATCTGGTATCCGTCGATAAACACATGCTTCACTTGTGTCTTCGTTTCGAACGGGTCGCCATCGCAAACAAACAACGTTGCATTCTTTCCTTTTTCAAGTGAACCAAGTTTGTCCGACACACCGAAGATCTCGGCCGATGTGATCGTTACAGACTTGAGCGCTTCTTCTTTACCGAGCCCGTAAGCCGCCGCAAAACCTGCGTTGTATAAAAGGTTGCGAACGTTCTCGGTGTCGGTGGTACGAAGCGCAACTTTCACACCTGCTTTCTTCATAAGGCCGGCATTTGCATAGGCTTTGTCGTAACGATCGTAGTCGCGCGACGGCAATGCCAGCACCGGTCCTGTAACAACGGGGATGTTTGCTTTCGCGATCTCGTCGGCAACGCGCCATCCTTCGGCTACACCGGTGAGGATCACTTTCTTCACCTTCTTTTCCTTCACCCACTTCAATGCCCCGAGGATATCTTTCGCAGCATTGGCTTCGATCATCAATGGCACCTGTCCACGTACGGCAGGCATCAATGCTTGTAGCTCAGGATAATATTCCGAGTTCTTGCCTTTTGTAGCTGAGTCGATCTTGTGATACTGGACAGCCTTATCCCACGTATCGCTCAATGTCGTCAACGACTTTTCTGCAGCTTTCTTCAGGTCGTCTTCTGTACGACGGTCATTGAATCCTCTCCTCCCGGTATTTGGGAAGTTCACAACAATACCATCGAAGCCCGCGAACATCTGGTCGGGCACGTAGCCATGAAGGTTCATCAGCGACGCAGTGCCGGGGATCAAACCACCGGCGGGATAAACGATCACCGTTGTCACTCCACTTACTCGTGTAACAGGGATGATAGGTGTGTTAGGGTTCACTGCCGAAAGAGCTCTCATTTGAGGAATGATCTGGCCGGCATCCTGTTCGTCACTCGCCTGGTCTACCTGGCCGAATTCCAACAGGCCGGTGCGTGTACCGCCGTCGATCATGCCCGGATAGATCCAGAGTCCTTTACAATCGATAGTAGTAGCGCCTTGAGGCACCGTAACGTTTGTCCCGATCTCGGTGATCTTGCCACCGCTTAGAACGATCGTTCCGTTGTTGATCACACCGTTTGTAACGGTTTGAATGTTGGCATTCGTTAGGGCGAAAACTCCGCCCTTCGCTTTTTGCACCTGTGCGTTTACTTGTACTGTGTAAACGATCACTGCAGCGACGAGCAACCCGGTTATTTTAAAAATGTTTTTCATAGTCGTCGCTTATTTATTTGTTCCAAAAAGTGATTGAAAGTTCTCTTCGGCACCTTGCATGCAGGCATCGTGAGTATGACCGGCTTCCATAAACACGGGCACATCGATCGAAGCTTTCGGATCCACATAAACCCGTATGTCGTCCGCATCTTTCTCGCGATCGAAGCGAACAACACCATCCACGATCGTGATCATGGGAATTCCGTAAACCGAAAGAGGATGACCTTTGAAAATTGCGACGTCGCCATCTTTACCAACTTCAAGTGAACCGATGCGATTGTCGACACCGAGTTGCTTTGCAGAGTTGATAGTGATCAGCGACAGCGCTTCATCGTCGCTAAGTCCGCCGTATTTCTGGGTCTTCGCTGCTTCGTGGTAGAGGTGACGGATCAACTCACCGGAGTCGGAGTTGATGGTAGTTACAACACCGTTGCGTGTAAGGATCGCTGCATTGTATGCTGTCGAGTAGTACACTTCGAGTTTGTATGCCCACCAGTCGGCAAACACCGACGCCATTGCGCCGTAGGCTGCGAGTTCGGGAGCTACTTTGAAACCTTCGTTGGTGTGCTGGAACACTATCTTCTTTACGCCAAAGTCCTTGCAAACTTTCAACACCATGTTGATCTCGTCTGCACGGTAGCTGTGGCAATGCACGATGATGTTTCCTTTAATGATGTCGGCCATTGTTTCGAGGCGCTTGCTGTATGCGGGAGGAGCGCCGCGGAAACCTTTCACTGCCTTGTCTTTATTGTACTTGTCCCACGCCTGCATGTACTCTTTGCCTTCGTTGAAAGCTTTGCGGATAACAAACTCCACACCCATGCGGCTCGAAGGCTGTTCGTTGTTGCGACGGCCGTGGTTCGTGGGGTTCTCGCCCAACGCAAACTTGATGGTGCGTGGAGCGCCTTCCATTTTCATTTGCTCGGGGTCGGTAGTACCGTAGCGATGCTTTAGTGTTTCCGATTCGCCACCGATCGAGTTTGCTGATCCGTGCAGTGCATGCGATACGGTAACACCACCGGCCAATGCGCGGTAGATTCCTACATCGAAGGGATTTACCACATCACCGGTGAATACTTCGGGAGTGATGGCGTTCGTGCCTTCGTTGATTGCGCTGAGTCCGGCGTGCGAGTGAGCGTCGATGATGCCGGGCATTACGTGCATGCCGGTGGCGTCGATCACTTTGGTTCCGGCCGGAGCCGCGATGTTCTTTCCGATTTGGGCGATCTTACCATTTGTCACCAGTACGTCGGTGTTCTCCAACGTTCCTTTGGTAACTGTAAGAACTGTTCCGTTCTTGATGAGAACACTGCCTTTCTCTATTTGAGCTTGTACCCTCACGCTTATAGCAATGACGAGTACGAGTATTAGTATCTTCTTCATGACTACTTGGGGTTTTTCTTAGCCTCCAGTGAGAAACTTCCGTAGCTGCCAGCGGTGGCTGTTCCTTTGTAACTGTCGCCATCCACAGTTGCATCCACATCCACGTCGATCGAACCTCCGTCCATCGAGAATGTGTAGTTGTATTTCAGGTTGGTGCCATCGAGGCTTACCTTTTTGAATGCGATCGGGGTTGTGAGGAGATCGCCTGAAACTTTACCGGCATATACACCGCCTTCTTTCGTGAACGTAACGGTTGTCTTGTTCAAACCCTGGGGTGTATCGACTGTAACGCTCCATGTGCCAACGATCTCATTCTTTACAGCTTCATCCTTTTTGGGCTCTTTGTTTTCCATCTTGAATGGCTGACCGTCGATGAACACGTATTTCACTTTGGCTTTCTCGTTGAAGTAAGGCTTATCGCTGATCGTGAGGTTGGCGATCTTGCCGTTGTCGATGGTTCCGAGACGATCCGACATGTTCAACATCTCTGCGGGACTTGTGGTGAGTGCTGCAAGAGCCTGGTCTTCGGTAAGGCCTGCTTTGATCATCCTCCTGAGGTTTGCCTGGATGTTGGCAGCCTTCGCGTCGATCGCTGTGAATCCGAATTTCACGCCAGCTTTCTGGAAGGCCGCGGCCTGTCCTTCGTACTTTGCGATGAATTCAGCTTTTCTTTTGTCGAGCGCTGCCTTCTCCTGCTCGGCGATACCGGAAGACTTGCTGTCCTTTTTGGCATCATCCTTCTTTACTTCATCGGGGAGGTCGAGACTGAGGAACACTTTCGCGTTCGCCGCTTTTATTTTGTTGATCACATCCCAGCCTTCTTTTAGGTTGGCAATGGTGAGATCGAAACCCAGGTCGGTCTTAAGTGTAAGAACGCGATGAGCATCGAGTATCTTATCGGCTTTGAACAACACGGGGGTTCTCTTTTCAATTACGGGATAAAATGCCTCGAGAACTTTATCGCTGGTGGGACGTTCGAGACCAGAGCGGTTCGAAGCATAAAGTGCAGAGTATTTCAATGACTGATCGGCCTGGCGATACAACTCTCTCCACTTGGCCATGATGCCAAGTATCGTTCCGGGGTAAACCCCCTGGTTCGAAGTAAGCTCGGAATACAACGACGACTTATAGGCGAGTACAACTTCGTCGGCTGCTTTGCCGCTTAGCTGGATAACAGATCCGGTGCCTGGAAGTAACACGCCGTAAGGAACTACCTGCGCTGTGGTGAAGCCCACACCGCGATAGTCTTCGAGAGACTTTTCGGTTGTGCTTAGCCAGTTGCGCACATCATTTTGTGGTGTGATCCCGGCCTTATCAGGCGGAGGATTTCCAGGATTCTGAAGTCGCTCGCGGGGTTCGTCTTTGGGCTTCGTAACGCCGGCGCGGGAAAGCCCGTCGATGAAGCCTGCATAGACATACATCGAGTCGGCTTTAATGACGACAGCCTCAGGTGGAATGGCCAGTCCTTTGCCGGCTCCTGTTATTAACCCGTCTTTGATCAACACAACGCCCATGTCGATCTTCCGACCGGGGCCTTGTATGATGTTCACATTTGTGATGGCGTAAGTGCGGGTAACGGGTGCCAGGACTTCGTCTTCTTGCTGCGGTTGTGGTTGCTGCGAGAACGCGACTGCGGGCACCATCATACTTACGACCAATCCCATCGAAATGCTTCGAAGCATTTTGGTAAGAGTACTGGTGATCATACGTACAGTTTTGGTTAGGTGTGGGGCAAGGTAGAAATATTTGTTAGTTGTGAATAGCCGGCTACATAAATGGTTGCGGTTCAGTACACCCATTCCGCACTTGGTTACAGAATCGTTGTCAGGGAGGCATCCAGGTGGCACATTTGCGACGTAATAAGCTTAAAAAGCGACTTTATGAACATGCTCCACATTCGACTGACCACCCTCATGTGCCTGCTGACCTTCGGGGTAGCAATCGCACAGTCGTCGACCTCGTCCACCAGCTACTCGAAGAACGACGGAAAGACGATGACCATTCGCCACAACAATGGTTTCCAGGATTTCCAGGTCGAGATGCGTGGAAAGATGGAGATCACCGACGACGACAAGGACATCAAGAGCATGTCGCCGGACGGATACCTCGAAATCACCAAGACAACTTTCGGCAGCCGTCGCACACTGGTGATCAGCTCGCAGGGCGGCAGCCTTAAACGCGAATACTACGAAGGCCGCACCAGCATGCCGTGGGAACCCGAGGGTCGCAAGTGGCTTGCCGAGATCATGCCCGAGCTCCTCCGCACAACGACCATCGCCGCCGAAAGCCGCGTGAACAGGTTCTACAAGCAAGGTGGCGTTAACGGCGTGCTCAACGAGATCTCTCAAATGGAGAGCGACTACGTAATTCAACATTACGCCGACCTGTTGATGAGGATCCCGGGCGTTGCATCTAAAGACTATGCGGGCATCGTCCGTAAGGTGACGCAGAAGATGGAATCCGACTACTACATTACAGAATTCATCAAGAACAACAACGACAAGTTTCTTAACGACAAGGACGCGACAAACGCAGTGTTTGCTGCAGCTGCCGAAATGGATTCGGATCACTACAAGACCGAAATCATCAAGTCGGCATTGCGTGCACAGCCGATCTCGTTGGAGTCAGTGAAGCTTGTACTTGCTGCGTCCGACCGTATGGATTCGGACCACTACAAGACTGAAGTGCTCACTACATTGCTTCGTCAGCCGAATTTGACCGACCCGATCGTTGCTGAGATGATCAACTCGACCCGTGGTTTCGATTCCGATCACTACAGGACGGTGGTTATCCAGAAAGCTTTAGGTCAAAAGAACCTGTCGGCGGCTTCGTACCAGAAAGTTCTTGAATCGATCAGGGAGTTCGACTCCGACCACTACAAGACCCAGGTACTTACAGACTTGCTGTCGAATAAATTGCCGACCGACCAGGTGTTCAATCTTGTAACTCTCAGCAATTCGTTTGATTCCGATCACTACCTGACGATAGTGTTCCAGAAGATCCTGAAGAACCAGGAGCTTAGCGACGAAGCATTCAAGAGCCTCATGGAGCGTGTTTCAAATCTTGACAGCGATCACTATGCAACCCAGATCATGAAGTCGGCAATCGACATGCCCGGCA
>DASRSO010000016.1:0-11317 GCA_035656375.1 Cyclobacteriaceae bacterium | reverse complement strand
AAGAATACCAGTGCACAAATTGTCCAGCGGTAACTTGAAAAACTCTTGGTTTCTGACATTGTGCGGATGAAGGGGTTTAATTCGAATCTCTTATCTGGCGAACGATAGTTATCGCATCGTTTACTTTATGCTTCAAGGTATTCCAATCTTTTCTTGCCAGTATATCTTTTGTGATGAGCTGCGAACCCAGGCCCGCACAAACAATTCCCGCTTCGAACCACGCCGACAGGCTGCTGTAGGTCGGTTCGATGCCGCCCGTAGCCATCAGCTGAAGATCGGGCACCACCGGCAACACCGACGACACGAAACCGGGACCCAGTACCGAGGCCGGAAAGATCTTGATGATATCGGCTCCCAACAACTTCGCGTTCACCAGTTCGGTGATCGTTGCCGCTCCCGGTATCCAAAGCTTGTCGTGTTTTTTACAAACGTCTGCCATTTCCGGCCGAAGGATCGGCGACACAATGAAACTCGCACCCGCCTTGATGTAGCGCTCCGTGGTTTTCGCGTCGATGATAGTTCCAATGCCGATGATCAGTCCCGGATATTTTTCTGAGTACTTGAGAATGTTCTTAAATACTTCGAACGCATTCGGTCCGCGGTTCGTGAATTCTATCGCGCGAACACCTCCCTCATAAGAAACGTCAACAATCGCACGCGCAACCTCGCTATCACCATGATAGAACATCGGGGCAATCCCGGTCGACTTAAGAGTAGAGATGATCTGACTTTTTGAAAAGGCCATGTTTATCTCAAAAGTTTACCAACATTCTCGTCGCGCACCAGCGACTCTACCTCTTTCACAGTGACTACATTCACATCCTGTTCCACACTATGCTTCAACGCACCTGCAGCCACACCAAACTCCAACGCTTCTTCATCCGACATTCCATTCGACAATCCATAGATCAATCCCGCCATAAACGCATCGCCTGCACCCACGCGATCAACGATGTGCGTTAGATCATACTGCTTCGATTTTATTTTTTCGGAGCCATTGAAAACCACCCCCGAGATCTTATTGTGCGACGAGCTTATCGACTCACGTTTGGTATTAAAGACTTTCTTTACAGCGGGGTATGCCTTCATGAGTTTCCTGCAGCTCTCTTCGAAGCCCTCGCCGACCTCCCCGGTGCTGTTTTCAATATCCACGCTTCCGCCAACCACGATGTTTGTTCCTTTGACAAGCGGAGGCATTACCTGCACCGCAGTTTTTCCGTACTGCCACAGGTTACGACGATAATTGATGTCGCCCGACACGGTGATCTTCATCTTTTGTGCAGCCTGTATTGCTTCCAGACAAACATCGGCAGCGCCCTGTGAGATCGCGGGCGTGATGCCCGACCAGTGAAACCAGGTGGCATCTTTGAAAACCTCTTCCCAGTTGACCGAGCCAGCCTTGATATTCGCGAAAGCAGAATCGAACCGGTCGTAAACAATCCTTGAGGCGCGTTGCATGGCTCCCTCTTCGAGGAAGTACACACCCATACGTTCTTTATTGTACTGGATGTGACTGGTGATGACACCGAATTTCTGGAGGTGTTGTGTAGCAGCGGCGCCGAAATCATTGTCGGGAAAGGCGGTAACGTGTTCCGATTTCAGACCGAAAAGTGAACATGAGATACCTACGTTTGCTTCGGATCCACCGTAAGCCACGTTGAACGACTGAGTTTGAGTGAGGCGTGCGTTGCCGGGGGCGGAAAGGCGGAGCATTATCTCTCCGAACGTAACTATCTTTGTCATTATTCAATTAAGAGAAATAGCGGCAATTTTCAGTTGCATTGCAGCATTAATGCGCGATAATAACAAAAAAAACTATACCTTGCGCAATCGATTGCGCACAAGATATTCACATTTCTACCATGGCCAGTAAATTCCTCAAAATCCATCCAAAAGATAACGTGTACGTCGCCCTGACCGACCTGCGAGCCGGCGACCAGATCTCCGACAATGGCACCACCATCACCCTCGCCGACGACGTACCCGCAAAACATAAATTCCTCGATAAAGACCTCAACACCGACGAAGAAGTCATCATGTACGGCGGCATCGTCGGCAAAGCCCTCAAACCCATTCCAGCCGGCGGCGTCATCGGAACTCATAATATCAAACACAAGTCGAGCCCCTACTCCAGCAAAACCAAACAGTACAACTGGACTCCCCCCGACGTCTCCAAATGGAAGAACCGAACCTTCATGGGCTATCATCGCGCCGACGGACAAGTCGGTACCGCGAACTACTGGCTCGTCGTTCCCCTCGTATTTTGTGAAAACAGGAACGTTGAAGTTCTAAAGCAGGCATTCACCGAAGAGCTCGGGTTTGCAAAACCCGATATCTATAAAGAATATGTACACGATCTCGTACAACAACTTAAAGACGGTCGCGAGGTTGTCTTAAAAACCAAAGACGCCCCATCCAAACAGCAACGGGTTTTCAAGAACATAGACGGCATCAAATTCCTGAACCACCAGGGTGGATGCGGCGGAACACGACAGGACTCTGAAACACTTTGCGCACTGATCGCAGGATACATTCACAATCCCAACGTTGCAGGTGCAACCATTCTGAGCCTCGGATGTCAGAATGCAGAGATCGACTCCTTGAAAAAAAGATGGAGCCAACTCGACCCGGCCGGCTCGAAGCCTGTTATCATTCTCGATCAGCAACAGTCAGGCACAGAGAAAGAGTTGCTCACACAGGCTATTCAAAAAACATTCAGTGGCTTGATCGAAGCCAACAAGAACGAGCGCAAGCCTGCGCCATTGAGCAAACTTGTTGTTGGTTTGAAATGCGGTGGCTCCGATGGCTTCTCGGGTATTTCAGCAAACCCAGCCATCGGTCATACTTCCGACCTGCTTGTGGCGCTTGGCGGAAGCACGATCCTTTCGGAGTTTCCGGAGTTGTGTGGTGTGGAACAAGATCTTATTAACCGTTGTGATGAAGCTGCTGCGGGAGACCTGTTCATTAAGCTCATGCGCACATACTCCAGCGCTGCCGAAGCTGTTGGTTCTGGTTTCGATATGAATCCCTCGCCTGGAAATATCAAGGACGGATTGATCACAGATGCAATGAAATCCGCAGGCGCCGCGAAGAAAGGCGGGACCGCCCCGGTTGCCGACGTGCTTCAATATGCTGAGTACATCAAGAAACCCGGGCTTAATCTTTTGTGCACACCGGGTAATGATGTGGAGAGCACAACCGGAACAACGGGTTCTGGCGCACAGATCATTTTGTTTACTACAGGATTAGGAACACCCACAGGAAATCCTGTGAGCCAGGTGATAAAGCTTTCAACGAATACAAAGCTCGCGCAACGAATGCCTGATATCATTGACTTCAACACGGGAGGAATTATCTCCGGCGAGAAGACTATTGAGCAGACGGGAGAGGATATTTTGGAATTTATTATCGATGTGGCGAGTGGGAAGACGGTTGCGAAATCTGTCGAGCTTGGCCAGGATGATTTTATACCGTGGAAAAGAGGAGTGTCTCTGTAAGAACCGAAGAACAGAGGAATACATGAACAGGAGAACCGTAGAAGTAGCTGACGGCCTATCGAAAATCTTTAAGACAATTTAAGTCTGCGGCCACTTCTGCGGTTCGACATTCATGTAATCCTACGTTCTGCGGTTTGTATCAGTATTTAAACGGCTTTCCTCCCGCCATAATTTCCTGTGTCTTCTCATTAAACGTAACCTTCTGCCCGGTTCTTGCCGCTGCATTCGTCATCATGCACGCAATGGCATGTGAGTAACCCGCCTCAACAGGCGCATTGGTTTCTTTGCGCGACTTCACACACTCCATCCAGTTACGCATGTGTGCAGATGTTAGTGAGTCGCCACCTGTGTTTGCCGACGACACAACCTTTTCTGCGTTCACTGAAAGGTCCATTGTAGGCAACAAGTTGGCCTGCATCTTCATTGCATTGGCATGCCTGTCGGTCAAGCCACCTGTCGGTGTTACCTTGTTCGTTCCAAGGTTGAGCTCGCCTCCGTTGCTGAAATAAATCTCGGTTGGATCATCATCGCCATTATGCATGCGCGATGCAAACACAACCTGGAAGCCGCTCTTCAGGTCGTTCTCTGGTCCATAATCAAATACAGCTGTAATGGTATCCCAGTTCTCGCGGCCGTCTTTCCAAACATATATTCCACCGTTAGCGACAACGCTGCGCGGATGTTTCAATCCCGAGAACCAATGCACAGTATCGATCTGATGACTCATCCACTGGCCAGGCAACCCGCTTGAGTAAGGCCAGAACAACCTGTACTCGAGATGCTTGCGCGCATTGAACGGTTCGGCAGGGCGGTTCATGATGAAACGTTTCCAGTCGGTGTCTTTCTCAACCATCTTTGCAACGAGCGCTTCTCTCCTCCACCTGCCTGGCTGGTTCACATTCCATGTTAGCTCCACTTTTGTTATGGGGCCGAATTTTCCTTCACGGATGAAATCATTCGCAGCGTGATAGTTCTGTCCGCTTCGACGTTGTGAGCCGATCTGTATAATTGACTTTGATTCCTTCACTGCCTTCAATGCAACTTTCGCGTCTTCCATTGTTTCTGCGAAAGGTTTCTCGCAGTATACATCGAGGCCGGCCTTTACAGATGCAGCCGCATGCAATGCGTGCTGAAAGTCGGGGGTACTGATGATCACTGCATCGACGCTCTTGCTGTCGAACAACTCGTCGTTGTTGCGATAGCCGATCACTTCATGGCCCATCTTTTCAGTAAGGTGAGCAACACCCTCTTCGCGACGGAGCTTCCAGATGTCGGAAAGACCCACGATATCGAAGTCGAGTTCTTTGTTGTGATGCATGAAGCATGGGAGCAACGACTGGCGGAAGCGATCGGAGAAACCGATAACGCCCACACGCACCCGGCCATTTGCGCCGATGATGTTGCCATAACTCTTTGCGCTGAACGCCGAAGCGCCAACGTAACCCGCAGCCGTGGCAAGCGCTGCGTTCTTAATAAAATTTCGCCGTGAGCTCATAGTGTTATAGTGTTGTTAGGTTCTAGTCTAATTCCATTGCGAGGTATAATAAGGATCCAAGTCCTTTATAGTCATTAACTCTTCGTTCCACGGAAACATAATAATCCAGGTCTCCCTTCGACGTCTTCACATTCAAGCTTCCCACCTTCACGACGCCATCAAAATATAGTCTTCCTTCGTCGTCAAAAAAAACATACTTATCCCTGATGGCGTCAAACGCCTTTTGAGCGGCAGCCAGGCAGGTCTTGTCAAGTATGCCTTTGCGATAACCCTTCGCAAATGCGTAAGCAAACATTGCCGTGGCCGACGTCTCGTGCCAGTTGCGGGGCTCATAGCTCTTGTTGATCACCTGGTACCACAGTCCGGTTTTCGGATCCTGGTACTTCGCAACTGCCTTCGCGAGTTGGCTGAACAACGGCCCCACTTCCTTCCTGTCTAAGCTCTCGAGCGGAATATAATCGATGCACTCTAACAATGCCATCATGTACCATCCTATTCCGCGACTCCAGAACTCCGGCGACGTCCCCGATTCTTCGTTTGCCCAAACATTATTTCCCGATTCATCCCAACCATGATACAACAGTCCTGTGCCCGCATCGCGGTTGTGTTCTTCGATCAACCGGATATGCTGCATTGCCTCATTGAACATCGAAGGTTCGTTGAATGTTTTAGCATATTGCATCGAAAACACGTCGGCCATGTACGATCCTTCGATCCATACTTGATACGGAGAAACCTGGTTGTGCCAGTAAGCGCCGTCGGTTGTGCGTGGCTGATAACGCAACTGTTGCTTGAGTTGATCGGCTGCACCTTTGTACTTGCTGTCTTTGGTGACTTCATAAAGAGAAACGTACAACCTTCCGCCCAACAGGTCGTCGAGGCGATAATCTGCCACGTTGTAATACTTTGGATTGAAAGACCCGTGCGAGTCGATGAAGCGGTCGCACCACTTTTTAATGTAAGTGAAATACTCGGGCTTCTTGGTCTCCTGCCAGCGTTGAAACATTGCAGTTAAAAAATATGCAAACTCGTGGCTGTATGTGGCTGGCGGCTCGGGGTAGAAAGCCATCGTCGATTCGATGATCTTATCGGGCCAGTTCTCTACTTCTTTTTTTGTTAGATAAGTAACTGCAAGGCGAGGGTCGGGAGTGAAAGTGCCGTCAACGATAAGACGATCCTGATTGTTTGCCTTTACTGAAAATGAATATACAGGCTCATCCGATTCAAAAGTATAGTCAATTACTACTGCATCAGGCTGGCGGTCCTTATTTGAATCGATAATTTTTTTGGGAATCTTTCTTCCAAAATTATTATCCATGATATCGAAGTCGCCGGATTGCGCGTGAAGCTTTTGCCAGTCTAAAACTATAATCGCTTTTTCCTTTTCGGGGCGGGTACGGTAGTTCCGTGTAACGATGAAAGACTGACCGATTGCGATGTCGGTTATCAACAGGAGCAAGATGGCCAGTACGCTCTTCATTTGGGGGCTTTGATGGAGTAACGGACTGGGTTAGCCAATTCCCGTGCCGAATTGTCGAGGTATTTGATAAACTCGGCTTCGGTCTTAATGCCGTTGGGTTCTTGCTCCCAGGCGGCCGCAAAATGCCATGATACGAAGTCCAAACCCGGGTGCTCTCTAAGTTCAACAATGTAATTGTATGCGTCTTCGCGAGAGTTAATCAGCAACTTTGGATCAAAGGCGATAGCAAGTCCCAGATTGTCGTTGATAAGACTTTGCCTTCCATACGCAGCGATGTATGCATAAGAAGAGTCTGTTCCCGGGCTGGTAAAGAATCGCGCTGCGGGGTTTTTCAGGATACTTGTTGCAAGGCGTGAATTGCCTTCACGGAAAAACATCTCACATTCTGCCCATCGACTATCGGCGTTGATAGAATATGCGTAGGTAACACTCTTTGAGTTCGAAGCCATCCACGAACACAACAACCCATCCATCATTGATACTTCTGTGCTATCTGTAGATGCAACCCCAAAAAGGCCAAACGACTTCCCGTTGTCAAGGACCCTGACCGTATTTGGATCCGGCTGATCATTGTCCATTCCCATCAGTACCATGTCTTTCGTTTTTTTGCCGAGCACTCCTACATCGCCCTGGTCAGTAATCCGGTACCCAACCCTATCCGATTCAAGGGCAGGTCCCTGCTTCAAAAGTCGGCTTTGCGTGCGCTTGGTATAGTTAGATACAGCAAGTTCTCCGGTGTGATAGTAAACGGTGAGGGTTCGTTTTTCTTTGGCTCGCATGCTGTCGAGGGTAACGAAAAAATTTCCGTTGGCATATTCGCTTGCAATCTCTGCTTCGCGGTCGACCACGCGCACCCCGGTGGCATTGAGCTTTTCGAAGCCGGGATACATTTCACCCATGTCGTGCGGTGATACTCTTATGAGAACATTATGTCGGCTGATTGAGAGGGGATTGTACACTTCCAGTGAGAAGGCAAAACTGTATACCGGCTGTGAGACGGGGCGACAGCCACAGAGAAAGACCACGATTAACATTGCCCACAGCTTTGTCATAAATCCAAGTTACGCCCTTAAAAAATGAACTCCCCGCAGGTATCTACGGGGAGTCATTCAAACCAAATTTAAAACCTTGATAAGTAAAAATGTGCGCAATCGATTGCATTTTAGAAGAACTTTTCGAGAATCACAAACTTTAAGACCGAATTAATTTCAAAAACGGCCAAATCAGCGCAATTTTCAACAATTTTCCAGCTGCGGAAAACCCGATCCCACCCAGCGCTGCGCAATTTTTTTCAAAAAAATTAAACATGTTGCGCAACCGATTACGCAATTAGTTTGCATCTTTAAGTTCACTTTAAATTACATGAGTTCCGTCTCATCGCGACACGCCGTCCACCCCGGCCACTTTCAAAGCATGACAACTCAATCGATACGGGAACACTTCCTCATCGAGAATATTTTCGTCGCCGGAACCGTGCAACTGACCTATTCACACTTCGACCGGCTGATCATCGGCGGCGCAATGCCCATTCACCAGGGCCTCAAGCTGGAACCATTCAACGAGCTGAAAGCCGAATACTTTCTGCAACGGCGTGAACTCGGCATTATAAACGTGGGCGCCCCCGGCACCGTAAAAGCCGACGGCAACACCTATACTCTCAACAACAAGGAAGCACTGTATATCGGCCGTGGCGCAAAGGACATCACCTTCGAATCGAACCCAGGCGGCCAGGCATATTTCTATTTCAACTCTGCCCCTGCTCACGCAGTTTATCCAAATAAAAAAGTAGGATTCAGCGAAGCCGAAACCGTAGAGCTCGGCAACCTGGCTACATCCAATCACAGGACCATACGAAAGCTCCTGGTCAACAGCGTGCTTCCCACCTGCCAGTTGCAGATGGGCCTGACCGAATTGAAACCCGGTAGTGTCTGGAATACCATGCCGCCACACACACATACCCGTCGCATGGAAGCATACTTCTACTTCGAAGTGCCGGAAGGACAGGCGGTATGTCACATGATGGGGCAGCCGAATGAAACGCGACACATCTGGTTGAAGAATCACCAGGCTGTTATCTCCCCGCCGTGGTCGATACACAGCGGCGCTGGCACGAGCAACTATACATTCATTTGGGGAATGGCCGGCGAGAATCTCGACTATGGCGACATGGACGCTGTAACAATTCCCGACATCAGATAATCATGAAGCTCTTCGACCTTTCGGGAAAGCGCGCGCTCATCACCGGTGGAACACACGGGCTTGGAATGGCTATTGCAAAAGGTCTTCGCGAAGCTGGTGCGTCGCTGATAATCAACGGGCATTCCGAAGAGCGGTTGAAAAAAGCTACTGAAGAGTTAAATGCAGAGGGATACCTGTTCGATGTCACCGACGAAAAGCAGGTGGAAGACGGAATTAACAAAATCGAGTCAACAGGACCAATCGATATCCTCGTCAACAATGCGGCGATCATTAAACGAACACCGGCGTTGGAAATGGAGACGAGTGATTTCAGGGCGGTGATCGATGTGAACCTTGTTGCACCCTTTACGGTTGCAAAGAATGTCGCAAGGCATATGATTGCCCGTCGCGCCGGAAAGATCATTAACATGTGCTCGATGATGAGCGAGCTAGGCCGTAACACCGTAGCTGCTTATGCGTCTTCGAAGGGTGGGTTAAAGATGCTGACCAGGAATCTTGCCACCGAGTGGGCGAAGTTCAATATACAGGTGAACGCGATCGGCCCCGGGTATTTTGCAACGGAGCAGACAGCGCCGATTCGTGTGGGTGGGCATCCATTCAATGAGTTTATAATAAATCGAACGCCGGCCGGCAGGTGGGGAGATCCGGCAGACCTTGTGGGAACGGCTGTGTTCCTTTCTTCTTCGGCAAGCAATTTTGTGAACGGGCAGGTTATTTATGTAGATGGAGGTATCCTTGCAACAATAGGAAAACCTTCGAATGAACAATGAAACGAGAAAAGACAACTATACATGACATCGCGCGGAAGCTGAATATAACTGCTTCAACCGTTTCGCGTGCGCTTAAAGATCACCCGCGCATTAGTACTGAAACGAAGAAGGCCGTATTGCGCGTAGCGGAAAAATTAAATTATCAGCCCAATCACATTGCTGCCGCACTACGCAACGGCCGCAGCAACATCATTGGTATCATAGTGCCTTCGGTGGACCGGAGTTTTTTCTCTTCTGTAGTCCGTGGCATTGAAGAAATTGCAAACAAGGCCAAGTATAACGTTATGGTCTGCCAGCACTACGACAGCTACGAAAAGGAAGTGCAGAACATAAACGCATTGCTGAATGCACAGGTCGATGGCATCATCGTTTCGTTCTCGAAAGAGACCGACGACTTCAGTCACTTTATGAAGGTGAAGGAGAAAGGGATCCCGCTGATCATGTTCGACCGGGGTAATAGCGAACTGGAAGTAAGTCATGTGGTGGTAGACGACTATTTCGGATCGTACAAGGCAGTAGAGCATTTGATCCAACAAGGATTTACCCGCATTGCACACTTCACAAACTTCAAGAAGATCAGCATTTACAAAGATCGCTTGCGCGGATATCGCGAGGCTTTGGAGGCGCACGGGCTGCCGTACGATCCGAGTCTTATCATAGAAAGCAACCTTCAACTGGAAGATGGGCGGAAAAGTGTCGAGCATTTATTTAAGCTGCCGACGATGCCTGATGCAATCTTCTCAGCCAGTGCGTTGGCTACACTTGGTGCCATGCAGGTGCTGAAGGAGAAAGGTTATCGCGTGCCCGACGATGTGGCGCTGGTTGCTTTTACCAACGAGTTGTTTTGCGATTACACCACACCAACGTTATCGGCCGTCGACCAGCACAGTATGAGAATGGGCAACGCGGCTGCCGAGATCTTCCTGGAAGAGATCACCAAAGGACACCTGAAATTCATACCCCAAAAAATAGTTTTAAAACCTGAGCTAATTATTCGCCAATCATCCATTAAAAAGAAATAGCCTTGAGCACCCTAACACCCCGCATCGCGACTTCTTTTATAACAGAAGATTTTCTGTTGCAAAACAAATATTCGAGGCAGCTATACCATGGCTACGCTTCGAAGATGCCAATCATCGATTACCATTGTCACCTTTCGCCTCACGATATTGCGGTAAACCAGAATTTCGAGAACATGAGCCAGGTATGGCTCGCGGGCGATCACTACAAGTGGCGCGCCATGAGAACTCTCGGTGTGAAAGAGAAATACATTACCGGCAATGGTAGCGACGAAGACAAGTTCGACCAGTGGGCATTCACGGTTCCGTATACGATGCGTAACCCCTTGTATCACTGGACCCACCTCGAACTGAAAAGATATTTCGGAGTCGAAGAGCTTCTGAAGCCTGAAACATCGAAGGCCATTTACGCGAAGGGCAACGAAATGTTGAAGGGAAAAGATTTTTATACACGTGGGTTGCTGGAGCGAATGAACGTCGACACGATATGTACGACAGACGACCCGATCGATTCACTGGAGTATCACCAGATGGCGAAAAAGGAAGGTTACAAGATTGGTTTGTTCCCTGCCTTCCGCCCCGATAAGTCGTTCGCGGTAGAAGATCCCAAAGTGTATCGCGCTTATATCGAAAAGTTGTCGCAGGCGAGCGGCGTTGTGATCAAGAGGTTTTCTGATCTTCTTGCTGCCCTTGATAACCGTGCGGAGTTCTTCCACTCGTGCGGCGGCAGGTTGTCGGATCATGGCCTGGAAAATCTTTACTACGAAGAAGAAAGCGCATACGACCCGGAGCAGCTTTTCAAAGATGTGATGGATGGCACGAAGCTGAATCCAGACCAGAGAAATACATTCAAATAT
>DASRSO010000015.1:0-14381 GCA_035656375.1 Cyclobacteriaceae bacterium | reverse complement strand
GTCCATTGTACCAGTCTTCGCCGTATTTTCGAATGAGGGGGTCTTTCAAAAACCTGTACAACGGCACTTTCAAACTCTTCCCATAAGCACAGGCAGCGGAGCAAATACTCCACTTGTGATAGTTCACCGCCTCAAAGTCCTTCTTCTTTGTGATCCGTATCGGGTATAAATGACAGGAGATCGGTTTACGAAAACTGATCTTTCCATCGAGGTAGGCCTGCTCGATGCCACACTTCAAAACCCCCTCCTTATCGTAATGCGCGTAGGCACATTCACGTCCCTGGATCGTCGGGGTAGAATAATCGCCGTCTTCATCGAGAATGTATGGCCCCTGTTTTTTGATCGCCTCTTTCCCTTCGGGAGTGAGGTAGGGCTTCACTTTCGATTGGATCATCTTCATGGTTTCGAGCTCATCCTCCTCGAGTGGCGCACCCAGGTCACCCTCCACACAACAGGCTCCCTTGCACTTCTCCAGGTGACAGACGAACTCGACCGACTTAATGTCTTCCGAAACCAGTACCTCTCCTACTTTTATCATGAATTGAATAGATCAAATTGAACGTTGTGTGTCGACTCTACATCCTCCTGTATATCCTGGGCCGATACGTTTCGCGAATAGAACCCGGTGTAGTACACCGGAAGTTCCATTAAACCTGAATCGATCTTGTGTACCGACGTGGCTGCATTGAAACCCATACTCAACAGGTTGCCCTGGTAGATCTGGACCAGCTTTTTATAAAACACCCAATTGCTGTCAACGTCTTTTTCAATACGATCGAGATTGTCGGCTCCCATAAATTTCTTCAGTCGTTCTCGATTATCAACCAGGTAAAACTCATAGTTCACCCGGTCGTTCAGTGCAAAGGTAAATGGAATCAGGAAAGAAAAGTTCTTCTCGGCAAGGGCGCGAATGCAGTCGAATGGCATCTCGAGTGAAAAGGGATCGCAAAGGCAGATAACGGCCGACTTGTAATTGCCGCGCGTGGGCGGAACGTACAGGTCGAGGCGGCTCACAATGTCTTCCGGCTTTCCGTCGAGCAGGATGATGTGCCTGTTCCGGAAATATTTGTTCACACGGATCTTGAGGGTGCCGAGACGATCGCCGTCTTTTTCGCAGAAGATGAACTTCGAGATTGGAACCTCGAGCGAGAGCGATTTGAGTGCAGCCGACGCGAAGAGCTCCTTACGGGCCCCGATAGAATACAATCCGTTACCCGCGTAAAGATCGACGAATATGATATCGTCTACTTTGCCGGCAAGCTGACTGGCAAAAGAGCTGAGGTATTGCGCGATGGTTTCGACTTTGTGGCGCACCCAACTCTCCGCGGCGGTTGAGGGTAAGCTATCGTCAGGAAAGAGGAGTTCAGGCATAACGTGCAATAAATCAGCGTCTTTTAAATTTTAATTAAACTCCTGCATCAACTATAACTCACAACTTGAATTAATAATAAGGAAAATTGTTTTACAATATTCCCCTTCCGCCACAGGTGGACAATTAAATTGCGAGGATGATTGATTTTCTGCAGAGCTTGAATGAGCCCCAGCGTGAAGGGGTGATCAATACCGAAGGACCGTGCATGCTGATAGCGGGCGCAGGCTCCGGTAAAACCCGGGTGTTGACCTTGCGCATCGCACAGTTGATGTACAACCAGGGTATTGACCCGTTCAACATCATGGCATTGACGTTTACGAACAAGGCCGCAAAAGAAATGCGCGACCGTATCGAGAAGATCGTCGGTCCCGAGGCACGCAACCTTTGGATGGGCACCTTCCACTCCGTGTTCGCACGAATGCTCCGCGCCGAAGCTCCCAGGCTTGGCTATCCCAGTAATTTCACCATTTACGATACCGACGACTCACGCTCGCTCATAAAATCGGTGGTGAAAGAGATGGGCCTCGACGAACAACAGTACAAGCCGAGCACCGTACACAACCGTATCTCTGCGGCCAAGAACAGGCTTATCTCGTGGCAGGACTACCAGAATAATGCGGTGCTCATTGCCGACGACGCTTCGAACATGCGTCCAGAGATCCATAACATTTACAAGAACTATGCACAACGGTGCTTCAAGTCGGGCGCGATGGATTTCGACGACCTCTTGTTCAACACCGACAAGTTGTTCAAGGAACATCTCGATGTTCTCAACAAGTATCAACATCGTTTCAAGTATGTTTTGGTTGACGAGTTCCAGGACACAAACCTTTGCCAGTACGAGATCGTGAGAAAGCTGGCGTCGGTACACCGGAACATCTGCGTGGTTGGCGACGATGCACAGAGTATCTATGCCTTTCGCGGCGCGGATATTTCGAACATCCTGAATTTTGAAAAAGACTATTCTGATCTGCGTATCATAAAACTCGAACAGAACTACCGGTCGACGAAAACTATTGTTGACGCCGCGAATTCTGTTATCGCCAAGAACAAAGCGCAGCTTCCCAAGAACATCTGGACCGCGAATGAGGATGGGCAATTGGTGGAGCTCATTAAGGCAGTTTCTGATAACGAAGAGGGTAGATTGGTGGCGTCGTCGATCTTCGAGGAGAAAATGCAGTCGCAACTCAAGTTCAGCGACTTCGTGATACTCTACCGCACCAATAGCCAGTCGCGTGCAATTGAAGAAGCATTACGCCGGATGAACATCCGGTACAAGGTCGTTGGCGGACTGTCGTTCTACCAGCGAAAAGAGATCAAAGACCTGTTGGCCTGGTTGAGGTATACCGTGAACCAGCAGGACGAAGCATCGTTCCGCCGGATCATAAACCTGCCGAAGAGAGGCATTGGCGACTCAACGATCGACAAGATCGTGGTGGCGGCAAACGACCATGCAATTTCCATTTGGGAGGTGCTTGAGAACGCCCAGCATTTTGTTGGATCAAGGGCAGCCGGCCCAATCGAAGACTTCGTGAACCGGATCAAGCGCTTCCAGATCGACATGCAAACCCGCGATGCTTACGAATCGGCGGCAGATATCGCGAAGTCGTCGGGTCTGTTGAAAGAGCTTTACGAAGACAAGACCGTCGAAGGTCTGAGTCGATATGAGAACGTGCAGGAATTGCTTAACGCGATCAGGGAATTCGTCGACAATCCTGAGACTGAAGACAAAAGTCTTGGTTCCTTCCTCCAGGCTGTGTCGCTGATGACCAGCAACGACGAAGACAAGGACCACGATCCCGAGAAAGTTACCCTGATGACCATTCACATGGCGAAGGGTCTCGAATTCAAATACGTGTACATGGTGGGTATGGAGGAAGATCTGTTTCCTTCACAGCTGATGCTCAGCTCGAGGTCGGAATTGGAGGAGGAGCGCAGGTTGTTCTATGTGGCGATCACCCGGGCGCAAAAGAGGTTGTTCCTCTCCTATGCACTTACACGGTACCGGTTTGGGAGGCTGAAGAACTGCGAACCCAGTCGTTTCCTCGACGACCTGGATGCCCGATACATTAAGGTGAGTACGAAGTTTGGCGGAATGGAGTCGGTGGCTCCGAATCCTAACTATGCCAAATCATTCGTTACGGGCATGAAGAAGACCATCAGCTCCCAGCCTGTGGCCAAGCAGACGAACTACAAGGCCCCGGTCGATTTCACGCCCAGCGACACAAGCGGGTTAAAAGAGGGAATGAAGGTAGAACATCCCAAATTCGGGTTTGGAACCGTGATGAAGCTCGATGAGACGGGCGCCGACCGGAAGGCTAAGATCAACTTTACTGATTTTGGAGAAAAGACATTATTACTTAGCTTTGCCAAGCTCAGAATACATGAGAATTAGTGGCGAAGGTACGGTGCATACAATGCCGCAATTTTAAAAATCACTTTACATTTAATTAGATGGAATACAACACGCAACGTGGGCTTATTATTCTAAAAGAATATGGCCGCAACGTTCAGAAACTGGTAGACTATATCCGCAGCATACCTGATAAGAAGAAAAGAACGGATATGGCTTACACACTGATCGAGCTTATCAAACAACTTGCCCCGATCGCCAAAGAAGCTCCCGAAAATCCCCAGCGCAACTGGGATGACCTTTATATCATCGCTGATTTCGACCTTGATCTCGACAGCCCCTTCCCCATACCGGATCGGGAAACAGTTTTCAAGAAGCCCACACGTATGTCATATCCTCAAACGGATGTGAAGTACAAGCACTACGGAAAGAACGTAGAGCGATTGATCAAAGAAGCAGCAAAGAAAGAAACTCCTGAAGACCGTGAAGAGGCTGTGATCTACATCGGCAAGCTGATGAAGACCTTCTATTCAAACTGGAACAAAGAAAGTCTCGACGACGGAGTGA
Organism: Cyclobacteriaceae bacterium; assembly: GCA_035656375.1. GTDB lineage: Bacteria > Bacteroidota > Bacteroidia > Cytophagales > Cyclobacteriaceae > ELB16-189. The sequence continues at coordinate 10,089 of DASRSO010000015.1, read as the reverse complement.
TCGTGAAAGACATCCGTAATATCTCAAATGGTACGCTTAATGTAAGTATCGATAAAGTGAAAGAAGATAACCTCTTCGAAAAACTTTATCGCGAAAAGAAGAAGCCACACGGACAGGGTGGCAACGGCGAAAGAGGCGAGCGTGGTGATCGTGGAGATCGCGGCGACCGCAAACAACGCCACGGCGGAAGACCATTCAATAAGAACAGGGGACATAATAATCACCGCAGAAGGGATCAATGAGTTCTTTCCGTATCAAGGGCGGCACCAGGCTCAAGGGTGACATTCATCCGCAGGGAGCCAAAAATGAAGCTTTACAAGTATTATGTGCACCGCTCCTCACCGCCGAGCCGGTCACCATTCACAACATTCCCGACATCATCGATGTCAATAAGCTGATCGAACTGCTTGGCGACCTTGGTTGCAAGGTTGAAAAACTCGCCAAGGGATCTTACAGGTTTACAGCTGCCAACATCAACACAGAATACCTCAAGTCCGACGACTATCGAAAGAAGGCATCGGCATTGCGTGGATCTGTGATGTTGCTCGGTCCTATCCTGGCCCGCTTCGGGTCGGCAAGTATCCCGAAGCCCGGTGGCGACAAGATTGGTCGTCGCAGGTTGGATACTCACTTCCTGGGATTTCAGAACCTCGGCGCGAAGTTCAAATATGAACAAGATGGAAACCTGTTCCACATCGATGCGTCGCATCTTACGGGCAAATACATGTTGCTCGATGAGGCATCCGTAACGGGTACTGCAAATATTCTGATGGCAGCGGTGCTGGCGAAGGGTACCACAACGATCTACAACGCCGCATGTGAGCCATACTTGCAACAACTCAGTGCGATGCTCAATCGCATGGGTGCTAAGATCAGCGGTATCGGTTCTAACTTGTTGAAGATTGAAGGCGTAACGAAGCTTAACGGCACGGAACATACCTGCCTGCCTGATATGATCGAGATCGGCAGCTTCATTGGCCTTGCGGCGATGACGCAGTCTGAGATCACTATCAAGAACTGCAGGATCGATATGCTTGGCCTGATCCCCGAGATCTTCAGGCGTCTTGGCATCAAGATGGAGTTTCGTGGCGATGACATTCACATTCCCACACAGGAACGCTACGAGATCGAAACGTTTATCGACGGTTCGATACTAACGGTGGCCGATGCACCGTGGCCGGGATTTACTCCCGACTTGCTGAGTATTGTATTGGTGGTGGCTACACAAGCGAAGGGCACTGTTCTCATTCACCAGAAGATGTTCGAGAGCCGTTTGTTCTTTGTTGATAAGCTGATCGATATGGGAGCCCAGGTGATCCTGAACGACCCTCACCGTGCCACTGTGATTGGTTTGGATCGGAAGATCCCCCTGAGGGGAATAAAGATGTCGTCGCCGGATATTCGTGCGGGTGTTGCTTTGCTGATTGCGGCGCTGTCGGCACAGGGTACGAGCGAGATATCGAATATCGACCAGATAGATCGAGGCTACCAGGATATTGAGGCGAGGCTTAAATCTTTGGGAGCCCTGATTGAGCGAGTGCCTTAGTGTTATGCCGGGCTTCGGCTGGACGTGTACCTTTTGCCGGAATCACAGTCACTTGCCAATATATACCGTAAAGCCCTTCACTTTTTCTCCGTTGTGATTGAGTTCCCTCGAGGTGAGCAGTGTGCAGTGCTGAATATCTTTCTTGAGAATACAGTCATTGCATTCAAAAGTGGAATCTTTTGGAATGTATGCGATCTTCGAAATTGTGTCGACCTTACCGGTAAGGGAGTTCTTCACCAGGAAATTTTGATCTCCGTGAGTTTGCATGATATTGAACGGAAAATTGAAATCCATTGAATCGATGGGAACAAACTCTTTGTTGGTTGTAACTATATAAAAGGCGTTTGCTTCGGTCGCAGAGAAATTGTCCGATGGATCCAGGCGAAAATCAATAATCACCTGGTCAACACAAGGACAAACCATTTTGGTACAGCATGATCCTATGATAAACAACAAGATGATTGCTGCCCAATTTTTCATATATCAGATATCGATTTTTAGTCCTACCGGACAATGATCTGAGCCCATGTACTGATCGTACACTTCGGCGTCTTTTACTTTTTCAACCAACCCCTTTGTGACGAGGAAATAGTCGATCCTCCACCCTACGTTCTTCTCCCTTGCAAAGGTAACGTAGTTCCAGTAGGTATATTTTACCTCTTTGGGCTTTAACAGTCTGTATGTGTCGGTAAATCCCGTGTCGAGCAACCGCTGGAACCCATCGATCTCGCGCTGTGTATACCCGGCCGACTTGTTGTAATTCTCTTTCGGACGTGCGATGTCGATCTCTTTGTGTGCCACGTTCAAGTCGCCGCACACAATAACCGGTTTTCTTTTGGCAAGCCAGTTTACATAGTTACTGAACGACGCATCCCACTGCTCGCGGTAATCCAAACGGGCGAGTCCGTCGCCGGCATTGGGCGTGTAGACTGTCACCAGGAAAAATGTAAGGAATTCTGCGGTGATCACCCGCCCTTCCTGGTCATAATCTTCCAGGCCGATATCGTAAGTAACGTTGATCGGATCTTCCTTCGAGAGGATTGCTGTTCCGGAGTAACCTTTGCGCGCTTTGGATGAATTGACATAAACATGATACCCGGGCAGGAGCTGCAGCGTGCTTGCCACCTCATCCTCCGCGCCCTTTGTCTCCTGCAGGCAGAGTACATCGGGATCCATTGCCTTCACATCTTTCAAAAAATCTTTCTTGACGATCGATCGGATACCATTCACGTTCCAGTTAACAAAGTGCTTCATAGACCTCAATGATCTATAATATTTCCGTCTTTATCAACTTCCAGCAGGATGAACTGAAAGGCGCCTGCGGCACACGGCTTCGAAGAATACTGAGCCAGTAAACATGATCGCCGGCCCACGATAACGAAATTTCCGGCTTTATTCCTTGTGACTGCTGCGACATAATCCCAATTGGTTGTGAGATACTTGTCCCAAACAAACTTACCGCTTGAGTTGATCCTCGTTGCAAACATTTGACCGCCGAATATCCACGTGTCATCACCCTCTCCAAAGATCCAGGATTCATCCCCTGCTTCCTGTATCGACAAACCGTTAACCCACAGTATTTTTCCCCGTAGATCCATTCTCATCGTTCCCGCCACTACATCTTGTCCTCCCATTTGCACAACCAGGCCGCTATCCACGGGAAACACACCAAGAACAGGCAGATCAACTGAAGTTTTTGATTTTATGTTTCCATTCAAGTCATAGATGTATATTTCGCTTCCACCTCTCGGCCCTTTTACATAATACAAAGCAAGATCGCCATCCGAAGTAAAAACAGGAACCTTGCCTCGCGTTCCAGTTTCAAGTTCCGCAATTTTCCGGGACAACAAGACCTTGCCGTCGAGACTTACCTTCCTTATGATAAGGTGCTTTGCTGAATCGCCTGCAATCAACAGGTTACCGTTTACAAAAGCTGCTGTTATAAACCGTCCGGTTGGCATCTGCAGTTTCATGTCGTAGCCACCCAACAATCTGCCTGTATTATCAAATTGCTGAATAACACCGCGCCTTACCTGTATGAAGTTTCCAGAAGGCAGTAACACAAAATTCGTCGCGTCCTGCCAAATAGCATCAACTGGCTGACCGGTACTTACTGAATCTAATGACGGAGTAAGTTTGGTTACAGCCCACCGGTCGATCGACAGATCGGGTTTGCGCGGAACATGGATGTAATGATATTCGTTCGACATGTCCTGCCACAAGAACTTGCTGCTATAAGTGGTTGGGGCTGAGCCTAATTTTTTTGGAGCCTTATGGATCGTAACAATGGTATCCTTTCTCAGGCGGTCATCAAGCCCATACAGTTCGAGACGATAGTCACCTCCTGTTCCATATGTATGTGATACGTAATGTGAGGTATATCTTCGCACACCAGGCTGCATCGAAGAGATCTCGGTGATCTGTGGTGTCAGTTCGGATTTGCCATCGCCGAAGGAGATCCTGAACTGGGTCTTCAATGTATCTACCTCATCGACGGCGTTAAATTCCACCCTGGCAGAAAAGGGAAGGTCGGCGAAAGCAACAGGATATAAGCTGTAAATGCAGCGTGTTATAAGAGAATAGCCTCGATTTGCATCAAGGGGTTCACGCTCGTCGCACGCCATCAGCAAACCGAGTGCAATCACAAACAGCAATGACGGCAAGTAACGAGGTGTATGCATACACCTAAGTTACAACAATGCCAGCGGCGGAGTTACGGAAAACTACCCCCTAAAACACATGCCTGACAAACGCTTCGATCGCTTCGTATTCCGCAAATCCAAGCTGGTTATAGGCTTCCGCTGTCGCGTGATTGCGGTCCTCTGCACGCATCCAGAACTCACGCTTGTCGTTACCGGGGAACAACGCACTGTCTTTCTGTGACTGGTGTTTGAATATCGCCTTACGCTTGCGCATGAGCTCTTCGGGACTAAGTGGCACTGCCATTTCGATCTCGTCGATGTCCCACTCCTGCCATGCTCCGCGATACAACCAAACATAGCAGTCCTTCATGTACGGTTCGTTCTTCAGGCGCTCGAGTGCGGCGAAGATTGCAGTAAGACAAACTCGGTGTGTACCGTGTGGATCGGAAAGATCGCCTGCAGCGTAGATCTGGTGGGGCTTGACCTCTTTGATAAGGTTAACAATGATGTCGATGTCGGCATCGCTCAAAGGTTTCTTTTTCACCTTTCCAGTTTCATAGAAAGGCATGTCGAGGAAGTGTGCAAACTCGTCGGTGATACCGGCGCTGCGGCAACCCGCTTTTGCCTCTCCCCTGCGAATGAGTCCTTTGATCGCGAGCACTTCGGGGCTGTCGACCTGGCCCGGAGTTTTTTCTTTGAGTTCTTTAACGACGCGTTGATAGAACTTCTCTGCATCGGCGCGATTCAAGCCAAACTGGTCATTGAAGTCCCGTACGAAGTCGGCAAAGCGAATTGCATCTTCATCGAACACTGCAATGTTTCCGGAAGTCTGGTAAGCAACATGAACCTCATGACCCTGGTCTACGAGACGAATGAATGTACCTCCCATGGAGATCACATCGTCGTCGGGGTGAGGGCTGAAGATGATGACGCGTTTCGGGAATGGCGTTGCGCGCTCGGGACGATTCGAGTCGTCGGCGTTAGGCTTACCGCCGGGCCAGCCGGTGATGGTATGCTGAAGTTCGTTGAATACGCGAATGTTTATTTCATACGCAGAGCCGAACTGGGTGAGTATGTCGCCCATGCCATGCTCCATGTAATCGTTGTTGGTAAGCTTGAGGATAGGCTTCCTGATATACTGGCACAACCAAACGACGGCGCGACGGATGATCTTCGGATTCCAGTCGATGCTGTCGACCAGCCATGGCGTCTTGACTTTGGTAAGTTGAAACGATGCGGCTGTGTCGAGTACGATGAGTGCGTTTGGATGGTTTTGCAAAAAGGTAGCGGGGATCTGGTCGGTGACCGGTCCTTCGACAGTCTTCTTGATGACACCGCCTTTGCCTTCGCCCCATGCCATGAGGATGATCTTCTTCGACTTGAGGATCGTGCCGACACCCATGGTGATAGCTTTCTTGGGAACGTTGGCTTCACTGAAGAAGTCGCTGGCTGCGTCGATCCTCGTAACCTGGTCGAGGGTGATCATACGTGTGGGCGATTTCTCGGATGAACCTGGTTCGTTGAAACCGATGTGACCGGTACGGCCGATACCCAGTATTTGCAAGTCGATCCCACCGAGGCGGTCGATCTTATCGTCGTATTCTTTACAGAAGGCGGCGACGTCGTTCTTACCGAGGGTACCGTCGGGGATGTTGATGTTTTGTTTTGGGATGTCGATATGGTCGAACAGGTGCTCGTTCATAAACCGCACATAACTCTGGAGCGAGTCGGGCGGCATAGGATAATATTCGTCGAGGTTAAAAGTAATAACGTTCTTAAAGCTCAGACCTTCTTTTTGGTGCATCTTCACCAGCTCGGCATAAACGCGGGTTGGTGTCGAGCCGGTAGCGAGGCCGAGTATGGCGTTCTTACCTTCCTTTGCTTTCGAGCGGATGAGTGCGGCAATTTCTTTTGCGACGTGCTCGGAAGCGCTTTCGGACTTTTCAAAAATCTTGAGGGGAATTTTTTCAGGAGATACCTGTAGCATGGTTGTAAAAACTTAAGGCCCGCCTACCTGGCGTGCGAGCTCGAAAATTAGCAGGAATTACTTGGGAAACGAAACTTTACCCATCGAAACCGAAGGTACTTTATGGCGATTGCCGAAGCTGGTTTTGCCGCCGGCAAGGGCTTCGTTGGCGAGGATGGCAAAGAGCACTGCTTCTTTGGCGTCGCCGTCGATACCGAGGTCGGTGGTGGTAGAAAAAATGCACCCGGGAAGGAGTTCTTTTATTGATTTGACCATGAGGGGATTGTGGGCTCCGCCTCCGCTGAGGAAGATGTGTTGCTTTTTATTACGACCTGATGCCCGGATGATAGCCTCGCAAATGGTTTCTGCGCTGAAGCGGGTGAGAGTGGCGATAATATCAGGAATACCTAACGCACTTGTACCCGATTGCTGTTGAGCATGACGCAAATATTCAAGGTTGAATTGTTCGGGACCGGTAGTTTTCGGGAATGGTAGCTTGAAGAAGTCGTTCTCTTTTAAAGCAGAGAGCAAAGAATTATTCACGCTGCCGGAAAGACCGATCTCTGAGTCTTTGTCGAACGATCTGCCCGGGAAGAACTGTCGCACGGCCTGGTCGATCATCGTGTTGCCGGGTCCTGTATCGGTAACAAAAACTTTATCCGCTTTTAATGTTCCGGGGAGAAATGTAAAGTTTCCGATACCCCCAATGTTCAGCATAACTCGATCCTCATTCTTTTTTGAGAACAGAAGATAGTCGCCATACACTGCAAGAGGTGCTCCTTCCCCGCCGGCGGCAATGTGTTTTTGCCTGAAGTCGCTAAGGGTAATGATGCCTGTTGTGACGGCCATGTGATCGCCGTCGCCGATCTGCAGAGTGGAGTTTACGGAAACACCTGGTGTGACAGCTTTCGGGGCATGAAAGACGGTCTGACCATGCGAGGCGATCACGTCTACGGAACTTGATTTGATCTTCCAGCGCTTGAGTGTTGCGTTGATCATTGTTGCGTGTCTTACGGCGAGCCATGCATTGAGCTCAGAAAGGAGTTTGAATTCGATGGTGGGTTTGGCGAAGACGTTCAGGATCTTTCGACGGATATCGTCGTCGTAAGGGATGGTGGTGAATTTCTTTAATGCAACTTTTGTGTCGTGGCCGGAGCCGGTTATTGAACACAGGGCAATGTCGAGGCCGTCGAGTGAGGTGCCCGACATGAGGCCGATAATGGACCGGGTCTTTTTTGAAGAGATTTTATAAAGATTGTTGATATTGGTATTCATGGAGTTCAGGACTGAAGTAACAGTAATGCCTCGCCCGATGATCGATCACCGGAGTCGTATCGTCACGGCGGGTTCGTGTTTTGCGGATAATATCGGTCAAAAGCTTAGTGAAAGCAAGTTCAACGCATTGGTGAATCCATTGGGGACAGTGTATAACCCGGTTTCGATCCACAAAAACCTGATGTTGAATGAACCGGAAGAGAAATCATTTATTGAGAGCCAGGGGTTGTGGAAGAACTTCGATTTTCATTCGAAGTTTGCGGATGGCGACAAAGAAGTGCTTAGAGAATCTTTGAGGAAAGGTTTAGCTAACGTGCGCGAGTTCGATGTGATGATGATCACGTACGGGACCGCATGGGTTTATAAATATCAAAACGACATCGTAGCGAATTGTCATAAACGTCCGGCGAAGGAGTTTGAAAAAGAATTATTATCTGTGGAGCAGATCGTCGGGTCGTTCGGGAAATTTCACACCAATAAAAAGATCATTCTTACACTGAGCCCGGTGCGGCACATTAAAGATACTCTTGAGCTGAACTCTGTGAGTAAGTCTATCCTTCGAACGGCGATCTATGAAATTCAAAAGAGTTTTCCTGGCGTTGAATACTTTCCGGCGTACGAGATCATGATGGATGATCTGAGGGACTATAGATTCTATGAGAAGGATATGCTCCATCCATCGCAGGTAGCAATTGATTATATCTGGGAGAAGTTTGGAGAGAGGTATTTTTCGGAGGAGACGAGGGAATTGAATAAGAGGTGGGAGAAAGTTTCGAGGTCGTTGGCCCATAGGGCGTTTCAGCCGGGAACGGGTAAGCATAAGGAGTTTTTGAAGGGGGTGTTGAAAGAACTTGAAGGATTGAAGGGAGAGTTGGATGTTTCAGAGGAGATAAGGGATCTTGAAGCGCGGATTATCTGAAGACGAGTTTTTCAGAGAATTGATTTTCAAAATATTTCAATTCGTGGTAACCATCTTTTGATTCTTTCTCATAGTAACGCCAAATAAAATTAGCGATCCAGTCGGCGATCCATATGCCGTAGTTTTGATCACTGTTATCGTACCGAACAGATATCTGTGTTTGCAAACCTAGTTCGCCCCAACATTTTGTTTTGAGGCATTCCTCGAAAGAGTTGTCGCTGCCAACCTTAACTGCCCGGTTATCGAGGGTAATATTTGCAAGGTCCACATGCTTCAACTGGTCGGTGAGCAGGACGTTTAGTAAATAATTGTAGAAAATATTGCTATCTCGCCTTAGCGGAGCACCGGTATTTTCTTTTCGTGCGGTTATTGAAATAATCCTGAATGATGGCGAATGCTCTTGTAGCCTCCGCAGGCCGCGGATAATGAATGCGGCTTCCTTACTTGAGAAACTGGCGCCCTTCTTTTCGATACCGGGAGTAAGGTTGTATTTGCGATAGAGTTCCAGGATAAACCATGTTAATTGATTAATTGCGTTCTCCTCCAATATAATGCCCGCAATGGTAACATACCGGCTTGAGCCGCCATGACCATTCGGTCGATTGAACGACCACCCTAAATCGCCGCTTTCGTCGAGGAATATTAACATAAAAAAAGGTTGAAGCTTTAAACTTCAACCCTGTTAGTGTAAAGAGAGATAGAACCCCAGGGGGCGATGCAGATTAGACTACATTTATGGCAGATGTTTCACCACCACACCTTGCCCAGGGAATTGTTTACCTATCTCGCTCCAAAGATAATATCCCAAACAGCCAACTGGGTCGAGATAAGGCTGGATATTTGCTCGATTGTAAGGAAAACCGTACACTTCAAAACTCAGCGTAGCTCAACATGCCCAATCGTCTCATCCACTCCACCAGCCCATACCTCCTCCAACATGCCCACAACCCCGTCGACTGGTACGAATGGGGAACCGAAGCACTCAATAAAGCCACTTCCGAAAATAAACCCATCCTCGTAAGCATCGGATACTCCGCATGCCACTGGTGCCATGTCATGGAACGCGAATCGTTCGAAAACCACGACATCGCCACCATCATGAACCAAAACTTCGTCTGCATCAAAGTCGATCGCGAAGAACGCCCCGACGTAGACCAGGTGTACATGGAAGCCGTACAGGCCCTCGGCGTAAACGGCGGATGGCCCCTGAACGTGTTCCTCACCCCAAGCCAAAAACCGTTCTATGGCGGAACATACTTCCCCCCTCACAACTGGACGAATGTCCTCTCTCAGATCGCCATCGCCTTCAAACAACGGCGCAACGAGATCGACCAGTCTGCCGACGAACTCGCACAACATCTCAATCGCTCCGACCTCCAACGTTTCGCATCGAACAACGACCGCACATTCAACATATCCGCTCTCGACAACATGTTCAAAACTCTCGGGTCGCGTTTCGATAACGAGTATGGTGGAATGGACAAAGCTCCCAAGTTCGTTATGCCAACCACCTGGATGTTTCTGCTCCGTTACTACAAGATCACAGGCAATACCGAAGCCCTCGACATGGTGGCCATCACGTTACGTGAGATGACGCGCGCAGGACTATATGATATCGCCGGCGGCGGCTTCGCGCGATACTCGGTGGATGGTCAGTGGTTTGCCCCTCATTTTGAAAAGATGCTCTACGACAACGCGCAGTTGTTATCACTATACTCCGAAATGTACCGGGTTACGCGCG